>JBMOJU010000629.1:0-1990 GCA_049315625.1 Paracraurococcus sp.
CGATGCCGAACCGCCGGTCCGCAATCGCGGCGGCCTTGGCGGGGGTGATGGCCGGGGCGACCGCGCGCGCATCCAGCACACTTCCGCCGCGCGCATCCAGCACACTTCCGCCGCGCGCATCCAGCACGACGAAATCGTTACCCAGGCCGTGCATCTTGACAAAGGGGGTCATGGCGGCGGGACATATGCGCCGCCGCGCCGCGCCGGCCAAGGGCCGCAACCGCGCCCGGTCGATGTCGTAATCCGGTTGACTGCCCCGCAACCGCAGCATATCGACGGAATCTCACAAAATCGTGGGAGCAGGACGACCGATGTCCGACAGTGCGGTCGAAGCAGCGGATATTTCGTCCGGCAACAAGCGGGTGGCGCTGCTGATCGCCGCGCTCGCCCTGGCCTTGGCGCTGACCCAGGTGGTCGGCGACGACGCCAAGACCGAAGCGCAGATGAAGAATGTCGAGAGCGCCAATCTCTGGGCCTTCTTCCAGGCGCGCACCATCCGCCAGACCATCCTGGGGGTGGAGGCCGACCGCGCCACCTTCGACGCCACCCAGATCGCCGACCCGGCGGCGCGCGAAGCGCTGGAGCAGCAGGTGAAGCGCTGGCGCGCCACCATCACCCGCTGGGAGAGCGAGCCCGAGACGCGCGAGGGGCGCCGCGAGCTGATGCAGCGGGCGCGGGACGCGGAAGCCGCACGGGAGCGGGCGATCCAGGATGACGGTCGCTACGGCACCGCCTCGGCGCTCCTGCAGATCGGCATCGTGCTGGCCTCCGCCGCCATCATCAGCGGGATGATGGCGCTGGCCTGGGCAGCCGGGGTGCTGGGCGTCGCCGGCTCGGCCCTGGCGGCGCTGACCTATCTGGGCATCGCCCTGCTCTAGCCGGGGGGCGCCGCATCGCCGCCCGCGCGATAAGGCGTCCTGGCCGGCGGGCGGCGGTTTCGCCCGGCGCCCGGGGGCCGCGATCAGGCCCGCAGCACCGCCCCCGTCGCCTTGGCCACGGCGGCGACGATCCGCTCCGCCACCGCCTCGATCTGCGCATCCGTCAGGGTCGCCTCGCGCGGCTGCAAGGTCACCTGCACGCCGAGGCTCACTTTGCCCGTCGGCACCTTGTCGCCGGCATAGCGGTCGAACAGCTGGACATCGGCGACCAGCGCCTTGTCGGCGCCGCGCGCGGCGCGCAGCACCGCTTCCGCCGTCACCGTCGCATCCACCAGGAAGGCGAAGTCGCGCCGCAGCGGCTGGAAGGCCGGCAGGTCGGGGGCGCCCCTCTTGCGGCGCTTGGGCTCGGGGACGGCATCGAGGAAGACCTCGAAGGCCACCGCCGGGCCGGAGAGGTCGAGCGCCACGCGGACCTTGGGATGCACTTCCCCGAAGGTCGCCAGCACCGTCTTCGGCCCCTGCCGCAGCACGCCGCTGCGGCCCGGGTGGTAGAAGCCAGGGGCATCGGCGGTGACCGTCACGGCCGCCATCGGCACGCCAAGGGCGGCCAGGACCGCGACGGCATCGGCCTTGGCATCCATCGCATCGACCGCGCGGGACGGCTCCGCCCAATGCCGCGGCGTGTGGCCGGCGCGGATGCCGGCGGCGACCTGCACCTGCCCGGCGGGCGTGGGGTCGCGATAGGCCGCGCCAAGCTCCGAGAGCGCCACGTCCGGCCAGCCGCGCGCGGCGTTGCGCGCGGCCGCCAGCAGCAGGCTGGCGACCGGCGTCGGCCGCATCTGGTCGAGGTCGGCGGCGATGGGGTTCTCCAGCCGCATCGTCTCCGGCGGAGTCCATGTGTCCTGCCGCTCCGCGGCGGGGCCGAACAGCGCCGCGCTTTTCTGCTCCAGGAAGCCGAAGCTGACGCAATCCAGCATGCCGCGCGACGCCAGCACCCTCCGCGCCAGGCCGGCGCGCGCCTGCTTCGGCGTCAGCGCCGGCGGCGGGACGATCCCCGCCACGGGCAACGAGACGGGCGGGATGGTGTCGAGGCCGCGGATGCGCAGCACCTC
>JBMOJU010000225.1:0-8793 GCA_049315625.1 Paracraurococcus sp.
ACCTCCTCTGGATCGCGCGGCGTCGCCGCAAGGCCGCACCCCGAACAGCAGCCGATGCCGGAGCGGGAAAAATCCAGGGCGATAGGCAACCGGGAAAAGGTGGCGAGGCGTTCGGGTGCCCCGGCTTTCAGCGTTCGACCGCGATTTTTCTAGGCCATAGTCGCAAATGCGACATTTTGGCTTCATCCCCTAGGAGGGGTCGCGGGGATGCCGCGGGCTACGGGCGGACCTGGCCGGCGCTCGCGTATGGGCACGCGCGGCAGACATGGCGCGGGGGGAGCCTGCCCGGTCAGCATGTCCGGTCAGGAAGCGTTTCGCCCGTTCGTCCGGTCAATGTCCGGTCAAGGCGGAACGGCTCCGCTCCCGCTTGGGGCGACGCCCCTCTGAAAACCATTTATTTGTAAGGCGTTGGGAGTGGTGAGCCGGGTGGGATTCGAACCCACGGCCACGAGATTAAAAGTCCCGTGCTCTACCAGCTGAGCTACCGGCTCACAGGCTGCCGCCGCGCGGCGGAAAAGCGCGCGGCGGCGGGAACGTCAACCGGCGGGCGGTTCGGCGGCGGGCTCTTCAGCGGCGGGCGCTTCGGTGGCCGCCGGGGCATCCGCGGCGATGCGGGCCTTCACCAGGCGGTCCGGCCCCTGGACGATGCCATTGCCGCCGGTGCCGCGCTTGATCTTGTCCACCGCCTCCATCCCGGCGACCACGCGGCCCCAGATGGTGTACTGGCCGTCCAGGCTGGGCGCCGGCGCGAACATGATGAAGAACTGGCTGCTCGCGCTGTGCGGCGCCGCGGTGCGGGCCATGCCGCAGGTTCCCCGCACGAAGCGCACCCGGTTGGTGAACTCGGCCTGCAGGTCGGCATGGCCTGCCTCACGCGCGCCACCCGTGCCGGTGCCGGACGGGTCGCCGCCCTGGGCCATGAACCCTTCGATCACCCGGTGGAAGGGCGTGTTGTCGTAGAAGCCGGCGCGGGTCAGGGTCTTGATCCGCTCGACATGCCGCGGCGCCAATTCGGGCAGCAGCTCGATCGTCACCGCGCCGTCCTTCAATTCCAGGATCAGCGTGTTCTGCAGCTTCGGGTCGGGTTCGGCCGGCGCCACGGAGACAGGCGCCGCGGCGTCGGTCTCCGGCGCCTCTGACCCGGTCGCCTCGACCTCGGTCGCCTCGGCTTCGGTCGCCTCCGCCGCGCCCGCCTCGGCCTCGGGCGCGGGCACCTCGACTGGCGGCTCGCCGGGGATCGTCTCGGGGGTGCCGGCTGCGTCGCTCATGCTAAGTCGTCCTTCTGGAGCAAGCCCCGCCCTGGCCGTGTAGCCGGCGGGCATGGGCTGCTCATCCATTCGAAAGCCCGGCGCGGCGTCCCCGCGCCGAGGCGAGGGCACCGCCCCGGGATGGGCGGATCAGGCCAGGGTGGCGCGGATCAGCGTGTCGGGGCCGTTCACCGTGCCGCTGCCGGGGGCGCCGCGCTTGATCTTGTCGACCACGTCCATCCCGTCCGTCACCCGGCCCCACACGGTGTACTGGCCGTCGAGGAAGGTCGCGTCGGCGAAGCAGATGAAGAACTGGCTGCTGGCGCTGTGCGGGCTCTGGCTGCGGGCCATGCCGCAGACCCCGCGCGTGAAGCTGACCTTGTTGAACTCCGCCTTCAGGTCCGGCAGGTCGCGGGCACCGCCGGTGCCGGTCCCCGTGGGGTCCCCGCCCTGCGCCATGAAGCCCTCGATCACCCGGTGGAAGGGGGTGCCGTCGTAGAAGCCGCGGCCGACGAGCAGCTTGATACGCTCGACATGGTTCGGCGCCACGTCGGGCAGCAGCTCGATGGTCACGGGGCCGTCCTTCAGCTCGAGGATCAGCGTGTTGCCCTGCGCGGGGGTGCCGGCGGCGTCGGTCATCGGAAATCGTCCTTGTTGGAAATGGGGGTCAGGCGGCGGAGACGCGGGCGCGGATCAGCTTGTCCGGGCCGCGCACCGTGCCGTTGTTGGCCTGATCGCCGCGCTTGATCCTGTCCACGGCGTCCATGCCGGAGATCACCCGGCCCCAGATGGTGTACTGGCCGTCCAGCGAGGGCGCCGGCGCGAACATGATGAAGAACTGGCTGTTCGCGCTGTTCGGGCTCTGGCTGCGGGCCATGCCGCAGATGCCGCGGATGAAGCGGTACTTGTTGGTGAACTCGGCATTCAGGTCGGCATAGCCGGCGTCGCGCGCGCCGCCCATGCCGGTGCCGGTCGGGTCGCCGCCCTGGGCCATGAAGCCCTCGATCACCCGGTGGAACGGCGTGCCGTCGTAGAAGCCACGATTGGCCAACAGCTTGATGCGCTCGACATGCTTCGGCGCGACGTCCGACAGCAGCTCGATGACGACGTCGCCATCCTTCAGCTTCATCACCAACCGTTCTTCCGCCGCGCGGGCGGGGCGGATCAGGGCAGGCGCGCCGAGCAGGGCGAGGCCGGCAAGGTGTCGTCGCAGCATGGGGGTCTCCGGTGGATCAGGCGCCTGGTGTGGGGGACGGGCCGGTTCAGCCCGGGGCCGGGTTGCGCACGCGGGCCAGCGTCCGTTCCAGCGTCAGCTTCGGCACGAAGGAAGACACGTCACCGCCGAGGCGGGCGATCTCCTTCACGAAACGCGAAGAGATGAACTGGTTCGTCTCGCTCGCCATCAGGAAGACGGTCTCGATCTCGTGGTCCAGCCGGCGGTTCATGCCGGCCATCTGGAACTCGTAATCGAAATCCGACACGGCGCGCAGGCCGCGGATGATGACACCGGCACCGAGCTTCTGGGCGAAGCCGATCAGCAGCCCCTCGAAGGGCACCACCTCGATGATCGTCCCGGTGCGGGCGGCGATGGCGTCGGTTTCGGCGCGGACCAACTCGACCCGCTCCTCCAGCGGGAAGAGCGGCCCCTTGCCGATATTGATCGCCACCCCGACCACCAGCCGGTCGAGGATGCGGGCGGCGCGGCCGATGACGTCCAGATGGCCGTTGGTGACCGGGTCGAAGGTGCCCGGGTAGAGACCGACGCGCTCAACCATCGGACGGCATCCCCGGCTCCGCCGGCGGCTCGATCGCCGCCAGGGCCCCGGTCTGCGCCAGGCCGGAGTCGGGAGTGGTCTCACCCTGGTCGTCGACGACCGGGAAGCAGGAATTCACGCGTTCCCCCTCATTCAATCGGAGGAGCATCACGCCCAGGCTGCGCCGGCGCGTCAAGCGCACCTGGTCGGCCGGCAGGCGGATCAGCCGACCCGTGTCGGTGACGAGCATGACATCGTCGCCCGGCCGGACCGGGAAGGTGGCCACGACCTCCTTGCCGGTGCGGCGGCTGAACAGCATGGCTTCCAGCCCCTGCCCGCCCCGGCCGGTGATCCGGTAGTCATAGGCCAGGCTGCGCTTGCCGAAGCCGCCATCGGTGATGGCGAGGATGATCTCCTCCTGCTCCTCCAGCTCCTTGGCCCGCTCGGGCGAGAGGGTGATTTCCTCCGCCGGGGCCTCATCCGCCTCCTCGGCCGCGGCGGGCAGCGTCTCCGCCTCCTCCGTGCCGTTGGTGCGGCGGCGCTGCGCGGCGTTGCGGATCGCCGCCTCGCGCTCGGCCGGCGTCGCCTCGACGTGGCGGAGCACGCTGAGGGCGATCACCTCGTCATCCTTGCCCAGGCGGATGCCACGCACGCCGGTGCTGTCGCGCCCGGCAAACACGCGCAGCACGTCGTCGGTCGCCTGGAATCGGATCGCCCGGCCGCGGCGGGTGGCCAGCAGCACGTCGTCACCTTCCCGGCAGGTGGAGACGCCGATCAGGCTGTCGCCCTCCTCCAGCTTCATGGCGATCAGCCCGGCGGAACGCACATTGCGGAAATCGGAAAGCTTGTTGCGCCGGACCCCACCCGAGGCGGTGGCGAAGACCAGGTGCAGACCCTCCCACAGGCTTTCGTCATGCGGCAGCGGCAGCACGGCGGTGATCTGCTCGCCTTCCTGCAGCGCCAGCACCTGGCGGAGCGACCGCCCCTTGCCCTGCGCGCCGCCTTCCGGGAGTTGCCAGACCTTCTCGCGGAAGGCCATGCCACGGCTGGTGAAGAACAGCACCCATTGATGGGTATGCGCGATGAAACTGCGCATCACCACGTCGTCCTGCCGCGTCGCGGCGGCGCTGCGGCCGCGGCCGCCGCGGTTCTGCGCCCGGAAGGTCTCCAGCGAGGTCCGCTTCACGTAGCCGTCCCGCGTCAGCGTGACGATCATGTTGCCCGGCTCGATCAGGCTCTCGTCGTCGACATCGGCGATGCCGTCGACGATCTGCGTCATGCGCGGGGAGGCGATCTGGGCGCGGACGGCGCGCAGCTCCTCGGTCATCACCTCCATCCGGCGCGGATGGCTGCCGAGGATCTCCAGCAGCTCACGGATGCGGCCACCGATCTCCTCGAGTTCCGAGGTGATCTTCTCGCGCTCGAGCCCGGTCAGCCGGTTCAGGGTCAGCGCCAGGATGCCGCGGGCCTGCGCCTCGGTCAGCCGCACGGTGCCTTCGGGGGTGACGACGTTGCCGGCATCCTCGATCAGCGCCAGCAAGGTGCCGACATCGCCGGCCGGCCATTCGCGGGCCATCAGCGCGGCACGCGCCTCGGCCGGGTCCTGGCTGGCGCGGATCAGCCGGATGACCTCATCGATGTTGGCCACCGCGATGGCCAGGCCGATCAGCAGATGGCCGCGTTCGCGCGCCTTGGCCAGGCGGAAGCGCGAGCGCCGCAGGATGACCTCCTCGCGGAAGGCGATGAACGCCTTCAACGCGTCGATCAGCCCCATCTGCCGCGGCTTGCCGTTGTCGAGCGCGAGGAAGTTGACGGGGAAGGAGGTCTGCAGCTGGGTCATGCGATACAGCTGGTTCAGCACCACCTCGGCCGTCGCATCGCGCTTGAGTTCGATGACGATCCGCATGCCGTCGCGGTCGCTCTCATCGCGCAGGTCGGAGATGCCCTCGACCGCCTTGGCGCGGACCAGTTCGGCGATCTTCTCGATCAGCGTCGACTTGTTGACCTGGAAGGGGATCTCGGTGGCGATGATGGCCTGGCGGCCGCCGCGCATCTCCTCGATCTCGCACTTGGCGCGAAGGGGGATGGACCCGCGCCCGGTCTCGAAGGCCGAGCGGATTCCGGCCCGGCCGAGGATCAGCCCGCCGGTCGGGAAATCCGGCCCGGGGATGATCTTCATCAGGTCGATCAGCGAGGTGTCCGGCTCGGCGATCAGCGCCAGCGTTGCGTCGATCACCTCGGTCGGGTTGTGCGTCGGGATGTTGGTCGCCATGCCGACGGCGATGCCCTGGGCGCCGTTGACCAGCAGGTTCGGGAAGGCGGCCGGCAGGACGCGCGGCTCGCGCTCCGACTCGTCGTAATTCGGCTGGAAGTCGACCGTGTCCTCTTCGATCCCCTCCAGCAGGGCGGAGGCGGAGCGGGCGAGGCGGACTTCGGTGTAGCGCATCTGGGCCGGCGGATCGCCGTCCATGCTGCCGAAATTGCCCTGGCCATCGATCAGCGGGACGCGGAGCGAGAAGGATTGCGCCATGCGGACCATGGCGTCGTAGATCGCGGCGTCGCCATGCGGGTGGTACTTGCCCATCACGTCGCCGACGACGCGGGCGGATTTGCGGTGCGGCTTTTCCGCCGTGTAGCCGCTCTCCTGCATGGCAAAGAGGATACGGCGATGGACGGGCTTCAGGCCGTCCCGCGCATCGGGGAGGGCGCGCGCGACGATCACGCTCATGGCGTAGTCGAGGTAGGAGCGGCGCATCTCCTCCTCGAGGGTCACGGGCACGGCGTCCTCGGGGCGGATGCCGCCGCTGCCGTTCTCGGTCTCGCTCACGCTGGTGTTCTTCCTCGTCGTCCGGCGCCCGGCCGGTATGCCGTCTGGCGCCGGGGGGGCTTCGTCGTCAGGGGGTGCGGCCCGCCGGACCTATCAGCGGAACGTGGCGGCCGAACGCACCGCGCCACGCGCTGGCAGTCTAGCGTTTCCAGGCGCCCGGGGCCACCCCGCCGCCGTGAAGGGGCTCAGAAGGGGATGTCGTCGTCCAGGTCGGCGCCACCCTTCGGCTTGCTGTCCCAGCCGCCACCACCGCCGCCACCGCTGCGGCCCGCCGGGCGCTCCCCGCCGCCGCCATAGCCGCCACCGGAGGACCGGCCGCCGCCATAGCCGCCGCCACCGCCCTCGCCCATCTCGCCACCACCGCCGCGGCCATCCAGCAGGGTCAGCTCACCCTTGAAGCGGCTGATCACCACCTCGGTGATCTCCCGCTCCTGCCCGTCCTTGTCGGTGTACTTCCGGCTTTCGAGCGCGCCTTCCAGGTACACCTTGCTGCCCTTCTTCAGGTACTTCTCGGCGATCTCGCCGAGTTTCTCGTTGAAGATGGCAACCCGGTGCCATTGGGTCTTTTCCTTGCGCTCGCCGGAGGCGCGGTCGTTCCAGGTCTCCGACGTGGCGACGGAGAAAGACACCACCTTGCCGCCCGACTGCATGTTGCGGGCTTCCGGGTCACGCCCCAGATTGCCCACCAGGATCACCTTGTTCACGCTGCCGGCCATGCCGCCAAAACCCCTGGAATCGAGCGCCTAGCATACCGGCCCGACCCGCCCGGGGCGAGTCCGACGGCATGCCGGGGCCCGACGAGGCCCCTTCCCGCCACCCCAATATGGTGGCATGCACCCAAGAACACAATGTGAACGTGGGCCTTCCCCCCGGCCCCGTGGAGCGACCCGATGGCCAGCCCGCCCACTCCCACGGCCCACCCCTTGGCCGCCGGCCAGATCCGCATCCGGGGCGCCCGCACCCACAACCTGAAGAACCTCGACCTCGACCTGCCGCGCGGCACGCTGACCGTCATCACCGGCCTGTCGGGCTCGGGCAAATCCTCCCTCGCCTTCGACACCATCTATGCCGAGGGCCAGCGCCGCTATGTCGAGTCGCTGTCGGCCTATGCGCGGCAATTCCTCCAGCTCATGCAGAAGCCCGATGTCGACAGCATCGAGGGGCTGAGCCCGGCGATCTCCATCGAGCAGAAGACCACCAGCCACAACCCGCGCAGCACCGTCGGCACCGTCACCGAAATCCACGACTATATGCGCCTCCTCTGGGCCCGCGTCGGCGTGCCCTATTCGCCCGCCACCGGCCTGCCGATCGAGGCGCAGACCGTCTCCCAGATGGTCGACCGCGTGCTGGCGATGGAGGAAGGCACGCGGCTGCTGCTGCTGGCGCCGGTTGTGCGCGGCAAGAAGGGCGAATTCCGCAAGGAGCTGGCGGAATGGCAGCGCCGCGGCTTCGAGCGGGTGAAGATCGACGGCACCCTCCAGCAGATCGCCGACGTCCCGGCGCTGAAGAAGACGCTGAAGCACGACATCGAGATCGTGGTGGACCGCGTCGTCGTCCGCGACGGGATCGCCCCGCGCCTGGCCGACAGCTTCGAGACCGCGCTCGCGCTATCCGACGGCATCGCCTATGCCGAGAACGCCGACAGCGGCGCGCGCACCGTGTTCAGCGCCAAATTCGCCTGCCCCGAATCCGGCTTCACGATCGAGGAGATCGAGCCGCGGCTGTTCTCCTTCAACTCCCCGCAGGGCGCCTGCCCGACCTGCGACGGGCTCGGCACGCAGAGCTTCTTCGACCCGCAACTGGTCGTTCCCGACGAGCTGCGCAGCCTGGCCGATGGCGCCGTCGCGCCCTGGTCCGGCGCGCAATCGCCGTATTACGACCAGACGCTGGAAAGCCTGGCGCGGCACTTCAAGGTGCAGACCAGCACGCCCTGGGGCGACCTGCCGGCGGCGGTGCGCAAGGCCATCCTGCACGGCACCGGCGAGGATATCGTCACGCTGCGCTACAAGGACGGGCTGCGCGCCTATGACGTGAAGAAGCCCTTCGAGGGCGTGCTGCCCAACCTCGAACGCCGCCACCGCGAGACCGACAACCCCTGGGTCCGCGAGGACCTGGCGCGCTACCAGGCGGAGAAGCCCTGCGAGGCCTGCCGCGGCTTCCGCCTGAAGCCGGAATCCCTCGCGGTGAAGGTCGCCGGCTGCCATATCGGCGAAGCCTCCGATCTTTCCATCCGCAAGTCGCGCGACTGGTTTGCCGGCGTCATGGCGACCTTGACGCCGCAGCGGCAGGAGATCGCCCGCCGCATCCTGCGGGAGATCGAGGAACGGCTGCAATTCCTGGTCGATGTCGGGCTCGACTACCTCTCGCTCGGCCGGTCCTCGGCCACGCTCTCGGGCGGCGAGTCGCAGCGCATCCGCCTGGCCTCGCAGATCGGCAGCGGGCTGACCGGCGTGCTGTATGTGCTGGACGAGCCGAGCATCGGCCTGCACCAGCGCGACAATGAGCGCCTGCTGGCGACGCTGCGGCGGCTGCGCGACATCGGCAACACCGTGCTGGTGGTGGAGCATGACGAGGACGCGATCCGCGCCGCCGACCACCTGGTGGATATCGGCCCGGCCGCCGGCGCCGGCGGCGGCCGCGTCATCGCGCAGGGGACGCCGGCCGAGGTCGCCGCCAACCCGGCCAGCCTGACCGGCGACTACCTGTCCGGCCGGCGGCGGATCGAGGTGCCGGCGACGCGGCGGAAGATCGACCGCAAGCGGGCGGTGAAGGTCGTCGGCGCCCGCGGCAACAATCTGAAGGACGTCTCCGCCGAGTTCCCGCTCGGCACCTTCACCTGTGTCACCGGCGTCTCCGGCGGCGGCAAATCGACGCTGGTGATCGAGACGCTGTACAAGGCGGCGGCGCGGCGGCTGATGGGCGCCGGCACCGTGCCCTCGGCGCATGACAAGATCGAAGGCCTCGA
>JBMOJU010000630.1:0-1986 GCA_049315625.1 Paracraurococcus sp.
GCGTGATGACCATCGCCGCCCTCCTCATGGCCGCCGGACGCGGCACCCGCTTCGGCGCCGACCAGCCCAAGCAATACCTCCCCCTCCTCGGCCGCCCCGTGCTGCGCCTGGCCGCCGAGGCGCTGCTGGCCGAGGGCGGCGTCACGCTGCTGCAGCCTGTCTGCGCCGCTGGCGAGGAGGCGCGCGTCGCCGCCATCCTCGACGGCCTGCCCGCCCTGCCCCCCATCCCCGGCGGCGAGACCCGCCAGGCCAGCGTCCGCGCCGGGCTCGAAGCCCTCGCCCCGCGCAGCCCCACCGTGGTGCTGGTGCACGACGCCGCCCGGCCGGTGATCCCGCCCGGCACCATCCCCGCCCTGCTCGCCGCGCTGCGCGACGCCCCCGGCGCCATCCCGGCCCAGCCGGTGGCGGATACGCTGAAGCGCGCCGAGGCCGGCACCATCCTGGAAACCATCCCCCGCGCCGGGCTGTTCCGCGCCCAGACCCCGCAGGCCTTCCGCTTCCCCGTCCTGCTCGCCGCCCACCGCAGCGCCACCGCCGAGGCCACCGACGACGCCCAGCTCCTCGAACTGGCCGGCCAGCCCGTCTCGCTGATCCCCGGCGCCGAGACCAACATCAAGATCACCTTCCCCGAAGACCTCGCCCGCGTGGAGGCCCAGGCCTTGTACCAGCCTCCCATGACCACCCTGTTCCCCCGCATCGGCACCGGCTTCGACGTCCACCGGATCGAGGCCGGGCGGCCCATGGTGCTCTGCGGCCTCACCATCCCCTGCGAATTCGGCCTGGAAGGCCATTCCGACGCCGATGTCGGCATCCATGCGCTGTGCGACGCCATCTATGGCGCGCTGGCCGAGGGCGATATCGGCCGCTGGTTTCCCCCATCGGAGATGAAGTGGAAAGGCGCCGACAGCGCGCAATTCCTGACCCACGCCGCCGGCCGCATCGCCGCCCGCGGCGGCATCCTGGCCAATGCCGACGTCACCATCCTCTGCGAACGGCCGAAGATCGGCCCGCACCGGGAGGCGATGCAGGCGCGCCTGGCCGCGTTGCTGGGCGTCGAGCCCGGCCGGGTCGGCGTGAAGGCCACCACCACCGAACGGCTGGGCTTCACCGGCCGCGGCGAGGGCATCGCGGCGCAGGCCGCGGCGCTGGTGCTGCTGCCGCTGGGGTGAGGCGCGCCTCACGGCGGCTCCATCGCCGGCGAAAGCCTGGTCCGCCCGCCCATGGCGCGGTGCATGCTGTCGATCATGCGGATCGTCTTCGGCCCGATGCACCTTCGGTGCTCCGTCAACTGGTCCCGCGCCCAGCGGATGATGCCGATGACGACCGGCATGTAGATCTCGGACAAATCGGGATCGGGCAGCCAGAAGGACGGCGCCGGCAGGGCGCTGTACAGCCGCAAGCGCCGCGCCAGGACGATGCCGCGCAACCCCATGATGCGGATCCCCCGGCGGAAGGCGCAGCAGATCCGATGGGTCAGCCGCTTCAGCACCGGCGCGCAATCCTCGGCGGCGACCATCTGCAGCAGCCGCATCCAGAGATCGGTCGCGGTCCAGCGCCGGTAGGTGCGGGAGATGGTGTCGGGCTTGCCGAATTCTTCCGGCAACTGCTTCCAGGGCGCCCTTCCGCCGCCCTTCTCCCGCGGGCGCTTCAGCGTGACGGCGCGGAAGACGGCATCCAGCCTGGCGCGGGGGTCGGCCAGCTTCCGCCCGGCGCGGGGGTGGTCTGAAAGGCCGCAGCCATGCTCCGCCAGGATGGGGCGGAGCGCGGCCCATTCCTCATCCGTCAGCGGCGCCCAGGGCTGCGGCGGGGTGAGGCCAAAGGTCGGGTGGACATACAGGTAGTTGTGCAGATCGTAGCGGGCGATGAAATCCGGCGGGAAATCTCCGGCGGGATGGGGAGCTCGGGGCGATGCGGGCGGCGGCGGCGACGGGGCATGGCGGGGGTCCAGGGCCTGGGGCGGGACCTGGAACAGAACAAGAAAATAGG
>JBMOJU010000226.1:0-8782 GCA_049315625.1 Paracraurococcus sp.
GGGTTTGGCCTTTGCCGCGCGGCGAGTGCAAGATTCACAAAAACAAAGGTACGGTTTGGGGAGGAAATGCTTTTTCCTCCCCAATCTCTCTTCCTTGCCTGGCGACGAGGTGCCTGATGCAGGTCGATACTACGCAATTCCTGCAGGACCTGGACGAACTCAGGACCATCGGCACCTACCGCACCGGCGTCCATCGCCCGACCTTCGGGCCGGAGGACATGGCCAGCCGGCACTGGCTGGTGCGGCGGATGGAAGCGGTGGGGCTCGCGCCCCGCATCGACGGCATCGGCAATGTCTTTGGCCGGCATCAGGGCGGCGGCCCGCATCTCCTCGCCGGCAGCCATATCGAAACGCAGAACCATGCCGGCTGGCTGGATGGTGCGCTCGGCGTCGTCGGCGCCCTGTCGCTGGCGCGCGCCGGGCTGCCGGTGGATGTCTGCGCCTATGCCGACGAGGAAGGGCATTGGGGCGATTTCCTCGGCAGCCGCAGCCTGGTCGGCGCGCTGGAGGAGGCCGATATCGACGCCGCGCGCAACCGCCATACCGGCGCACCGCTGCGGCCGGCACTGGCGGCGGCCGGCCTGGCCGGCCTGCCGCGGCTGCGGATGGATCCCGCGCGCTACCGCGGCGCGTTGGAGATGCATATCGAGCAGGGCACGCAATTGGAGAATGCCGGCCTGCGGATCGGCGTGGTCACCGGCATCGTCGGCATCCGCCAGTTCCGCATCATCGTCGAGGGGCAGTAGGACCATACCGGCGGGACGACGATGCGCGAACGGCGCGACGCCGGGCTGACCGCCATGCGCCTGCTGGCGGCGATCGACCGCGAATTCCCGCACGCCGCGGCGGAGCGCAGCGTCTGGACCACCGGGCGCATCCTGCTGGAGCCGAACCTGCCGCAGATCATCCCGGGCCGCGCGGAGATCTTCTTTTCCTTCCGCGACCTGTCGGTGGCGGTGATGGACCGGATGGAGGAGTGCCTGCTCGCCCTGGTGCGCGAGAGCAACCGGCGCGAGCGCTGCATCGCGACGCTGGAGGCGATCGGCCATTCCGCGCCGGCCCCCTGCGACCCGGCGATCCTGGCCGCGCTGCGGGGCGCGGCGAAGGATATCTGCCCCGACGCCTGGCAGGCGATGCCGAGCGGCGCCATCCATGACAGCCAGATCCTGGCGCGGGTGATGCCGGTGGGGATGCTGTTCGTCCCCTCCATTGGCGGCATCAGCCACCACTGGAGCGAGGACACCAGACGCGAGGACCTGGAGCTCGGGTTGCGGGTCCTCGCCGAGGGGGCGCGGCGCGTCCTGGCCGGCTAGGGCAAGGTGCCGAAACTTCGGTTCGGCACCTCGCCCTAGCCTGTCGTTCGTAAAGCGGATTCACCCCTCTGGGCGGTTCCGCCCTGCGGCGATCTGCCTTAACCCGCGCCCCGTATCGCCGCCCACACCCGCTCCGGCGTCAGCGGCATGTCGAGATGCGTGACGCCATGCGGCCGCAACGCATCCACCACCGCGCCGACCAGTGCCGGTAGCGCGCCGACCGTGCCCGCCTCGCCGGCACCCTTGACGCCGAGCGGGTTGGTCTTCGTCGGCACCGGGTTGCTTTTGACCAGGATGTCGGAGAGGTCGCCGGCGCGCGGCATCGGGTAGTCCTGGAAGCTGGCGGTCAGCAACTGGCCCTCGGCATACTGGATCGCCTCGCCGAAGACCTGGCCGAAGCCCTGCGCCACGCCACCATGGATCTGCCCTTTGACCAGCAGCGGATTGATGACGGTGCCGACGTCGTCGACCACGGTGTACCTGAGCAGCGTCGTCTCCCCCGTCTCCGGGTCCACCTCCACCTCGGCGATGTGGCAGCCATTCGGGAAGGTGCAGTCGCCGGGCCTTGTGACGAGCGACGCACCGAGGCCGAGTTCGGCGCCATCCGGCAGCGCGCCGGGGAGGTAGCTGGCCTTGGCCACCGCCTCGATGCCGAGGCCCCGGTCGGTGCCGGCGACGCGGAAGACGCCATCGGCGAATTCCATGTCCGCCTCGGCGGCTTCCAGCAGGTGCGCAGCGATCTGCCGGCCGCGGATGATCACCTTCTCCGCCGCACCGACCAGCGCGCCGCCGCAGGCCATCATGCTGCGCGAGCCGATGGTGCCGCGGCCATGCGCCACCACGTCGGTATCGCCGAACTGAATCCGCACCCGGTCCGGCAGAAGCCCGAGCCGCGTGGCGATGATCTGGCGGAACACCGTCTCATGCCCCTGGCCGTGGTTGTGGCTGCCGAGCAGCAGCGTGGCGGTGCCGCCGGAATCGAAGCGGATCTCGGCGCCTTCCTCCAGCGGCTTGCGGTGCGGGCCGCCGGCGCTTTCGATCGCATTGGCGATGCCGATGCCGCGCAGCATGCCGCGCGCGGCGGAGTCTGCGCGCCGCGCCGCGAAGCCATCCCAGTCGGCCGCCTTGATCGCCAGCGCCTGGTTCTGCGGGAAGTCGCCGCTGTCATAGGCGTAGTCGAGCCCGGTCTGGAACGGCATCTGCTCCGGCCGGATCATGTTGCGCAGGCGCAGCGCCGCGCGGTCCATGCCGAGTCGGTCGGCGGCGAGGTCCACCAGACGCTCCATCGCATGGATTGCCTCCGGCCGACCGGCGCCGCGATAGGGCGCGGTGGGCTGGGTGTTGGTGAAGTACCCCGTCACCTCCGTGCAGATCGCCGGTGTGCGGTAGACGCCGGCGAGGCCGCCCACGTTGTTGGTCGAGGAAACGGGCCCCTGCCAGGCGAGGTAGGCGCCCATGTTCGCCAGCGTCGTTACCCGCAGGCCGAGGAAGTCGCCATCCGCCGAGAGCGCGAGTTCGGCGCGGGAGACATTGTCCCGCGCGTGGCTGTCGCTGAGGAAGCTTTCCGTCCGCGTCGCGGTCCAGCGCACCGGCCGACCCAGCCGCCGCGCCGCCAGCAGGCAGAGCACGTGTTCGGGGAAGGGGCTCTCCTTCATCCCGAAGCCGCCGCCGACATCGGGGGAGACGATGCGCAGCCGGTTGGAGGGGATGCCGAGCGCGAATTCGGCGATCTCGTTCCGCATCACATGCGGCAACTGCGTACCGGTCCACAGCGTGTAGCGGTCCTCGATCGGATCGTAGGTCGCAAGCGCGTTGCGCGGCTCCATCGGGTTGGCCGACACGCGGCTGATCCGATAGTCGAGCGCGACGACATGCGCCGCGCGGCCGAAGGCGGCGGCCACCGCGGCGGTGTCGCCCAGGCGGAAATGGAAGCATTCATTGTCTGGCGCGAGGTCCGGCCAGACGGCGGGCGCGCCTGGTTGCCCGGCCTCGGCGAGGTCGGTGACGCTGGGCAGCGGCTCGTAGGTCACGTCGATCCGCTCGGCCGCGTCCTGCGCCGCGGCGGGCGTATCGGCCACCACCGCCGCCACCGGATCGCCGACGTGCCTGACCGCATCGGCCGGCAGCACGCGCCAGGGCGGCTGCACCAGCGGCGAGCCATCCCGCCGGTGCCGCGGCGTGACGCAGCGCAGCCGCGCCGGGATGTCGAGCTCGGCCTCGGTCAGCACCAGCCGCACGCCCGGCATGGCGCGGGCCGCCGCGGTATCCAGCCGCAGGATGCGCGCGGCGGCGTGCGGCGACCGCAGGACATGCAGGTACAGCGCGCCCGGCGCCGCGATGTCGTCGACGAAGCGGCCGGCGCCGCGCAGGAAGCGCAGATCCTCCACCCGCCTGACCGGCGCACCGATGCCAACATCCGTCATTCCGATTTCCCCCGAACCCTTGATCATCATCCTAGCCGAACATCCCCGGCTTGCCGAAGCGCCTTGCCATGAAACGTCGCAGGGGTTTCCCTGGGCGGCATGTCCAGCACCACCGACACCTGCGAGGCCGGCCGGCGCGCCCAGACCAAGGCGCGGAACCGGGCAGCAATCCTGGTTGCCGCGCGGCGGGTCTTCGCCGAACAGGGCTACGAGGCGGCGAGCGTCCGCGACATCATCCGACGCACCGACCTCGCCTCCGGCACCTTCTACAATTACTTCCGTTCGAAGGAAGAAATCGCCCGGGCGCTGGCCGCCGACGCGGCGCAGCGCCTGCGTCCACTGCTGCGTGCGGAACGGGCGAAGGCGGCGGACCTGGAGGCCTGGCTCGACGGCGCGATCCGGCTCTATTTCCGCTTCCTGGTCGAGGATTACGGGGGCAGCGCCGGCGGCCTGCCGCATGTGCGGATCGACGCCACGCCGGCGCAGCGTGCGGTCTTCGAGGAGATCCGCGAGACCCTCACCGGCATCCTCGGCGAAGGCCTCGCGCCCGAGGCCGACACGGACTACCTCACGGCCGGTGCCATCGGCATCGCCCGCTATGTGGGTGAGCAGATGCTGCGCCGGGCACCGCCCGACCCGGACGGCGCCGCGCGGCTTGCGGTGCGGCTGATCCTGTACGGGTTGCCGGCGGCAGCCCGCGATCGGTGATCAGGCCGGGATGCGCACCGGCAGGTCGGTGATGCCGTGCACGAAGGAGGAGAAGACCCGCTTCGGCTCGCCGACCACCTCGATCGTCTCGAAGCGCTTGAGGATTTCCTCCCACAGGATCTTCAGCTGCAGCTCCGCCAGGCGGTTGCCGACGCAGCGATGGATGCCGAAGCCGAAGGAGAGATGCTGGCGCGGCCGCTTGCGGTCGATGATGAAGCTCTCCGGCGCCTCGATCGCCTCCGGGTCGCGGTTGCCGGAGATGTACCACATCACCACCTTGTCGCCCACCTTGATGTGCTGGCCGCCGAGTTCGGTGTCCAGCACGCAGGTCCGGCGCATATGCGCCAGAGGCGTCTGGTAGCGGATGATCTCCGGCACCATGGTCTCGATCAGCCCCGGGTTGGCCCGCAGCTTGGCGTATTCCCCGGGATTCTGGTTGAGAAACAGCACGCCGCCGCTGATCGAATTGCGCGTGGTGTCGTTGCCGCCGACGATCAGCAGGATGAGGTTGCCGAGGTATTCGCGCGGCGTCATGTTCCGTGTCGCCTCGCCATGCGCGAGCATGGAGATCAGGTCGGGGCGCGGCTCCGCGTTGACCCTCTGGTTCCAGAGGTTGGTGAAGTAGGCCAGGCACTCGGCGAAGACCTCCTCCCGCTTCGCCTCGGAATCGATGTAGCCGCCGGCCTCCGGCGGCATCGTGGCGCAATCCGACCAGAAGCTCAGCTTGCGACGATCCTCGTAAGGGAAGTCGAACAGCGTCGCCAGCATGGTCACCGTCAGTTCGATCGAGACGTGCTCGACCCAGTTGAAGGTCTCGCCGCGCGGCAGGCCATCGAGGATCGTGCAGACGCGGTCGCGGATGATGCCTTCCAGCTTCGCCAGGTTGGCGGGCGCCACGATGGGCTGCACCACTTTGCGCTGGTCGTCGTGCCGCGGCGGGTCCATGGCGATGAACATCGGCAGCTGCAGCTCCTTCGGCCGGTCGCGGATCGAAATCCCGCCGAAGCCGCTGTCGGAGCTGAACGCCTTGTGGTTCACCTCCACCGCCATGATGTCCTTGTACTTTGTCACCGACCAGTAGGGCCCGAACATCGCGCTGGTGGTGCTGTAGTGCACCGGCGCGTCGCGCCGCAGCCGCTCGAAATACGGCCACATCGTCTGCGCCTGGAAGCGCGCGGGATGGCTGGGGTCCAACTGGTCGAGCGGCGTGGTCCAGGCATCCGTGTCCGCAACAGGGTTCACCGGGGCATTCATGGCGTCGTCCCCCTCAGTGCTGAGCTTCGGGCAGGCGGACCACCAGGCCGTCCAGCGCCGCATCCATGGTGATCTGGCAGGAGAGGCGCGAGTTCGGCTGCGCTGTCGCGGCGAAGCTCAGCATGCTCGCCTCCTGCTCGGAGGGCGTGCCGCACCTGGCCAGCCAGGCGTCGTCCACGAAGACGTGGCAGGTGGCGCAGGCGCATTCGCCGCCGCAATCTGCGTCGATGCCCGGCACGCCATTGTCCACCGCGCCGCGCATGACGGAGTCGCCTTCCTCCAGCGCGATCCGGTGCTCGGTGCCGTTGTGCTCGATATAGGTGACGTGCGGCATTGGCGTTTCCCTTTTTCGGTTGTTGTCAGGTGGTGAAATCCTTCAGCGGCCGGGCTGGATCGCGCAGCAGCGCGGGGGCGACCCGGGCCTGCTTCGCCACCAGCAGGCGGCCAGCCATGAAATCGGCCGGGGCGTTCACCGCCTCCACCGCCAGGACGCGATGTTCGGCGTCCAGGTGGAACACCGCGAAGCCGGGGCCGTCGGTATCGCCGCGCACCACGACCTCGTGCGCGTCGAAGGCAAGGCCGGCCATCTGCAGCCGCAGGTCGAATTGGTCGGACCAGAACCACGGCACTTCGGGCGGCGGCGGCGCGCGGCCACAGATGTCGGCGGCTGCCTGCTTCGCCTGCTCGATGGCATTCGGCACGCTTTCCAGCCGGCCTGAACGGCCATAGAGCGGCAGCGGCCGCTGCGTGCAATCGCCGATCGCATAGATCGCCGGATCGCTGGTGCGGGCCGCCAGGTCCACCGCCACGCCGCCGGCGCAGTCCAGCCCGGCCGCCTCTGCCAGTTCGCTGTTGGGCACCGCACCGACGCCGATCAGCACGATGTCGCAGGGGATGCGCCGCCCATCGGCCAGCAGCACGGCAGCGGCACGGCCGCCCGAACCCTCGATGGCGGCGACCTGCGCCTGCGTCAGGATCTCGACGCCGCGGGCACGGTGTTGCGCTTCCAGGAAGGCGGAGAGCGTATGGCCGGCGACCCGGGCCAGCACCCGGGCCTCGCGTTCGATGACCACGGCCTTGGCGCCGAGGGCGCGGGCGGAGGCCGCGACCTCCAGCCCGATATAGCCACCGCCGATGACGGCCAGCCGCCGGCCCGGTCCCAGCGTAGCCTGGAGCGCATCCGCATCCGCCGTGCCGCGGAGGGCGAGCACGCCGGCAAGCTCCGCCCCCAGCAAAGGCAGGCGTCGCGGTCGCGCGCCGAGCGCGAGGATCAGCCGCTCGTAATCCAGCGACGTGCCATCCGAGAGCGTCACCCGCCGTGCCGCGCGATCGACCGCGGTGACACGTGTCGCAAGGCGTAGCTCGATGTTTTGCTGGGCGTAGAAGCGGGCCGGGCGCAGGGCCAGGCTTTCGGCCGTCGCCTCGCCCTTCAGCCAGGCCTTGGACAAGGGTGGGCGCTGGTAGGGGGCGTTCGGCTCCTCGCCCACCAGTACGATGCCGCCTTTCCAGCCATACTGGCGCAGGAAGGCCGCGGCGGAGCCGCCGGCATGGCCGGCCCCGGCGATGATGATCTGCGGCTGGTCCTGGCCCACGCGGACGGTGCCTCCCTGATTGCGGGGGATGACACACCGAAGATGACGCTTGCGTCAAGAATTGGCGGACGCAGGGGCGCATTGGCCCGGCGCGGCTTCACGTTCCGCGGCAGCGACGAACGCGTCCCTGCCACCGGCGTTTGCAGCGTTCGGGCAAGGGTTGAGACGGGTGGCGCGCCAGGTCATGCGGAGACAGCGGGTTCTTATCGTCGAGGATGATCCCATCGTGGCCCTCGACCTCGAGGCGATCATGGTGGGCGCGGCCGAAGCCGACGTCGCCGTCGCGCATTCGGTGCAGGACGCGCGGCGCGTGTTGGGAAGTGCCGCCTTCGATGCCGCCTTCCTGGATATCGACGTGCTGGACGGCAAGACCTTCGACCTGGCGAAGCACCTGGCCGAGCGGGGTACCCCGTTCGTGTTCGTCTCCGGCGCGCGGCGGGAGGAAGTGCCACCGCCCCTGCGGCAGATCCCCTTCCTGCCGAAGCCCTATGATTGCCAGGATGTCGAGCGCACCTTCCTTGCGACGCTGGCGCAGGCAAGGTGAACGTGCCCGAGGGCGGCATCGCGGCACGGCTGGCCAGCACCGCAGATCGGGAGCCAGGCAAATCAGCCGGGATGCAGGCGGGCAGCATGGCCCCTTGGGATGAGGCGGCGCGGATCGCGGCGCTCCACAGCTATGCCGTCCTCGACACGTCGCCGGAGCGCGATTTCGACGAGGTGGTGCAATTGGCGGCGCAACTCTGCGACGCGCCCATCGCGGTTGTGACGCTGGTCGCGGCGGAGCGGCAATTCTTCAAGGCTGAAATCGGCCTCGGCGTGCGGCAGACACCGCGCGACGTCTCCATCTGCAGCCATGCCATCCTGCACCGCGACCTGTTCGTCGTGCCGGATACCGCCGCAGACGCACGGTTCGCCGCGAACCCGCTGGTTCGCGGCGAGCCGCATCTGCGCTTCTACGCGGGCATGCCGCTGGAGACGGCGGAGGGGCTGCCGCTCGGCACACTATGCGTGCTCGACCATGCGCCGCGGCCGGCAGGCCTGACGCAACCGCAGGGTTTCGCGTTGCGGGTGCTGGCGCGCCAGGTGATGTCTCAACTCGAACTGCGCCGGACGCTCCGCGCGCGGGAGGCGGATGCCGCCTCGGTGGCCGATAGCGAGCGGCAGTTTCGTATCCTCGCCGACAGCATGCCGCAGATGGTCTGGGCCACGCAGCCGGATGGCTTCCACGACTACTTCAACCGTCGTTGGTACGCGTTTACCGGCATGCCGGACGGCTCAACCGGTGGGGCAGGCTGGAACGGCATGTTCCACCCGGAGGACCAGGAGCGTGCCTGGGCTCGCTGGCGGCATTCGCTGGCGACCGGCGAGCCCTACGAAGTCGAGTACCGGCTGCGCCGGGCCGATGGCGCGTATCGCTGGACATTGGGTCGCGCACTGCCGGTACGCGACCCGCAGGGCCGCATCATCCGCTGGTTCGGCACCTGCACCGATA
>JBMOJU010000012.1:0-34372 GCA_049315625.1 Paracraurococcus sp.
CAGCGTCTTCCTGGCGCATGTCACCAAGCTGGTCGCCACCGATTACGTCTTCGCCTGAACCTGACGGGGGCGCCCCTGCCAAGGGGCGCCCTTTTCCTTGTCCGGGCGCGCCATGCTATGCGCCGACCCATGCGATCCCCACCCATGCAATCCCTGGACGACAGCGCCCCGACGCTCCCTGCTTTCCCCGGGGCGAAGCGCGTGGTGGTGAAGATCGGCTCCGCTCTCCTGGTGGATGAGAGGACCGCGGCACCGCGCGCCGCCTGGCTGGCCAGCGTCGCGGCGGATGTCGCCGCGCTGCGCGCCCGGGGGACCGAGGTCATCCTGGTCTCCTCTGGGGCGATTGCCCTTGCCCGCCGCGCCCTCGGCCTGACCCGCAGGAAGCTGCGGCTTGAGGAAAAGCAGGCCGCCGCCGCGGTCGGGCAGATCCGCCTCGCCGGTGCCTGGGCGGCGGCGCTGGAGGCCGTCGGCCTGCCGGCCGCGCAGTTGCTCCTCACGCTGGAGGACAGCGAGGACCGTCGCCGCTACCTGAACGCCCGGGCCACGCTCGGCACGCTGCTCGAACTCGGCTGCATCCCGGTCATCAACGAGAACGACACCGTGGCGACCGCCGAGATCCGCTTCGGCGACAATGACCGCCTGGCGGCGCGCGTGGCGGAGATGACCGGCGCCGATGCGCTGATCCTGCTGTCCGACATCGACGGGCTCTACACCGCCGATCCGCGCAAGGACCCGGCGGCGGCCCACCTGCCGGTGGTGGAGCGGATCACCGACGAGATCATGGCCATGGGTGGTGACCCGCCGCCCGGCTATTCCTCGGGCGGCATGCGCACCAAGCTGATCGCCGCCCGCATCGCCACCGGCGCCGGCTGTGCCATGGCAATCGCGCTCGGCCAGCGCGACAACCCGTTGCGGGCGATCGAGGACGGCGCGCGCTGCACCTGGTTCCTGCCGGCGCCGGAAGGACGGACGGCGCGGAAGCGCTGGATCGCCGGTTCGCTCGCCCCACTCGGCAGCCTCATCGTCGATGCCGGCGCGGCCCGCGCCCTGGCGCGCGGCTCCTCCCTGCTGCCGGCCGGCGTGCGCGCGGTGGAGGGAAGTTTCCACCGCGGCGACCCGGTCAGCGTGCGGGACGAAACGGGCCGGGAGGTCGCACGCGGCCTGGCCGCCTACGACATGGAGGATGCCCGCCGCATCGCCGGGCACCGCAGCGAGGCGCTGGAAGACATCCTCGGCTGGCGCGGCCGGGACGAGATCGTCCACCGCGACGATCTCGTCCTCATGCCGTAGCGCGTCGACCCGCCTCGTCGCGCGTCCAGGCCAGCGCCGACGCCCCCGCCGCGGCGCCGGTGCTGAAGCAGGCCTGCAGCAGATAGCCCCCGGTCGGCGCCTCCCAGTCCAGCATCTCGCCGCAGGCGAAGGTGCCGGCATGCCGGCGAAGCATCAGGCGCGCGTCGACCGCATCCCAGCCCAGCCCGCCGGCGGAGGAGATGGCGCGGTCGAGGCCCATCGGCGCGGTCAGCACCAGCGGCAGCGCCTTGACCAGGCTGGAGAGCGGCGCGGTCGCGCCGGCATGCATCGCCTCCTGCACCAGGCCGATCGCCACCGGCGGCAGCCCGGCGCGGCGCAGGTGGTTGGCCAGCGACATGGCACCGCGCGGCCCGTCCAGCCGCGCCGCCAACGCGGCCTCCGTCATGTCGGGGCGGAGGTCGAGCGACACGCTGACGGGGCCGCCGGCGGCGATCGCCTCCCGCAACGGCGCCGACAGCGCGTAGACGGCGCCGCCCTCGATCCCCGCCTCGGTCACCACCGCCTCGCCCCGCACCATGGCGCGGCCGAAGCGCAGGGCGATGCGCTTCAGCGGCGTCCCGGCGAAGCGGACGCGGAAATGCCCGGACCAGGCGATGCGGAAGCCGCAATTGGCCGGGCGGAGCGGGGCGACGCCCTCCAGCAGCCCGGCCCAGGCACCGTCGGAGCCCAAGCGCGGCCAGGAGGCGCCGCCGAGCGCCAGCACCGTTGCCGCCGGGCGCAGAAGCACCCGCCCCTCCGGCGCATCGAAGGCCAGCGCCCCATCCTCCCAGCCTACCCAGCGATGCCGCGGCCGCAGCACCACGCCCAGCCCGGCGAGCCGCCCGAGCCAGGCACGCAGCAGCGGCGAGGCCTTCATCGCCCGCGGGAACACCCGGCCGGAGCTGCCGACGAAAGTCGGCTGCCCCAGCCCCTCGGCCCAGGCGATCAGCGCGGCCGGCGGGAAGGCTTCGATGCAGGGCGCCAGCCGGTCCCGCGCCGCGCCGTAGCGCGCGAGGAATTCGGGCAACGGCTCGGAATGCGTCAGGTTCAGCCCGCCGCGGCCGGCGATCAGCAGCTTCCGCGCCGGGGAGGGCATGCGGTCCAGCACCGTCACCCGGGCGCCGCCAGCGGCCAGGGTCTCGGCGGCCATCAGCCCGGCCGGGCCGGCGCCCAGCACCGCGACCTCGGGCCGCCTGTCGATGTCCTGCATGCGGCTCTTCTACGCCCGCGCAGAGGCGCGGTGAACCCTGGCGTCCGCCAGCCGTTATCGCCGCCGAACCAAAAGAGACGGAGAGACCCATGGCCGACAGTTATTTCTCCAACCTGCGCGCCGGCGCGCGCGATGCCCGCGACAGCGCGGAGGATTACGGCCACCGTGCCGCCAGCGGCCTGCGCGAGGCCCGCGACACGGCCGAGGCGTATGGCCGCCGCGCCGAGGGCACGCTGCGCGACAAGGGCGAGGATGCCCGCGGCGAAGTGTCGCGGCTCTGGGCCGAGCTCGAGGATCTGGTCGAGCGGCGCATCGGCCCGGCAGCGTCGGAGGCCGGGCGCTCCGCCAGCCGCTACGCGCATCAGGGCCGCGACATGGCGGTGGATTACGCCGGCCAGCTGCGCGACGTGACCCGGGCCCGCCCGCTGGTGGCGATCGGCGTCGCGGTGGCGGCGACCTGGTTCATCACCAGCGTGCTGCGCAGCAGCAAGCGCTAATCGGCGGTGATCCGCGCGGCCCGCACCACCGCGGTCCAGCGCGCGATCTCCTCCCGCAGGTAGCGGCCGAAGGCATCGGCCGGCAGCTTCAGGGTCTGGGCGCCGATGCCGTCCAGCCTGGCCTGGATCTCCGGCAGGGAAAGCACGGCCTGGGTCGCGGCATCCACCCGGGCGAGCACCGTCGGCGGCGTCCCCGCCGGGGCGAAGAGCCCGACCCAGATCCCCATCTCGAAGCCCGGCAGCGTTTCGGCCAGCGCCGGGACGTCCGGCAGGGTGGGCAGCCGGCGCGGCGCGCTGGTCGCCAGCGGCCGCACCTGGCCGCCCTGGGCCAGCGCCATCGCCGCGATCACCGGGTCGAACATCACCTGCACCTGGCCGGCGACCAGCGCCGTCTCGGCCGGCGTGGTGCTGCGGAAGGGCACGTGCAGCAGGTCGATCCCCGCCTGGGCCTTGAACATCTCCGCCGCCAGGTGGCTGGAGGTGCCGTTGCCGCCGGAGCCATAGGTCAGCGCGCCCGGCCGTGCCCGGGCCAGCGCGATCAGCCCGGCGACGTCGGTCACCGGGACGGAGGGATGCACCAGCAGCAGGTTCGGCCCGGTCGCCACGCCGGACACCGGGGCGAAGTCCCGCACCGGGTCGTAGGGCAGCCGGGCGCCGTAGAGCGGGACGTTCATCGCATGCGTGCTGATCGTGCCCATCAGCAGGGTGTAGCCATCCGGCGCGCTGCGGGCCGCGGCCTCCGTGGCGATGATGCCGCCGGCGCCGGCGCGGTTGTCGATCACCAGCGGCTGGCCGAGCCGCGCCGCCAGCGGCTCGGCGATGATGCGGCTGGCGATATCGGTGGCGCCGCCGGGCGCGAAGCCGACCAGCAGGCGGATCGGCCGTTGCGGCCAGTCCTCCGCCCACGCCGCCATTGGCAGGGCGCAGGCCCCTGCCAGGAAGCTCCGCCGCCGGAACGCCATGCCGCCATCCCTCCCCTATCCCTGGCCGCCATGGCAGCATGGCCGCCACGCTTCGGCCAGCGCTCGACCTCGCGGCCCGCCGACCCAACATAGGGGGCACGATGAATCACCTCTCACCGGTCACCTTCTTTCCGCCCAGGCGCCCTGCCCCGCCGTCAGAGCGGGTGCTGAAGGTCGTTTCCCCCTTCGAGCCGAATGGCGATCAGCCGGCCGCGATCAAGACGCTGGTGGCCGGGCTGCAGGCGAATGAGCGCGACCAGGTGCTGCTCGGCGTCACCGGCAGCGGCAAGACCTTCACCATGGCCAAGGTGATCGAGGCGGTGCAGCGCCCGACCCTGATCCTGGCGCCGAACAAGACGCTGGCCGCGCAATTGTACGGGGAGATGAAGAGCTTCTTCCCGGACAACGCCGTGGAGTATTTCGTCAGCTACTACGACTACTACCAGCCCGAGGCCTATGTGCCACGGACCGACACCTACATCGAAAAAGACGCGCAGATCAACGAGCAGATCGACCGCATGCGGCATTCCGCCACGCAGATGCTGCTGGAGCGGAACGACGTCATCATCGTCGCCTCGGTCTCCTGCATCTATGGTATCGGCTCGGTCGAGACCTACAGCCGAATGGTGGTGAAGCTGGAGCTCGGCGGCCGGATCGACCGCGACGTGCTGGTCAAGGGCCTGGTCGAGCAGCAATACCGGCGCAACGACAGCTTCTTCGCCCGCGGCACCTTCCGCATCCGCGGCGAGACGGTGGATATCTGGCCCTCCCATCTGGAGGACCGCGCCTGGCGGGTTTCGCTGTTCGGCGACGAGGTGGACGGCATCCGCGAATTCGACCCGCTGACCGGGGAAACCACGGCCGACCTCGAACGCATCTCGATCTACGCCAACAGCCACTATGTGACGCCGCGGCCGACGCTGCAGCAGGCCATCATCTCCATCAAGAAGGAGTTGCAGGAGCGGCTGATCGAGCTTGAATCCGCGGGCCGGCTGCTGGAGGCGCAGCGGCTGGCGCAGCGCACGCAATTCGACATCGAGATGCTGGAGACCACCGGCGTCTGCAAGGGGATCGAGAACTACTCCCGCTACCTGACGGGGCGCGCGCCCGGCGAGCCGCCGCCGACGCTCTTCGAATACCTGCCGGAGAACGCGCTGCTGGTGGTGGACGAGAGCCATGTGACGATCGGCCAGCTCGGCGGCATGTATCGCGGCGACTTCGCGCGGAAGAGCATCCTCGACGAATTCGGCTTCCGGCTGCCGTCGTGCAAGGACAACCGGCCGCTGAAATTCGAGGAATGGGAGGCCTATCGCCCCAACACCGTCTTCGTCAGCGCGACGCCCGGGCCGTGGGAGATGGAGCGCACCGGCGGCACCTTCGCCGAGCAGGTGATCCGCCCGACGGGCCTGATCGACCCGGTGACGGAAATCCGCCCGGTCGAGGGCCAGGTCGACGACCTGCTGGCCGAATGCCGCGAGCAGATCAGGAAGGGCGGGCGCGTGCTGGTCACCACCTTGACCAAGCGGATGGCCGAGGACCTGACCGAGTACATGACGGAGGCGGGCATCAAGGTCCGCTACCTGCACTCGGACGTCGATACCCTCGAACGCATCGAGATCATTCGCGACCTGCGTCGCGGCGCCTTCGACGTGCTGGTCGGCATCAACCTGCTGCGCGAGGGGCTGGACATCCCGGAATGCACCCTCGTCGCCATCCTCGATGCCGACAAGGAAGGCTTCCTGCGCAGCTTCACCTCCCTGGTGCAGACCATCGGCCGCGCCGCGCGCAACGTCGATGGCCGCGTCGTGCTCTATGCCGACCGCATGACCGACAGCCTGAAGCGCGCACTGGAGGAGACCGAGCGCCGCCGCACCAAGCAGGTGGCGTGGAACACCGCGCACGGCATCACGCCGACCACCATCAAGCGGCAGATCGCCGATGTCATGCAATCCGTCTACGAGCAGGACTACGTGACGGTGGAAGCGGTAGAGGGCGACAAGACCGCGCAATTCGTCGGCAAGGACCTGCGCGCCTCGATCGCCGAGCTGGAGAAGCGCATGCGCGCCGCCGCCGCCGACCTGGAATTCGAGGAAGCAGCCCGGCTGCGGGACGAGGTGAAGCGGCTGGAGGCGATGGACCTCGGGCTGGAGCCCAACCTCGCCGGACGATCTTTGCAGGAGGCGGCGCCACGCAGCGCCGCGGCCAAGCCGGGCCGGCCGAAGCAGGACTGGAAGCCGAAGCCGATGGGACCCGGCGGGGGCGGCTACGATCCGGACAAGCGCGGCGGCCGCGGCCGGCGGGCGCGGTAGCCGGGAACGCCGGGCCTCCCCCCCGCGTTCGCCCCGCGAACCGAGGGAGAGGCACCATGGGCGAGTACACCGGCCGTATCGAGATCGCCCGGCCCCCTGGGGAGGTCTTCGCCTTCCTTAGCGACCTGCGGAACATGCCGCACTACCTGCCGACCGTCTCGCATGTCGGCCGGCTGGGGCATCATGACGACCACGCCGACGTCGCGGTCGAGGGCGAGGCCGGTGGCCACCGCTACCACAATGATGGCTGGGTGAAGGCCGAGCCCGAGACCCACCGCATGAGCTGGGGCTCCCACACCCTGGCCGATTACCATGGCATGCTGGCGGTGACGGCCTCGGGGGCCGGGTCCATCGTCGACCTCAACCTGACGATCACCACCAGGCCCGAGGTGGCGGAGCGGATGCGGGCCGAGCACGGCAGCGTCGACCGCGGCATGCGGATGTCGCTCGATCGGACGCTGGCCAGCATCAAGGCCTGCTGCGAGCAGCCACCCGCCGCGCGCGACGCGGCGAACGACGACGAGGCGCTGCACGACAGCCGGCCCTTCGGCAGCAGCGCGACGCCGGGTCCGGAGATCTGAGGCGACGGGCGCGGCTTGCTGCGGCGCAATACGTCCTTGCGCCGCCCGGCGTCTCCGATAGGCTCGCCGCGACGCCTTCGGAGATTCCGCCGCCCATGTTCCGCCGCAGCCTCATCGCCGGCACCGCCGGCGCGCTCGCCCTGCCCCATCTGGCGCGCGCCCAGGCCCTGCCGAAGATCACCATCGGCATGTCCGGCTGGACCGGCTTCGCGCCGCTGACCCTGGCCGAGCAGGCCGGGCTGTTCAAGGCGAACGGGGTGGAGGTCGAGACCAAATTCGTCCCGCAGCGGGAGCGCAACCTCGCACTCGCCTCCGGCGCGCTGAACTGCGTGGTGACCACGGTCGACACGATGATCCTCTGGGCCAGCACCATCCCGCTGGTGCAGGTGCTGGTGCTGGACCGCAGCAAGGGCGGCGACGGGCTGGGCGCGCGGCCGGGCATCGGCAGCATCGCCGACCTCAAGGGTAAGACCATCGCGGTCGACGGCGTCGGCACCAGCCCGTATTTCCTGCTGGCCTACATGCTGCGGGAGAACGGGCTGACGGTGAAGGATGTACAGACCGCGACGCTGGCGCCGCAGCCCGCCGCGCAGGCCTTCGTCGCCGGCCAGTTCGACGCCTGCGCCAGCTACGAGCCCTACCTGTCGCAGGTCCGCGCCCTGGGTGCGGACAAGGGCAAGGTCCTGGCGACGACGGCCGACTACCCCTGCATCGTCGATACGCTGGCCTTCCAGCCCGCCTTCATCGCCGCGAACCCCGAAGCGGTGAAGCGCGTGGTGAAATCCTGGTTCGACGCCATCGCCATGATCAAGGCGGAGCCCGAGAAGAGCTTCGAGATCATGGGCAAGCGGGTCAACCAGTCGGGCGAGGCGTTCAAGGCCAGCGCCGGCTTCATCGAATGGCTCGATGCCCCGGCGAACAAGGCCTATGTCGCCGATGGCCTGCCGGCGTTCCAGCAGAAGGCGCATGCGGTGCAGCGGGAGACCGGCGTGGTGCGGCAGGATGTCGATCTCTCCAAGCTGCTGGACACGCGTTTCGTCGGCTGACGCATGCAGCCGCTGAAGCCGGTTTCATCCAGCGCGCGCCTCGCGCTCGGCGCCGGCTTCTTCGCCGCCTTCGTCGGCGCCTGGGCCTTCGTGACGTATGGCGGGCATGTGCCGCCGCTGTTCCTGGCCTCGCCGGGGCGGACCCTGGCCGCCGGCTGGTCGCTGCTGACCGAATACGGCTTCCTCGGCGACATCGCCGTCACGGTCTACCGGGTGGTCGGCGGCTTCCTGATCGCCGCGGTGATGGCGGTGCCGCTCGGCCTGCTGATGGGCGCCTTCAAGCCGGTCGAGGCCATCTTCGAGCCGTTCTTCTCCTTCTGCCGCTATTTGCCGGCCAGCGCCTTCATCCCGCTGCTCATCCTGTGGGCGGGGGTGGGGGAGGCGCAGAAGCTCTCGGTCATCGTCATCGGCAGCGTCTTCCAACTGGTCATCATGGTCGCCGTCGTCGCCGGCGCGACGCGGCCGGATCTGGTGGAGGCGGCCTATACGCTCGGCTCCCGCCCGCTGGGCATCCTCCGGCGCGTGGTGATCCCGGCCGCGGCGCCGCAGATCGCCGAGACGCTGCGGCTCGTGCTCGGCTGGGCCTGGACCTACGTGATCGTGGCGGAGCTGATCGGGGCGAGCAGCGGCATCGGCCACATGATCATGGACAGCCAGCGGCTGCTGGATACCGGGCAGATGATCTTCGGCATCGTGGTGATCGGGGTGATCGGGCTGGTGACGGATTTCGCGGTGAAGGCGTTGAATCGGTGGCTGTTTCCGTGGGCGGTGCTGTGAGGGAGCGCCCGCGCCTCCCGTTGGGCGCATGCGTCCAACAGGGGCGGGGGTACTCCCCGCGATGACCACCAAGACGCTCCGCATCGCCGGCATCACCCGCACCTTCCCCGCCCGCGGCCGGACCGCGCCGACGCTCGCCCTGCAACCCACCACCCTCGCCGTCGCGCCTGGCGAATTCGTCGCCATCCTCGGCCCTTCCGGCTGCGGCAAATCCACCCTGCTGCGCATCGTCGCCGGCCTGGACCAGCCGAGCGGCGGCACCGTCACGCTGGACGGCACGCCGGTCACTCGCCCCGGTCCCGACCGCGGCATGGTGTTCCAGTCCTACACGCTGTTCCCCTGGCTCACCGTCGCGCAGAACATCCGCTACGGCCTCGCCGAACGCCGCCTGCCGGAAGCCGAACAGGCCGCCATCGCCGCCCGCTTCATCGACCGCGTCGGCCTGCGCGGCTTCGAGAACCATTGGCCGAAGCAGCTCTCCGGCGGCATGCAGCAGCGCTGCGCCCTGGCCCGCGCCTTGGCCAACGACCCGGAAATCCTGCTGCTGGACGAGCCCTTCGGCGCGCTGGACCACCAGACGCGGGAGCTGATGCAGGAGCTGCTGCTGGAGATCTGGGAAGCGGACCGGAAGACGGTGCTCTTCGTCACCCACGACATCGACGAGGCGGTCTTCCTCGCCAACCGCGTCCTCGTCATGTCCGCCCGCCCCGGCCGCATCAAGGCGGAGGTCGCGGTGCCCCTGCCCTATCCGCGCGATTGGACGGTGAAGACCACCCCCGAATTCGGTGCGCTCAAGGCAAGGCTGATGGCCGAGATCCGCGAGGAAGTGCGCAAGGCCGCGATCGCCTGAGGCGCGCGGCCCGTCAGCGGCCGAAGCCGATGCCGCATTCGCTCAGCAGGGTGCCGGCGCTGCCGCCGCTGCGCTGCGCCACCAGCGCCAGTTGCAGCGAATCCTGCGGCGACATGGACTTCATCATGCAGGTCGTCAGCGCCACGACGTCGAGCGAAAGGCCGCCGGCGCCGACGCATTTGGCCGCGGCGCTGGCCGCCCGGCCGCAGAAGGCGCGCTTCTCCTCCGGCGTCTGCGGCTTGGACAGGCCGGGGATCGCATTGCCGAGGCCAGGGATGTTCGGCAGCCCCTGCGCCGCCACCGGGCCCGCCAGCAGCGCCGCCATCATCGTGATCCAGGCGATGCGCATGGCCCATTCCCCGCCTCGAAGCGACGGCACCCTCCCGCGGCGTCCAGGCCGGGTCAATCGGGCGACGCCCGGTTTCCGCGGGGCGGCTTTTCGGCTAGGAGACGCGGCGTGACATTCCCCTTCCCGATCCCGGACAGCATCCCGCGCGCCGCGATGGTCACCGGCGGCGCCAAGCGCCTCGGCCGCGCCATCGCGCTCGCCTTGGCCGAAGCCGGCTTCGACGTCGCCATCCACTATGCCGGCAGCCAGGCCGAGGCGGCGGAGACCGCCGATGCCATCCGCGCCCGCGGCCGCCGCGCCGTCCTGCTGCAGGCCGACCTGGCGCAGGAAGCCGCGGTCACGCCGCTGCTGCCCGCCGCCGGCGCCGCCCTCGGCCCGATCGGCGTGCTGGTCAACAACGCCAGCACCTTCGAACGCGACGAGTGGGACGACGCGACGCGGGAAAGCTGGGATGCGCATCTGGAACCCAACCTCCGCGCCCCCTTCGTGCTCACCCAGGCCTTCGCCCGGGCGCTGCCGCCGGATGCCGAGGGCGTGGTGATCAACCTGCTGGACCAGCGGGTCTGGTCGCTGACGCCGCATTTCGTCTCCTACACCGTGTCCAAGGCAGCACTCTGGGCGCTGACCCAGTCGATGGCGCTGGCGCTGGCGCCGCGCATCCGGGTCAACGGCATCGGCCCCGGCCCCGCCCTCCCCAGCCCGCGGCAGAGCCAGGCACAGTTCGATCGCCAGGCCGCCAGCGTGCCGCTGCGGCACGGCACCGGCCCGGAGGAGATCGGCCGCGCGGTGCTGGCGATCCTCGCCATGCCGGCGATGACCGGGCAGATGATCGCCCTCGATGGCGGGCAGCACCTGCAATGGTCGCCGGCCGGCGCCGCAGCGGGGCTGGAGGAGTGAATTTCGCCCCGGATGCCGAGCGGCGGGTGCGGCTGGTCTTCGTCCGCGGACTGTCGCTGCAGGCCCGCCTCGGCGTCCACCCGCATGAGAAGGCGGCGCCGCAGCGCGTCGTCATCGGCGTGGACCTGGCGGTGGAGGACGACGCCGCCCCCGGCGGGGTGGGCGTGGACGACATGGGCCGGGTTGTTGATTACGAGCGCGTGGTAAAAGCCGCTCGCGCAACGGCTGCCTCGGGACATACACTATTGGTTGAGACGCTGGCGGAGCGCATCGCCGAGGCCGCCCTGGCCGACCCGCGGGTCCTGCGCGCAAGGGTGACTGTGGAGAAGCCGGATGCTTTCCCGGACGCCGCCTCCGTCGGAGTGGTGATCGAGCGTATCCGGAGCTGAGCGATGCTTTGCCGTGGAAACTGTCCACCGCGCTCGCGACATCGGCATGAAGTGAAGTGGGTGAAAATCAATGTTACAGTTGACCTATTCCTGATCATGTCGCGGCGAGGAAACCGTTTTAAATCAGCGTCTTGATAAAATGCCGAATTCTTGGGCATTGTCATGTGACCGGCCTGTGACGGCCAAATTTGCCGCTCTCACCACACCGCGTCCACAGACTTATCCACAGCATGCGTGGAGAACTGCGGCTTGCCGCGGAAACCCGACGCGCCCTAATCGCCGCGCATGAGTCAAGCCGAATCCGAAGGCGCCGAGCCCCCCGCGGATGCGCCCGTGATGCAGGGCGTGCAGGTCATCGAACGGGCGCTGGCGACCCTGCCGCACTCGCCGGGCGTGTACCGCATGCTGGATGCCAAGGGCGACGCGCTCTATGTCGGCAAGGCGCGGGCGCTGAAGAAGCGGGTGGTCGCCTATACCCAGATCGGCCGCCTGCCCGAGCGCCTGCGCCGGATGGTGCACGAAACCCGCAGCCTGGAGGTGATCACCACCGCCTCCGAGGCCGAGGCGCTGCTGCTCGAAGCCAACCTGATCAAGAAGCTGCGCCCGCGCTACAACATCGTTCTGCGGGACGACAAATCCTACCCCTGGCTGGTCCTGACCGAGGACCACCCCTATCCGCAGATCACCAAGCACCGCGGCGAACGCCGCAAGGGCGCCAGCTATTGGGGTCCCTTCGCCTCCGCCTGGGCGGTGAACCAGACGCTGACGGCGCTGCAACGGGTCTTCCTGCTGCGTTCCTGCCGCGACACCGTCTTCGACAGCCGCGACCGGCCCTGCCTGCTGCACCAGATCAAGCGATGCTCCGCCCCCTGCGTCGAGCGCATCAGCCAGCCGGACTATGCCGCGCTGGTCGCCGAGGCGAAGCAGTTCCTCTCGGGCGAGGTGCCCTCCATCCAGAAGAACCTGGCGAAGGAGATGGAGGCGGCGGCTGAGGCGCTGGAATTCGAGCGCGCCGCGGCGATCCGCGACCGCATCCGCGGCCTGACCCATGTGCAGGGCCGCGACCGCATCAACATGGAAGGCATGGGCGACGCCGACGTGGTGGCGCTCCACCAGATGGCCGGGCAGTCCTGCGTCCAGGTCTTTTTCTTCCGCGGCGGCCGCAACAACGGCAACCGGCCCTTCTTTCTGAGCAAAGGCGACCAGGGGCCGGAGGAGGTGATGGGCGCCTTCCTCGGCCAGCTCTACGACGATTTGCCGCCGCCGCCCCTCGTCCTCCTCAGCCACACGCCACCCGAACAGGAGCTGATCGCCGAGGCGCTCGGTATCAAGGCGGGCCGCAAGGTCGAGCTCCACCGGCCGCAGCGCGGCGACAAGCGCGCCGCCGTCGAGCACGCCGAGACCAACGCGCGGGAGGCGCTGGAGCGGAAGATGGCCGAGGGCACGGCGCAGGAGGCGCTGCTGCAGGGCGTCGCCCGCGTCTTCGAGCTGCCGGCAACGCCCGAACGCATCGAGGTCTACGACAACAGCCACATCCAGGGCAGCAATGCCTATGGGGTGATGGTGGCCGGCGGCCCCTCCGGCTTCCTGAAGCAGGCCTACCGCAAATTCTCCATCAAGGGCGACATCAAGGGCGGCGACGACTTCGCCATGATGCGGGAGGTCTTCGAACGCCGCTTCGGCCGCGCCCTGAAGGAGGACCCGGAACGCGCCGGCGGCAGCTGGCCCGACCTGGTGCTGATCGATGGCGGGCTCGGCCAGCTCAACGCGGTGCGCGACCTCTTTGCCGAGATGGGCGTGCACGACGTGCCGCTGGTCGCCATCGCCAAGGGCGTCGACCGCGACGCCGGCCGGGAATGGTTCCACCAGCCGGGCAAGCCGCCCTTCCAACTGCCGCCGCGCGACCCGGTGCTCTATTACCTGCAACGGCTGCGGGATGAGGCGCACCGCTTCGCCATCACCACCCACCGCGCCGGTCGGTCGAAATCCCTGGTGAAGTCCGAGCTGGACGAGATCCCCGGCGTCGGCCCGGCGCTGAAGCGGCGGCTGCTGAACCATTTCGGCAGCGCCCGCGGGGTGCGGAACGCGGCGCTGGAGGATCTGGCGAATACCCCCGGCGTGGGACCGGCGGTGGCGAAGAAGATCCACGACCACTTCCACCCGGGCGCCAATTAGCGCGGCCTGCTGCGGCCCCGGCGGTGATACCCACGAGCACGGCCGACCTGGCGCTTCCGCCAGCGCCAGCACGGCGATCCCCGCCCGCTGCGGTTCGGCGCCAGCCCCGGCAACCGGACCGCAGCGCCCGGACCCGCCCACCGCCCGGCAAAAGCGCGCTGGTCCGCCCGCGCCGGCCGACGGCAAATGTCATCCCACCGCAACCGGTCCGAGGCCCACGCAGCGCGCACCGGGCTTGCCCCGCGGCGGGCGCTCCGCCATGACTGCCGGCCGCATGCCGACCGACCTGCCGAACCTGCTGACGCTGTCCCGTATCGCCGCCATCCCGCTGCTGGTGGCGTTGGTCGCGCTGCGTACACCCTGGGGCGACGTCGCCGCCTGCGCGGTCTTCGCCGCCGCCGCCATCACCGACTATTTCGACGGCAAGATCGCCCGGAAACGCAAGACCGTCTCCGGCTTCGGCCGCATGCTCGACCCGATCGCCGACAAGCTGCTGGTCGGCGCCGCGCTGATGGTGCTGGCGGGCCATGACCGGCTGACCGGCTGGACCCTCTACCCCGCCATCATCATCCTGCTGCGGGAGATCCTGGTCTCCGGCCTGCGCGAATACCTCGCCGGGCTGCGCATCGGCCTGCCGGTCTCCCGCCTTGCCAAATGGAAGACCGGGTTCCAGATGGGGGCTCTCGGGACCCTGCTCGCCGGCGACACCGCGGCGGGGGTGCTGCAGCTTTCCTTCCTGCCGGTGTCCCTGATCGGGGAAGTCATGCTCTGGGTCGCCGCCGCGCTGACGCTGCTGACCGGGCGGAACTATCTGGTGGCCGGGCTCCAGCACGCGGAGGCCGACCCCGGCGCCACTGCCCCCGAGTCCCGGCCTTGAGGCCGCGCGGCCGGCGGCGCATCTTCCGGACATATCTTCAGGACACGGCCCCGCAGCCGGGGCGGCAGGAGTGGGTCATGCGACGGATCGGCGTAACCTCGGCCCGGGTGGCCGTGCTGGGCTTCGGGGTTCTGCTCGGCGGCTGCACCGCCTGGAACAACTCCACCACCTGGCTGAACAACAGCGGCGCGCGGACCACCGACCGAATCGCCGATGCCGGGGCCTGGATGAACGCGCCCTGGGGCAGCACGCGGCCGACCCTGCCGGAGGGCAGCGCCACCGTCGCCCGGCTCAGCGGCGCGCCGGTGAAGACCACGCCGCTGACGCCGGAGCCTGGCGACGTCTGGCCGGTGCCGGAGGCGCCGCGCTCCACCCTGGCGAACCCTGATGCGGCGATGCGCGGCATCCCCGCCTATCGCCCGAGTGAACTGGACCGCCCGTCCGGCCGCCCGGAGTCGCTGCCCGGCGGTCAGTCGAACGCGGCGCCCCTGCCGCCCGGCCTGCGCAGCGGCGCATCCTCCGCGCCGCCGATCGAGTCCAACCCGGCGCCACGCCGGGCCGATGGCCGCACCATCATGACCCCGCAGGGCGCCGCGGTGACCACCGGCGGCACCGACCGCGTGCAGAGCTTCACCGCCCCCGGCGGCGGCACCGGCACCGCCATCATCGACGGCAACACCACGACGCTCATCGGCCCCGGCGGCCAGGTGCAGAGCGTCCCGACCCGGCGCTGATCCCGGCATGCGGGTCCTCTATTTCGCCTGGGTGCGGCAGAAGGTGGGCGTGGCGGAAGAGGAGGTCTCCCCGCCGGTCGAGGTGCGGGACGTCGCCGGGCTGATCGCCTGGCTGTCAGCCCGCAGCCCCGGCCATGCCGCTGCCTTCGCCCAGGCGAAGCAGATCCGCGCCGCGGTGAACCAGGAATTCACCGCGCCCGACGCGCCGGTCACGGCCAATGACGAGGTCGCCTTCTTCCCGCCGGTGACCGGCGGATGAGTGGCGCCGTGGTGCCGACCGTCCGGGTCCAGGCAGAGCCCTTCGACCTGGCGGCCGAAACCGCCGCACTGACCGCCGGCCGCGTCGATGTCGGCGGCCTCGCCAGCTTCGTCGGGCTGTGCCGGGCGGATGACGGCCTGGCCGCGCTGGTGCTGGAACACTACCCGGGCATGACCGAGCGGGCGATCGCCGGTATCGCCAGGCAGGCCTGCACCCGCTGGCCGCTGACCGGCTGCACCGTCATCCACCGGCATGGCCGGCTTGAGCCGGGGGCGCCGATCGTGCTGGTCCTCACCGCCTCCTCCCACCGCGCCGCGGCGCTGGACAGCTGCGCCTTCCTGATCGACTGGCTGAAGACCCGGGCGCCCTTCTGGAAGCGCGAGGAATTCACCGGCGGCGCGGAACGCTGGGTCGAGGCCAAGGCCGCGGACGACGCAGCCGCCGCCCGCTGGGACCCGGCGGCTTGAGCCCGGGCCCGCTGGCGCGGGTGGAACTTGCCTGCCGCGACCCGCACCGCCAGCGCGACTTCTACGCCCGCATCCTCGGCCTGCCGCCGGCCGAGCCCGGCAACACGCTGCGCTTCGCGCTCGGCGATGTGGTGCTCGTGCTGCGGCCGCGCGGCGATGCGTTGTTCGCTTCCGCCCGCGGCGGGGAGGCGGGGACGCTGCTGGCCCTGCCGGTCGAGGATGCCGAGCTGGAGCGCTGGCACCGCCGCATGCTCACCGCCCGGGTGGCGGTGCTGGACGCGCCCGGCCCCGCCGGCGCGCCGCCCCGCCTGATGCGGGTGGCCGACCCCGAGGGCAACATCATCGAGCTGTTCGCCGCGGCGTGAGTCCGGCGGCGGGCATCCTGCTGGGCGCGGCGCTGCTGGGCTGGCCGGCGGTGCTGAACGGTTACCCGTTGGTGTTCAGCGACACCGGCGCCTTCCTGGCGCAGACGATCGAGGCCTGGCCGGTCTGGGACAAGCCGCCGGTCTACGGCCCGCTGCTGCACGCCCTGCACTGGCGGACGACGCTGTGGCTGCCGCTGGCGGCGCAGGTCGTGGTGCTGTCCTGGCTGCTCTGGCTGGTGCAGCGCGTGCTGGACGGGGTGACGACGGGGCGGCATCTGCTGCTCTGCGCCGGGCTGGCGGCGGCGACCGCGGCGCCTTGGTACGCCGCACTGCTGATGCCGGATTGGCTGGCACCAGCCCTGGTCCTGGCGCTGTTCCTGCTGGGCTTCGGGTGGGAGGCGCTGGGCCGGGTGGAGCGGTCCGCGCTGGGGCTGCTGGCGCTTCTGGCCGCCGCCGCGCATCTCTCCCACCTGCCGGTCGCCGCGGCGCTGGTGCTGCTGGTGCTGGCGGTCCGCCGCGCCTGGCGCCCGGCGCTGCGCTGCGCCCTGCCGCTGCTGGGCGCGCTGGCCCTGCTGGTGGCGGCGAATGGCTGGACCCAGGGGCGCTGGGCGGTGTCGCCGCATGGCGCGGTCTTCGCTCTCGCCCGGCTCGTGGCGGATGGGCCGGCGGCGCGGACGATCGACGCGCGCTGCCCCGGGGCCGGCTGGCATCTCTGCCACTGGGCCGGCCGGCTGCCACGCGACAGCGATGATTTCCTCTGGGCGGGCGACGGGCCGGTCTGGGCGCCGCGGCTGGATGGCGCGCAGCCGGGCGGGCCGATCTCGCTGGCGCCGGAGGCCGGCGCGATCGTCGCCGAGACGCTGCGGCGGGAGCCGCTCGGGGTCCTGCGCGCCATGGCGGCCAACGCGCTGCGGCAGCTTGGCCGGGCCCGGGTGGGCGACACGCTGGGGCCGGAGAACCTGGCGGCCTCCGTCGCCCGGCAATTGGCGCTCGGCTTTCCCTTGGCGGAGCAGGCGCGCTTCGCCGCGTCCCTTCAGGCCCAGGGGTCGCTGCGACAGCTGGCGGCGCCGTTCCTGGTACTGCACCCCGCGGCGCTCCTGCTGGGGGCGGCGGGGACGCTACTCGCCTGGCGGCGGGCGGGCGGTCCGCGCCAGCTTGGCCTCGTGCTCTGCGTGCTGGTCGGCATCACCGCGAATGCGGCGGCGACCGGCGCGCTGTCCGGGCCGCATGACCGCTACCAGGCGCGCATCGCCTGGCTGCTGCCGCTGGCCGCGCTGCTGGCCTGGCCGGGCGGGACCCGGGGCAGCCGGCCGCGCGCTCAGATCGTGTAGTCGAAGGCCTCGAAGGACAGGTCGCCCAGGACCTGTTCCATGGTCTGGGACGGGTGATCCGGCGTCTGGATCCGGACGATGCGCGCCGGCACGCCGGCCACCGTGGCGTGCGCCGGCACCGCCCGCAGCACGACGGAGCCGGCGGCGATGCGGGCGTTCTCGCCGACCTCGATGTTGCCGAGGATCTTGGCGCCGGCGCCAATCATGACGCCGCGGCCGATCTTCGGGTGGCGGTCGCCCGCCGCCTTCCCGGTCCCGCCGAGCGTGACGTCCTGCAGCATCGAGACATCGTCGGCGACGACCGCGGTCTCACCGACCACCAGCCCCGTCGCGTGGTCGAGGAAGATGCCGCGGCCGAAGCGGGCGGCGGGGTGGATGTCGGTCTGGAACACCTCGGACGATCGGCTTTGGAGATAGAGCGCGAAGTCGCGCTCGCCATTGCCCCAGAGCCAATGGGTCAGGCGATGCGCCTGGATGGCGTGGAATCCCTTGAAGTACAGGAAGGGCTCGATAAATCGCTCGCAGGCCGGGTCGCGTTCGAACACCGCGGTGATGTCGGCGCGCACTGCTGCCACGATCTCCGGATCGGCGGTGGCGGCCCGGTGGAAGGCCTGCAGGATCAGCGGCAGCGAGATCACGTCGTTCTTCAGGCGGGAGGCGACGCGGTGCATGACCGCGACCTCGAAGCTCGGCTGGTTGGTGATGGAATCGAGGAAAAGCGGCGCCAGCTGCGGCGCGCGGTGATAGGCCTCCTCCGCCTCCCGCCGCAGCCGAACCCAGAGCTGGTCGGCGAATTCCTGCAGGTTCTGCGGGTCGCGCGGGACGAGGGTCAGATGGCCGAGCTTCGGCAGCGGCATGCGGGGAGTCCTCCAGGCGAATGCAGCCCTCGCCGCGATACACCCTGTTGCACGATCGAGCTTGGCACGATTTTGCCCCGGGCGACATGACTCGGCGGCGCCGCCGGCATGCGCCCGGGCGATGGCTGCATGCGGCCATCCGGGTCTGAGCGCTCCGGCGGGCCTGGGGTTGCGCTCCCCGGCCCGCAGCACGGCTTTCGGTCCGAAACGGTTCAGGCGGTCGCCGCGCCGACCGCCTTCTTCGCCGCCGGCGCCTTCGCCTTCCGTTCGAACAGCCCGGCGATGCCGCGCGGCAGGAACAGCATGAACAGCACCAGCAGCAGGCCATAGACCAGCGGCGCGCCGCCGGTGAAATCGGTGCCGAAGCCGATCCGCAGCGCCTCATCCAGGCCGATGGTGATGACCGCGCCGATGGTCGGGCCGAAGGGCGCGTACATCCCGCCGGCGATGGCGCCGAAGACGATCTGCAGCGAGATGCCGAGGCCGGCCAGCGATTCCGGGTTGAGGTACTGCCGGTACTGCGCCGTCAGCGCCCCGGCCAGCGCCGCCAACGCCACCGAGATGATGGTGACCTTCATCTTCTCCCGGGTGACCCGGATGCCGATCGAGGCGGCGGCGTCCTCGTCCTCCGAGATCGCCGCCAGCGCCTTCGAGGACATCGAGCGGTCGAGCAGCCGCCAGGCCAGGATGCCGAGCCCCCAGGCGGCGAGCGAGAGCCACCAGAAGCCGGTCTTGTCGAATTGCATTGCCAGGAAGCCGCCGCCCGGCGGCGCCTGCGCCGGGGTCATGCCGAGCGAGCCGCCGGTGATGTCGCGCAGCGCGACGATCAGGATGCGGACGATCTCACCCGCGGCCAGCGTGACCAGGGCGAAGTAGTGGCCGACGACACGCAGCCGGAAGGCCGGGTAGCCCAGCAGCATGCCCATCGCCACAGCGACCGCGACACCGACCGGGATGCCGAGCCAGGGGCTGAGCCCGATGGTGTTCCAGAGGATCGCCATGGTGTAGGCGGCGGCGCCGAGGAAGGCGCCATGGCCGAAGGAGACCAGGCCGTAGCGGCCCATCATCGCCCAGCCGGTGCCGGCCAGCGCGGTCAGCACCATGGTGATGAGGACATGCATGACATAGTCGGGCGGCGAGAGCAGCGGCAGCGCCGCGAGCAGCACCAGCACCACCGCAGGCAGGGCAAAATCCTTCATCGCGCGAAAAGCCCCTGCGGCCGGAGGAACATGGTGACGATGAAGAAGGCGAAGGCGATCACGTAGGAGAATTCCGTGCTGCCCCAGAAGCCGCCGACCGAGATGATCAGGCCCATCAGGAAGGCCGCGAGGAAGCCGCCCAGCATGTTCCCGAGCCCGCCCATGACGCAGATCATGAAGGTGATCGGCCCGAAGGAGAGCCCGACGAAGGGGTGGACGTCGAGCTGCACCACCAGCAGGCAGGCCGCCAGCCCGGCCAGCGCGCCGCCGACCGCCGAGGCGATCAGGTAGATGCGCTTGGGATCGACGCCCATCAGCGGCATCACCTCCCGGTCACGGGCGATGGCGCGGATCGCCGTGCCGACATAGGTGAATTTCAGGAAGGCCCAGAGCACACCGGCCCCCAGCAGCGCGGCGCAGAAGGCCGCCAGCTTGGTGCCGCTGACGAAGACCTCACCGACCTCCATCGGCGGCATGTCGACGCCGAGCGAGCGGAATTCGGTGGAGAAGACCAGCGTCGCCGCGCCCTGCAGCACGAACAGCACGCCACCGGTGGCCAGCACCTGGTTGATCGGCGGCGAGGTCAGCAGCGGCCGCACCACAAGCCAGTGCAGCGCCAGTCCGAGCACCGCGATGATCGGCAGGCAGGCGGCGAAGGCCAGCCAGAGCGGCCAGCCGAGCTGGGTGTAGAGGAACCAGACGGCGTACATGCCGACCATCACCAGCTCGGCGTAGCAGAGCCAGACCACGTCGACGACGCCGAAGACCAGGTTCAGCCCGAGCGCCGGCAGCGCAAAGACGCCGCCGAGCAGGATGCCGTTGACGATGGCCTCGATGAGAAACGGATCCAAGACTCAGTGTCCCCCGAGATAGCTGCGGCGGATGGCGGGATCGGCGGCGAGTTCGGCGCTGCGGCCCTCGGCGGCGACGCGGCCGGTCTCCAGCACATAGGCGCGGTCGACCACCCGCAGCACCTGCGCCACGTTCTGCTCGACGATCAGCACCGTCAGGCCTTCCTGGCGGATGCGCTTCACCAGTTCGAACACCTGCTGCACGACGATCGGCGCGAGGCCGGCCGAGGGTTCGTCCAGCAGCAGGATCTTCGGCCCCGACATCAGCGCCCGGCCGATGGCGCACATCTGCTGCTCGCCGCCCGACATGGTGCCGGCCAGCTGGTGCCGGCGCTGCTGCATCTTCGGGAAAAGGTCGTAGACCCGGTCGCGCCGCTCGGCGAAATGCGCCCGCGAGGACTTGGTGAAGGCGCCGACCTTCAGGTTTTCCTCCACCGTCAGGTGCGGAAACAGCCGGCGGTTCTCCGGCACATGGGCGATGCCCAATCCCGGCAGCTCGTGCGGTGGCACCTGGGTCAGGTCGCGGCCACCATAGCGCAGCGTGCCGGCGCGCGGCCGGATCAGGCCGGAGATGACGCGCAGCAGCGTGGTCTTGCCGGCGCCGTTGGGGCCGACGACGCCGACCGCCTCGCCCGGTTCGACCCGCAGGCCGACGCCGAACAGCGCCTGGAAGTCGCCATAGCCGGCCTGGATGCCCGAAAGCTCCAGCGTCCCGCCGGCGGGCATGGACAGTGCCGCGCTCATGCCGCCCTCGATTCCGGCGGGCCGAGATAGACCTCGGCGACCTTCGGATCCTCCTGCGCCTCGGCCGGCGTGCCCTTGAAGATGACCGCGCCATGGTCGAGCACGACGACGCGGTCGACGACGGACAGAAGCACGCCCATGATATGTTCCACCCAGACGATGGTGACGCCACGCTCGTCCCGGATGCGCTTCAGCATGTCGGCTGCCTGGCGCATCTCCCCGGTGTCGAGCCCGCCGAGCGATTCATCGGCCAGCAGCAGCTTCGGCTGCGTCGCCAGGGCGCGCGCGAGTTCCAGCTTCTTGAGGCCGGCGGCGCCCAGCCCATGTGCGGTGGCATCCGGGTCGTCCGGCAATTGCGCCAGCCGCAGCGCGTCGCGCGCGCGGCGCTCGGCCTCCGCCTTGTCGATCTTGCCGCCGGCACCGAAATGCGCGGCGAGCGTCGCATTCTCCAGCAGGGACAGCCCGCGGAACGGGCGGGGAATCTGGAAGGTGCGGCCGATGCCGCGCCGGCAGCTCTCATCCGCCGTCAGCCCGGCGATCTCCTCGCCGGCCAGCTTCACCGACCCGGCGGTCGGCTTCAGCATCCCGGCGATGCAGTTGAAGGTGGTGGATTTGCCCGAGCCGTTCGGCCCGAGCAGCCCGAGGATCTCGCCCTGCGGCACGCTGAAGGAGACGGCATCGACGGCGGTGAAGCCGCCGAACTTCTTCGTCAGACCCTCGACCTGCAGGAGCGGTGCCGCGCCGCTCACGCCCGCAGCGCGTAGGTGTGGCCGGCGGGCAGCGGCAGCACCGGCGGCACGCCGATGGAAGTCGGCCAGATCACCCGCGACTTGGCATTCTCGAACTGCATCACCACGGCGATGCTGCGCGAATTCTGCCCGGCCATGGGCGAGCCGGGCGGCTCGAACTTCACGCCATAGCCCTGGATGGTGCCGCCGACCGGGATGTCGACCTGCAACGCCGCCTCGCGCAGCGCCTCGGCGCTCATCCCGCCGGTCTTGCGGACCGCCGGCTTCAGCACGTGTTCGAGGAAGATCCAGGTGTTGTTGAAGCCCATCGAGGCATGCGGCGGCAGGTCGCGCACCTGGTGCTTCGCGCCGTAGCGCTCGACGAAGGTCTTCGCCAGGTCGCCGACGCCGGGCTGCAGCTTCGACCAATCCAGCATCTGCGTCGCCGCCGGATCGACGTTGCACATGTAGTTCACGTCGGCGCCGAAGGTGTCCCACAGCTTGTCGATCTGCGACCAGCCGGCGCCATGCCCGATCAGCATCTTGAAGCGCAGCCCGCCCGACTTGGCCTGCTTGAGGAACAGCGTGATGTCGGGGTTGTAGCCGACCTGATAGACCACGTCCGGCCGTTCGCGGCGCAGCTTGGTGACCAGCGTCGAAAGGTCCGGCGTGGTGGAGGAATAGGCTTCCTTCAGCACGATCGGCATGTTGAAGCGCCTGGCGTTGGCTTCGATGGCGGAGGCGACGCCGGTGCCGTAGGGCCCGTCCTCGTAGATCACGCCGAGCTTCACCTTGTCCGGCGCCAGGCCGAGCTTCGATTCGGCGTGTTCCTGGATCACCGAGACCGAGCCCTCGCCGTATTGGTCGGAATGCACGGTGGGGCGGAAGACGTAGCGGAAATTCTTGTCCTTCAGCACCGCGGTGGCGATCGCCGAGGTGATCCACATCATCTTCTTCTGCGCCTCGAACCGACCGGACAGCGGCACGGCATGGGCCGAGGAATACACGCCGGTGACGACCTCGAGGCCTTCCTGGCCGAGCAGGCGCTCGGCCTCGTTGATCGCCACGTCGGCCTTGCTCTGGCTGTCAGCCGAGACGGCGGCGACCGGGCGGCCATCGACGCCGCCGCGCTCGTTGAACAGGGCGATCGCCACCTCGGCGCCCTGGAAGAGCGGGACGGAGCCGGCGCCGGCGAAGGGGCCGGAGAGGTCGGTCAGCACGCCGACCCGCAGCGGATCGCCGCCACGCGCGGGGGCGGTCTGCGCCCGCGCCGTCGCCGGCACCGTGGCGGCGAGGCCGAGCCCCGCCCCGGCCTGGAGGAGCGTGCGGCGCGATGACCCGGTTGTCGGCATCTCGTGTTCCTTCCCTGTCGCTCATCGCCAAGGCATACGGAGAGCGGCGAGGGGAAGGATGCACGAGGCCGGGCGTCCCGGCCAATGCTGCGTTTCCCCCTCGCCGCGCTGCTTGCCTGCGCGGTCCTTGATTGGCCGAGAGGAGAAACTGCCGGCGGCACCGCGTCAAGCGGCAGCGGCCGGCGCGCCGGTCATTCCTTGCGGAAGCGCGCCACGAAGAAGCCGTCCATGCCGCCTCGCCCAGCCCAGAAATCGGGCCGGGTGCGCAGCGCGCCCGCCGGCGAGATCGCCTCCGCCAGGCCCGGCACCTCCTCCGGCCGCACCGGCTCGGGAACCAGGCCGAGCCCGCCGGCCGCGGCCAGGTGTGCCTCCCCTTCCTCCGCCTGGAGCGAGCAGGTGGCGAAGACCAGCCGCCCGCCGGGCGCCAGCAGCTTCGCCGCCGCCGCCAGCAGGCTGCGCTGCAGCTCCGCCGCGCTGGCCACGTCGCGGGCCCGCTTCAGGTGGGGCACGTCGGGGTGCCGGCGGATCGTCCCCGTGGCGGTGCAGGGCGCGTCGAGCAGGATGGCGTCGAACCGCGCCGCCGGCGCCCAGCCGGCCGCATCCGCCACCACCAGCTCCACCGGCAATTGCAGCCGCGCCAGGTTCTCCCGCAGCCGGTCGGCCCGCTTCGGGTCGCGCTCCACGGCGGTAACCTGCGCACCGGCCGCCGCCAGCTGCGCCGTCTTGCCGCCCGGCGCGGCGCAGAGATCGGCCACGTGTTCGCCGGGCCGCACCGCCAACAGGCGGGCCGGCAGCGCAGCGGCGGCGTCCTGCACCCAGAAGGCGCCCTCGGCGAAGCCGGCCAGCTCCGCCACCCGCGTCCCGGGCGGGTAGCGCCAGCTGCCGGTCGGCAGCGCCTCGCCGCCCTCCGGCGCCGCCGCCCCCGGCTTCAGGCTGAGATCGATCGGCGCTTCCGCCCGGTGCGCCGCGGCGATCGACCGCACGCCCGGGCCATAGGCAGCGTGCCAGGCGGTCCAGAGCCAGGGCGGCGTGTCCAGCCGCTCGGCATCCAGCCCCTCCAGCGCCGCCGGCCCGGCCTCGGCGACCTTGCGCAGCACGGCATTGACCAGCCCGGCGAAGGGCGCGGGGACGAGGTCCACCGCATTGCCCACCGCGGCATGCGCCGGCGTGCCCAACAGCAGCAGCTCCGCAGCGCCGATGCGCAGCGCGTTGCGCACCGTCTCCGGCGGCTCGCGCCGCAGGAAGGGCTCCAGCACCGCATCGAGCGAGCCCGCCCGGCGCAGCACCGCAGCGGCGATCCGATGCCCGGCGGCCTTGTCGCGCGGGGCGAGCGCGGCGCCCGGCCGCGCCTCCCCCTTGCCGCGCACCTTGTGCGGCTTGCCGTCGGTCGGCAGCGCGTCGAGCGCCTCCTCCAGCGGCCGGTGGCGGACCAGGACGGCATCGAGCAGGGCGGCGGCGGCGCGCCGGGCGGGGTTCTGGGGCGGGTTGGACATGAGGCGGCGCTTTATGGCCCCCGCGCCCGCCCCATGCTAGTGCGCGCGCCCATGAGCCTCCTGGCGCCGTCCCGCCCCGACCATTCCCTCGACGCCCTGCCGGAGGCTTTGCAGCGCCGGCCGCGGCTGGCGCTGATCCTGCTTTGCCTGCTGCTCTGGCTGCCGGGCTTCTTCACCCTGCCGGCCACCGACCGCGACGAAAGCCGCTTTGCCCAGGCGACGAAGCAGATGCTGGACAGCGGCGACTATGTCCGCATCCGGGTGGGGGAGGAGGAGCGGAACAAGAAGCCCGCCGGGATCCACTGGCTGCAGGCCGCGTCGGTCCACCTGGTCGAGGCCACGCATCTCGGCAGCCGCCGCGACATCTGGCCCTACCGCCTGCCGAGCCTGCTGGGTGGTATCCTCGCCGTGCTGGCGACCTTCCATTGGGGCCGATCGCTGGTCGGCCGGCGCGCCGCGCTGCTCGGCGCCGCGATGCTGGCGTCTTCCCTGGTGCTGGTGGCGGAAGCGCATATCGCCAAGACCGATGCCGCGCTGCTGGCCAGCGTCGCCGCCGCCATGGGGCTGTTCGCCCAGGCCTATCTGCGGCCGGCACAATTCACCGCCCGGCAGGCCGCCGCCTTCTGGCTGGTGCTGGGGGCGAGCATGCTGCTGAAGGGGCCGGTCGGGCCGATGGTGCCGCTGCTCGCCGGCATCACGCTGGCCATCGCCGACAAGGGCGCCCCCTGGCTGCCGGCGCTGCGGTTCGGCTGGGGCCTGCCGCTGATGGTGGCCGCGGCGGCGCCCTGGTTCGTCGCCATCGGCATCGCCACGGAAGGCCGCTTCTTCCAGCAGGCGGTCGGCGGCGACATGCTGTCGAAGATCGGCAGCGGGGAGGAGAAGCATGGCGGCCCGCCCGGCTTCTATATCCTGAGTTTCGGCATCACCGCCTTCCCGGCCGCCTGGATCGTGCTGTGTGCCCTGCCGACCGCCTGGCGGGAGAGGCTGAAGCCACCGACCCGCTTCCTGCTGGCCTGGGTGGTGCCGTCCTGGCTGGTGTTCGAGGCGGTCTCGACCAAGCTGCCGCACTACACCCTGCCGCTGTATCCGGCGCTGATGCTGCTCGGCGCCGCCTGGGCGATGGACCCGCTGCGCCGCCTCCCACCGCGCTGGTGGCGTTGGTTCGCCCTGGCGGCGCTGGCGCTCGCGGCGCTCGGCCTGGCCCTGGTGGCGGAGGCAGCGGGCTGGTTCCTGCTGCGAGAGACCCTCGGCCCGGGGCTGCTGGTGGGGCTGCTCGGGGTCGTGCTGGTCTGGGTCGTGGCGCGCACCGCCTGGGGTGGCGCCTGGGGTCGCGCCGGGCTGCTCGGCGCGCTGCTCGCGGTCCCGCTCTATGGCGTGGTCCTGGAAGCCGTGGTGCCGCGACTGCAGCCGCTATGGATCGCACCAAGGCTGGCGGCGATGCTGCAGGACCGGGCGCCGGGCCTGGCCGCGCGCGATTTCGGCATCACCAGCCATTCCGAGCCCTCGGTGCTGTTCGCCGTCGGCGGGGAGACCAGCCTGCTGCGCACCGGCACCGACGCGGCCCGCTTCCTCGCCGGCGGCGCCGGCCGGGTGGTCGCGGTGGGCGATCGCGCGGAACGTGACTTCCACCGCGAGGTTGCGGCACTGTCCTTGCCGTTGCAGGAGATCGGCCAGGTGACCGGATTCAACTACACCCGTGGCCGCTGGGTCACGCTGATGCTGTTCCGGCGCGGCGCATGATCGACTGGGCGACCGATCTGGTGGCGTCCGGCGGGCTGGCCGGCGTCTTCCTGCTGATGGTGGCGGAGAACCTGTTTCCGCCGCTGCCGTCGGAGGTAGTGATGCCGCTGGCCGGCTTCGCCGCCGCACGCGGCCAGATGTCGCTGCCTGCGGTGATCCTGGCGGGCATCGCCGGGTCGCTGGCGGGCAATGCCGTGTGGTTCGAGATCGCCCGCGCCTTCGGCACCGAACGCATGTACCGGATCCTCGACCGGATGCAGCGGGTGACCGGGCTGGGACGGGAGGAGGCCGGCAAGGCCGAGGCGGCGCTGCGCCGCAACGGGCCGGCGGCGGTCTGCATCGGCCGGATGATGCCCGGGCTGCGCACCGGTATCTCCATCCCGGCCGGGCTGATCGCCATGCCCCGCGCGACCTTCTACGGCTGGACCGCGGTCGGCACGACGATCTGGACCGGCGGGCTGACCCTGGCCGGCTACCTGCTGGAGGAGAAATTCAAGCTGGTGGAGGAGTGGGCCGGGCCGGTGGGTCTGGGCATCATGGCCTGCGTCTTCGGCGTGATCGGCTGGAAGATCTGGCAGGCGCGGCAGCGTGGGTAGCGCCGCCGCGCCCGGTCATCGGTGGCCCGGTATCAGCGGATGGCGATCGGATTGATCATCGACTGAACCGCGCCCTTGAACAGCGGCTGGCCCAGCACGAAGAGGAACTCGGTCGCCTGGTCGCGTGCCAGGGCGCGGGTGTCCATCACCTCCAGGATGTGGACGCCGCTTTTCGCCAGCAGGTGCTGGTGGCCTTCCCAGACCCGGGCGGGGTTCTTGAACGGCACGGCTTCGACCCCCCAGGTATCGGCGCCGACGGCGACGACGCCGAGGCCGGCGAGGAATTCGGCGGCACCGAGGTCGATGCCCGGCTCACCCTTGCCGAAACGGGCCGGGTCGGTCTCCAGCAGGCTGACCCAGCCGGTGTGGATCAGGATGACGTCGCCCTGCCGCACCGTGACGCCCTGCGCCTGCATGGCCGCACGCAGGTCGTCGGCGGTGATGATCTCGCCTTCCGCCAGCATCGGCTTGTTCCGGGCGCGCGCCATGTCCACCAGCACGCCGCGGGTGACCATGGGCGGGATGCCCTCGACGCCGAGCTTGGTGACGCCGGTGGTGTGGATGAAGTCGGCCGCCTTGTTGCCGTTATAGAAGGTGTTGTCGATGCCGAGATGGGCAAAGCTGTCGAGCTGGCTGCCGACGCCGAGCCAGCCGGTGAACATGTCGTCCACATAGGACATCTTGTTCTCGGACGGCACGGTGGCGCCGCCGAACTGGTCCGGCATCATGATGGTCACGGCGGCGCTGCGCGGCGGGAAGGCCGGCGTCTCGCGCCCGACCGGCACGCCGAGGCGGTAGACCTGGCCGCGGGTGACCAGCTTGGTGGCTTCCAGCACCTTCTGCGGCGTCAGCAGGTTCATGGCGCCGATCTGGTCGTTGGCGCCATACTTGGACGGGTACCAAGTGCCCTGGGCCTGCCCCGCCACAGGGGCCAGGGCGAGCGCGGCAGCCGCCGCCATCGTCATCAAACGCATCGCGTTTCCTCCGCCGTGTTGAGTCCGGCTTTGGAAGGCTAAAGCGATGCGTGGGGCCAAGGGAAGCGCCGAGCGTCATGACCGTTTGGCGGCAGCCCGCGCGGGGCGGGTGCATGCGTCCCGCGGGCTCAGCGAGGGCCCCGGAGCCGCCGGCCGAGCCGGTAACGCCATCGGCTCTGGCTACCACGCGCCCCCCAGCCATGCCCGCGGCGCGCGCCTGCCCCTGACCAGCCTTGGCTTCCCAGGCGCCCCTGCCGGCCCGATCCTGGCAGCGCGCCCGGGGCACCCCATCTGCCCGGCAAGCAGTCGAGGGAACGCCACCCCATGGAGCAGACCCGGGCCTGGACCCCGGCGGAGACCCGCACCCTCGGGTTCGTCTCCGCCGCGCATCTGGTCAGCCACCTGCATATGCTGGTGCTGCCGCCGCTCTTCCCACTGCTGCAGGCGCAGCTCGGCGTCGGCTTCATCGAGCTCGGCCTGGCGCTGACCTTGTTCAACATCGTCTCCGGCGTCGTCCAGGCGCCGATGGGCTTCGTGGTGGACCGCTTCGGCTCCCGCCGGGTGCTGGTGGCCGGGCTGGGCCTGGCGGCCACCGCCTTCATCGCGCTGGCGCTGTTTCCCACCTACCCCGCGCTGCTCATGGCCTCGGCGGCACTCGGCGTGGCGAATGCCGTCTACCACCCGGCCGACTACGCGCTGCTGTCGCGCGGCATCGGCGAGGCGCGGATCGGCCGGGCCTTCTCCATCCACACTTTCGCCGGCTATCTCGGCGGCGCGCTGGCGCCGGCGCTGATGCTCGGGCTTTCGGCCTATGGCGGACTGTCGGCCGCGCTGTTCGCCGCCGGCGCGCTGGCCGCCGCCGCGGCGATTCCGCTGGCGCTGGCCGCCGATCCGGCGCCGGCGCCGCGCGCCGTCAAGGCGAAGCCGGTCGCCGCTGGCGGCTCGGTGCTTACGCCGGCCGTCATCATGCTGACGGCGTTCTTCGCGCTGCTCAGCTTGTCGCTCGGCGGGGTGCAGAATTTCTCGGTGGCCGCGCTGGTGAACGGCCGCGGCGTCGATTTCGCCGCGGCCAATGTGGCACTCAGCGCCTTCATGCTGCTCAGCGCCTTCGGCGTGCTGGCCGGCGGCGTGGTCGCCGACCGGACCACCCGGCATGGCGACGTGGCGGCGCTCGGCTTCGGGCTGACCGGCGCGCTGGTGGCGCTGGTCGGGCTGGTGCCGCTCGGGCCGGTGCCGCTGGTCGCCGCCATGGGGGCGGCCGGGTTCCTGTCGGGCATGATCATGCCGTCGCGCGACATGCTGGTGCGCGCCGCGGCACCGCCGGATGCGGTCGGCCGGGTCTTCGGCATCGTCACCACCGGCTTCAACATCGGCGGGACGGTGGGGCCGATGCTCTATGGCGTGCTCATGGACCAGGGCCAGCCGCTGCTGGTCTTCGCCGCCTCGGTCTTCTTCATCGTGGCGACGATGGCGATGGCGCTGGTGGGCGAGCGGCGGGCGAAGCGCCCGGTCGCGGCGGCGGAGTAGGTCGCGCGCCTCAGGCCTTCTTCGGCCCCTTGCCGGGGTCGCCGGCCATGGCGCGGCGCAGCCCCTCGCGCAGCGCATCCGGCTTCAGCAGCACGATGCCGGTTCGACTCGCCGTCGCCAGCCCCTCCCGCTGTAGCGCCGAAAGCTCGCGCGAGACGGCCTCCCGCCGGGCGCCGATCCGGTTCGCCAGAACATGCTGCGGCGGCGGTGGGCTGATGCGGAGCTGCCCGTCCTCCCGCGGCCGGCCTTGCCGCAGCAACTCGGCGACCAGCCGGTGCCGCACCGGCAGCACCGCCATTTCCACGTTGCGGGCATCCAGCAGCCGCAGCCGGGCGGTCAGCAGGCGCAGCAATTGCAGTCCGGCCGAGGGGGTCTGCAGCACCAGCTTGAGGAAAATGGCCTGCGGCAGGGAGCACAGGACGGAGCTGTTGATGGCCGTGACGTTGGCCGAACGGCTGAGGCCGTCGATCGCCGCCATCTCGCCGAAGATCTCGCCGGCCCCCGCATCGCCCAGGATGACCTCCTGCCCGCTGGCGGAGTGGACGGCGATGCGGACGGTGCCGGAGATGATGAGGAACACGTCGTCCGAGGTGTCGTCGTAATCGATGACGGCCTCGTTGGGCTGCACCCGCCGCCAGCGCGCGTGGCGGGAGGCTTCGGCCAGCAGGCCAGGATCCGCGTCCCGCAGCAGCGGGAAACGCGCGAGCCGCTCTTCATCCGGGCCCTGAGGCATGGTTGCACGCGCTCTTCGGTGAGGTGGCTAGCAGACTGCACTGCACCATTCTCCGCAAGACGGACTGTGCGACATCGCACAGCGCCGGACCCCGCGATGCGGCATGTTAGTTGCGATGTTGTCCATGCGTGACCGACTGCGGGGAGCCGGAAAGCGGACCACCCCGCAGCCTACCCGACCGCCGCATTCGGCGGATATCACATGGAAATGTGATGCCAGGGCGCGAGGCCCTGCGCCCGGCCGGGGCCAGGTCGCCCCGCCACGGCCCGGCAGCGACGCGGCCCGGGCGGGGCCAGGCGGCGCGGCGACAACCCCGCCCTTGGTTGATCGCCGCCAGACACGACCGACGCATGATACCCGGCGCAAGACGTCCCGCCCTGCGGCCCGCCGGGCCGCGGCGCCGAATGGCGTACGGCGTCTGAGGGGCACGCAGGTGGAACCTGCCGGCGCTCGGTACGATACCAGGACCGATCGCGCTGCGGGCCGCGCTGGCGTGATCGGGTAGAACCCCACCAGGAGTGACCACGCATTCGTGCCAGCCCGACCTCGCCACGCGACCGCCGCGGCCCAAGGCGATCAGGACCGTCCGATCTGCCGCGACACGCGCTCAGGCGTGCGATGCCCACCATCCCGGCACAACCATGAAGCGCCCGCGCGGCTTGCAGGCCCTGCTGGATGCGATCGCCCTGCCCGCCGACATCCAGGCCGATCTTCTGCGTCGCATGACGGCGCCCTGGCGGGGCTATCACGGACTGCGGCACCTGGCGGTCCTCTGGGCGCGCCACCGGCGCTACGGCCGGGCCGGTCCGATGTCCCGGCGGCGCTTTGCCCGGCTGATCGCCGCCGCCATCCTGTTCCACGATGCGGTCCTGGTGCCGGGGGCGGCGACCAATGAGGCACGCTCCGCCGCGCTGTGGCGGCGGACGGCACGACGCCTGCCCGGCTTCACCCCGGCCGAGATCGCCTGGGTGGCCGACACCATCCTGGCGACCGCCGACCACCTGGGCGCGACGGTGCCGCGGGGCACGCCAGGGGCGGCGCGGCAATGGATGCTGGACCTCGATCTCAGCCCGATCGGCGAGGAGGCGGAGGTCTTCGACCGCAACGGCCGCGACCTGCGGGTGGAAGCCCGCGCCATGGACGACGCGGCCTTCGCCGCCGCGCAACGGGCCTTCCTGTCCCGCCTCGGCGCCGCCCCAAGGCTGCTGCGCCACCCGCGGCTGTATGCGGCGTTCGAGGCGCGGGCGCGGGCGAATATCGGCCGGGAATTGCGCCGCCGGTCGCCGGCGGTCAGCGGGTCCTGACCGGGGCGGAGACCCCGCCGCCCCCGCCACCGCCCGCCACCGCCGCGGCCAGGGCGGCGGCCGCGGCCAGCGGGATCAGCGCGGCCTCGGCCGGCACCGCTGGCGGCGTCTCGATCGGCGCCAGCCGCGCGACCCGGGGCCGCGGCGACGCGACGGGGCGCATCGGGTCCGGCGCGCCGCGGGCCGGGACGGCCACCACCGCGCCATCCGGCACCACCAAACGGGTCTGCGCCGCGGCGGGCAGCGTCAGCGCCAGCAGCGCGGCCATGGCAGTTCGAACGACCATTCCGCATGGTGTGCGGAAAACGCGCGCCGGTTGCAAGCCTATTCGGCATCCGGCTGGCCTTCCGGCGCCGCATCCGCGAAGGCGGGCAGCGCCAGGCAGGCCGCTTCGGCCGCCAGCAGCCGCGGCATGGCGGCGAGGTCCACGCCGAAGCGGCGGGCGTTGTAGAGTTGCGGGACCAGGGCGATGTCGGCGAGCCCCGGGGCGGCGCCGAAGCAGAAGGGCCCCGGCTGGTCCTGGACCAGCGCCTCGCAGGCGGCCAGGCCCTCGGCGATGGTGTCGCGCGCCCAGGCATGGGCGACCGCCTGGTCGTGGCCCAGCGCCTTCACCCGGTTCATGACGCGGAGGTTCTGCACCGCATGGATCTCGGCCGCGATCGCCTGGGCGAAGGCGCGGACCCGGGCACGGGCCAGGGGCTCGGGCGGCAGCAGCGGCGGCGCCGGGTGCGTCTCGTCGAGGTACTCGCAGATCGCCAGCGACTGGGTCAGCACCGCGCCGTCGTCCAGCACCAGCGCCGGGACCAGGCCCTGCGGGTTCAGCGCCAGCGCATCCGGCGCGCGCTGCTGGTCCTGCCGCAGGTGGCGGAAGCGGTGCTCGGCGGCCAGGCCCTTCAGGTTCAGCGCGATGCGCACCCGATAGGCCGCCGAGGACCGCCAGTAGCCCCAGAGGATCACGCCCGCCGCCCCAGCATCGACCGCGCGATGATCAGCCGCATGACCTCGTTCGTCCCTTCCAGGATGCGGTGGACGCGGAGGTCGCGGACGATCTTCTCGATCCCGTATTCCGCCAGGTACCCGTAGCCGCCGAGCAGTTGCAGCGCATCGTCGGCGACCTTCGAGCAGGTGTCGGTGACGAAGCGCTTGGCCATGGCGCAGAAGGCGGTGGCGTCCGGCGCCTTGGCGTCCAGCTTCGAGCAGGCGCGCCAGAGGAAGGTGCGGCAGACCTCCAGCTCGGTCTGCATGTCGGCCAGGCGGAACTGGGTGTTCTGGAAATCGGCGATCGCCTTGCCGAAGGCGCGCCTTTCCTGGACATAGGCCAGCGCGATGTCGAGCGCGGCCTGGGCGCCGCCGAGCGAGCAGGCGGCGATGTTCAGCCGGCCGCCATCCAGCCCGGCCATGGCGAAGCGGAACCCCTGCCCTTCCTGCCCCAGCAGCGCCGCGGCCGGCACGCGGGCGCCCTCGAAGATCACCGCGCGGGTCGGCTGGGCGTTCCAGCCCATCTTCTTCTCGTTCGCCCCGAAGGACAGGCCCGGCGTGTCCTTCGGCACCAGCAGGGCGGAGACGCCGCCCGGCCCCTCCCCGCCCGTCCGCACCATGGTCAGGTAGAGGTCGGAGGCGCCGGCGCCGCTGATGAACTGCTTGCTGCCGTCCAGCACATAGTCCCCGCCATCGCGCCGCGCCCGGGTGCGCAACGCCGCGGCATCCGAGCCCGAGCCTGGCTCGGTGAGGCAGTAGCTGGCGACCTGCCGCATCGGGATCAGCGCCGGCAGGTACTGCGCCCGCTGCGCATCGTCGCCGAAGCGGTCGATCATCCAGGCGACCATGTTGTGGATCGACAGGTAGGCAGAGACGGTCGGGCAGCCCATCGCCAGCGCCTCGAACACCACCGCGGCGTCGAGCCGGCTGAGGCCGGCGCCGCCCGATTCCTCCCGCACATAGAGCGCGGCCATGCCGAGGGCGGCGGCCTCGCGCATCTCCTCGACCGGGAAGTGACGCGCCTGGTCCCATTCCAGCGCCTTGGGCGCCAGCCTCTCCCGGGCGAAGGCCAGGGCGGTCTCGCGCAGCTCGCGCGTGGCCTCGGGCAATTCGAAGGCGGCGGCCGAGGGGCTTGGGGTGTCGAGCGGCATTGGGTCTCCTCCGGTCGCCGATATCGGCCTTCTGCGGCAGCTTCGTCCAGGGGCGATGCTTGAAGCGGCAGCACCGCCTGCGCATAGTTCCTGCGCAGGAGGCCAAGCCGATGTCCGCCACCGCCCGCCGCCCCACCAATGTGAGCCTGCCGGAAATCCTCGTCGCCGAGGCCAAGGCGCTCGGGGTCAACCTGTCCCGCGCCTGCGAGGCCGGGCTCGGCGCCGCGGTGCAGGCGGCGCGTGCCCAGCGTTGGAAGGCGGAGAACGCCGCGGCCATGCAATCCTGGGCCGAGCCCCTGGAGCGGCACGGCCTGCCGCTGGCGCGGTTCCGCAGCTTCTGAGCATGGCCCGCTTCGACCTGCACCGGCTGGACGGCGTGCTGGTCGTCGACCTGCAGCACGACCTGCTGGACCACCTGCCGACCCGCGTGGTCGCGCCGCTGCTGCCGCCCGGCCAGGCCGGGCAGCCGGTGCGGGACCTGCACCCGGTCTTCGAATTCGAAGGTGGGACGCATATCCTCGCCCTCCACCAACTTGCGGCGGTCCCGCGGCGGGAGCTCGGCCCCGCCATCGGCACCCTGGATGCCGGGTACGACGCGATCATGCGCGGCCTCGGCATCCTGCTGCTGACCGGCGTGTCGCCGGCCCACGCCGCCGCGGCGCCCTGAACGCCGCGGTTTTCCTGGTTCGGACACCACCCGCTCATGCCGGCTCGGCCCAGCGCGGCAGGGGGCGGCGGCCGACGATGCGGTCCCAGAGCAAGGGGAGGTCGGCTTCGCCG
>JBMOJU010000631.1:0-1984 GCA_049315625.1 Paracraurococcus sp.
GGCAATCGTCGCGCGGCGAGCGCCAGCGTCAGAGAAATAGAGGTGGGGCGCGGGGAGGATACCTCCTCCCCGCTCTTCCCTTACTTCAGCCCCGCCCGCTCCTTCACCAGGATCGCCCGCTTGCGCGGCACGCCCCAGCGATAGCCGGTCAGGTCGCCATCCTTGCCCACCACCCGGTGGCAGGGCACGGCCAGCGAGACATGGTTCTGCGCGCAGGCCCGGGCCACCGCCCGGACCGCCTTCGGCGCGCCGATCGCCTCGGCCATCTGGCCGTAGGTGCGGGTCTCGCCGAAGGGGATCGCCACCAGCGCCTCCCACACCCGGCGCTGGAAGGCGGTGCCGCGCAGGTCGAGCGGCAGGGCCAGCGCCGCCTTCGGCTCGTCGAGGAACTCCACCACCTGGCGCACCGTCGCGGCCAGCGCCGCCGGGGCGGGCTCCACCCGCGCCTTAGGGAAGCGCTGGCGCAGATCGCCCTCCAGCGCGTCGTAATCCTCGGCGAAGCCGATGAAGCAGACGCCGGTCTCGGTCGCGCCCACCATCAGCGGGCCGAGCACGCTCATCGCCGTCGCGGTGCGGATGGTCTCGCCCTCCCCACCCCGCCGCGCCGCGCCGGGGGTCATGCCGAGCACCCGGCCGGGTGCCTCATAGACCCGGCTCTCCGAGCCGTAGCCGGCGCCGGCCACCGCCTCGGCGACGCGGTCGCCGGCCTGGAGCGCGGCCTGCAGCCGGCGGGCGCGGACGGAGGCAGCATAGGAATGCGGGGTGACGCCGGTGATCTCCTTGAACAGCCGCAGGAAATGGTGTCGCGCATAGCCGGCGCGGTCGGCCAGCGTCGCCAGGCTGGGGATGCCCTCGCTCGCCTCGATCAGGTCGCAGGCAGCGCGGATGGCGGCGGCATGGATGGCGGCGCGGTCGCCCTTGGGGTCGCAGCGCTTGCAGGCGCGGAACCCGGCCGCCTCGGCTTCCGGCACATCCGCGTAGAAGCGGACGTTGCGCCGCAACGGCGGGCGGGAAGGACAGCCGGGGCGGCAGAACACGCCCTGGGTCGTCACCGCGTAGAGGAAGGCCCCACAGGCGGGGGCCGGGTCGCGCGCCAGCAGGGCATCCCAGCGGGCGGCATCAGGGTCGAGGATGGGGGCCATGTGCGTCATGCCGCCAATCTGGCGCCGGCCACCGGTGCGTGCCATCCGCGCATTGCGGCGGCACGCGGCGGATATGGAATGGGCGGCGGATCGCCCCGCCGCCCGTCCGGCTACTTCGAGACCTGGACCGCCGCGGCGGCGGCCACCAGGCCGAACACCCAGGGAAGCATGGTCAGAAGCTCGTTCACGGGAGGGATCCTTGTTCGGCGGAGCCATGCGGCCCCGTCTTCGTCCCCGCCTATTTGGACCCGCTGAACATTACAGACCAATAATCCGTTCGGATTGCTGCCATGCAGCATTCGAATAACGCCGGTGTAATCCAGGGTTGATATTTCGGATCAGGTCGTGTCGCCTTCGGCCTTGCGGCGCTGCTCCTTCAGCCGGTCCGCCCCGCCGGGCATGCGCGGGTTGATCGCCAGCGCCGCCTCCAGGCTGCGCAGCGCGCCCATGGCATTCCCGGCCTCCCCCTGCAACGACGCCAGGCTGACCAGCGCCGCCCAGTGGCGCGGCTCCAGCCGCAGCACCTCCTGCAGGTCGCGCGCCGCGGCGGCATTGTCCCCGGCCCGGGCGTGCGCCTGGGCGCGCAGGTACCAGGCATCCGGGAAGTCCGGCTGCAGGGTGATGGCGGCGTCGAAATCCTCCAGCGCTTCCGCCGGCAACTGCGCCTCCACGTTGCGGGCGCCGCGGCGCAGCAGCAGCGTGGTCGACGGCGTGGCGGTCTGCGCCCAGAGGCTGCGGATGCGGCCCTCGACCAACGCGGCGCCGCCCTCGTCCGGGGCGGTACGCAGCGCCTCGAAGGCGCGGTCGAGCTCGGCCTTGCGGGCCTCCGCCGCGCGGGCGGC
>JBMOJU010000227.1:0-8770 GCA_049315625.1 Paracraurococcus sp.
CCGGCGCGTCCATGCTGTCCCCTCCTACGTCAATCGCCCGCCGCGGCGCGGATGCGGGCGACGGCGGTGGGGATGTCGAAGCGCGACGCCACCAAGTCCGGCAGCAGGATGGGGCAGGCATCCGGCAGGCCAGGCAGCAGGGCATGGCCATTGGCCGCAAGCCGTGCATCGGCAACCTCCAGCGCCTTCCTCCACCAGCGGTCGAGATCGACGCGCTGGTGCATGGAGGGGCTGATCGTGGCCTCCAGCTCCGCCCGCCAGTTCAGGATCTGGGCCAGCCAATGGCCTGCCGCCGGACTGTCCGGTGCCGAGGCCAGCTTCGCCAGATGCTCCAGAATCAGCCGGATGTGGCTTTCCACCGCCCGAAGCTGGCCGCGCCCCACCGCCTCGATCTCCTCCACCACATTCTCGAAGTCCAGACCGTTCGGCCGGTCCGCCCGCGCCGCCACGGCGCGCAGCACCGCCGCCTGCTGCTCGCTCCATTCCAGGATGTCGGTCTCGTACAGGCTGGGCGCATCCATGGCGGAACCCTCCGCGGAGGAATCTGGCCTGCGTCACACTCGGTTGCAACCAATGGCTTAGCCGCCCCTTGCAATGCCCTGTGAGGCTTGTACATCCGGCGGCCATAAGGCTCTGCGACGGGGGGAACCAGCATTGGCCGCGCTGATCGAGATCGAGCGCCTGACCAAGCGTTTTTCCGGGTTCACCGCCGTGGACGACGTCTCCTTCAGCGTCGCGCGCGGGGAGGTCCTGGGCTTCCTCGGCCCGAATGGCGCCGGCAAGTCGACCACCATGCGCATGCTGGCCGGCTTCATGCCGCCCAGTTCCGGCACCGCCCGCATCTGCGGCGCCGATGTCGTCTCCCAGCCGGTGGCGGCGAAGCGCAGCCTCGGGTTCCTGCCGGAAGGCGCACCGACCTACCCGGAGATGACGGTCACCGGCTTCCTGGCCTTCACCGGCCGCATCCGTGGCTTCCGCGGTTCCGAACTCGACGACCGGGTGGCGCATGCCATGACGCTGACCCAGCTCGAAGGCGTCCGCCTCCAGCCGATCGAGACCCTGTCCAAGGGCTTCAAGCGCCGTGTCGGCCTGGCCCAGGCGCTGCTGCACGACCCGCCGGTGCTGGTGCTGGACGAGCCGACCGACGGCCTCGACCCCAACCAGAAGCATGAGGTCCGGGCGCTGATCCGCCGCATGGCGCCAGAGAAGGCGATCGTCATCAGCACGCATATCCTGGAGGAGGTCGGCGCCGTCTGTACCCGCGCCATCATCATCGCCCGCGGCAAGGTGGTGGTGGATGCCGCCCCCTCCGTGCTGGAACGCCAGGGCCAGACGCTGGACCAGGTCTTCCGCAGCCTCACCCTCGGGGAGCCGGCGGCATGATGCCCGCAGCCTTCATCGTCGCCCGGCGCGAGCTGTCCGGCTATTTCGCCACCCCCGTCGCCTATGTCTTCATCGTCATCTTCCTGGTTCTGGCCGGCGCGCTGACCTTCACGCTGGGCAATTTCTTCGGCCGCGGCCAGGCCGATTTGCAGCCCTTCTTCTCCTTCGTGCCCTGGCTGTTCCTGTTCCTGGTGCCGGCCCTGACCATGCGGCTCTGGGCGGAGGAGCGCCGGCTCGGCACCATCGAGCTGCTGCTGACCCTGCCCCTGCCGCAATGGCAGGCGGTGGTCGGCAAATACCTCGCCGCCTGGGCCTTCTGCGGCATCGCGCTGGCCCTGACCTTCCCGCTCTGGATCACCGTGAACATCCTGGGCGAGCCCGACAACGGCGTCATCCTGGCCGGCTATGTCGGCTGCCTGCTGGTGGCCGGCGCCTATCTGGCGCTCGGCGCCGCGGTCTCGGCGCTGACCAAGAACCAGGTCGTCGCCTTCGTTCTCGCCGTCGCGCTCTGCTTCATCTTCGCCGCCGCCGGCAGCCCGGTGGTGACCGAATTCCTCACCCAGCGGCTGCCGGTGCTGGCAGAAGTCGCCCGCGCGCTCTCGGTGTCCGACCGTTTCACCGGCTTCACCCGCGGCGTGGTCTCGGCGCGGGACCTGGTCTTCTTTGCCTCCTTCATCGGCTTCTTCCTGTTCGTGAACGCGGTGGTGCTCGACCACCGGAAGGCGGACTGACCCATGCCCGCGACTCCCATGCCCGGCCGGCGCCTCTGGTCCTCCGCCCTCGGCCTGCTCGCCGCCGCGGTGCTCGCCGTCGGCGTCAACATGCTGGCCGACCGGCTGCTGCCGCGCGCCCGCGTCGACCTGACGGAGCAGCGGCTCTACACGCTGTCGGACGGCACGAAGCAGGTGCTCGCCGGGCTGAAGGACCCGGTCACCCTGCGGCTGTTCTATTCCCGCCGGCTCGGCGCCGCGATCCCGGTCTACGGCGCCTATGCCGACCGGGTGCGGGAGATGCTGGCCGAATACGCCAGCCTTTCGGGCGGCCGCGTGAAGCTCGAAGTCCTCGACCCCGAGCCCTTCTCGGAGCTGGAGGACCGCGCCATGGCGCTCGGCCTACAGGGCGTGCCAGTCGACCAGTCGGGCGAGCAGGTCTATTTCGGCCTCTCCGGCACCAACCTGGTGGATGACGAGCGCTCGATCGGCTTCTTCCAGCCGGAGCGCGAGCGCTTCCTTGAATACGACCTGACCCGGCTGGTCTACGACCTGTCCAACCCGACCCGCCCGGTGATCGGGATGATGACCGCCCTGCCGCTGAACGGCGACCCGCGGGCGATGATGATGCGCCAGCCGCAGCTCGGCCAGCCGGCGGTGGTGATGACCCAGCTGCGCCAGTTCTTCACCGTGAAGGACATTCCGCTCGACGCCCCGGTGATCGAGCCGGAGGTGCAGGTGCTGGTCGTCGCCCATCCGCAGGGCCTGTCGGACGCCGCGCAGTACGCCATCGACCAATTCGTCATGCGCGGCGGCAAGCTCATGGTGCTGGTCGACCCGCACAGCGAGAGCCAGGCCAGCCGCCCCGGCCCGACCGGCCAGCCGCCGACCGCCACGTCCTCATCGCTCGACCGCCTGCTGAACGCCTGGGGCATCGAGGCGCCGTCCGACCAGGTGGTGCTCGACCTCCGCGGTGCCTGGCGGGTGCGGGCCAATCCGGGCGACCGGGTGCAGGCGGTGGATTACGTCGCCTGGTTCAACCTGCAGGGCGACAGCCTGAACCGCGACGACGTCTCGCTCGCCCAGCTCGAGCAGATCACCGTCGCCTCCGCCGGCGAGGTGCGGAAGAAGCCCGGGGCGACCATCGAATTCACCCCGCTGCTCACCACCTCGGCACAGACCATGCTCGTCGACGCGGCCCGGGTGCGGCAGGAGCCCAACCCGGTCCGCCTACTCGCCGATTTCCGTAGCGGCAACGAACGCCACGTGATCGCGGCCCGGGTGCGCGGCGAACTCGCCTCCGCCTTCCCGGACGGCCCGCCCACCCCGGGCGAGGGCCAGGAACGCCCAGCCGACCTGCCCGCGCATCGCGCCCGCAGTGCCGGCCCTGCCAACATCGTCGTCGCCAACGACAGCGACATCCTGGAGGACCGCTTCTGGGTACGGGTGCAGGATTTCTTCGGCCAGCAGGTAGCGACGCCATTCAGCGGCAACGGCCCCTTCGTCACCAACCTGGCCGATACCCTCTCCGGCTCCGACGCGCTGATCTCGCTGCGCTCCCGCGGGGAGAGCCTGCGCCCATTCGAGCTGGTCGAGGATATCCGCCGCAACGCCGATGCCGAGTACCGCCAGACCGAGCGGCAACTGACCCAGAAGCTGGAAGCGACCGAGAAGCGGCTGCGCGAGCTGCGCCAGGGCACGCCCACCGCCCCGGGCGCCGAGCGCAACCAGGCGCAGAGCGTCATCACGCCGGAGCAGCGCGCCGAGATCGACCGGGCGCGGGAGGAGATCATCGCCACCCGCCGTCAGCTCCGCGCCGTGCAGCTCGACCTGCGGCGGGAGATCGAGGGGCTGGAGACGGTGCTGCGCGTCGCCAACATCGCCCTGGTCCCGGCGCTGCTGACCGCTTTCGCCATCGGCCTCGCCGTGGTCCGCGGCCGCCGCCGCGCCGCGGCGCGGGCCTGAGGAGCCGCCGGGCATGAACCGCCGCAGCCTGCTCATCCTCGGCGGCGCCGCCGCCGCCTCGGTCGCCGCCGCCGGGCTGCTGACCCCGCGGGGGATCGAGCGGCAGGAATTCGCCCCCGGCGGCCTCGCCTTCCCCGGCCTCGCGGACCGGTTGCAGGGCGCCGCGCGGATCGAGATCCGCAAGCATGAAGGCAGCGTGGTTCTGGCCCGCCAGGGCGATGCCTGGGGCCTCGCCGACAAGGGCGGCTATCCGGTCCGCGCTGAGAAGCTGCGGGAGATGCTGGTCGGCCTGACCGAGCTGCGCCTGACCGAGGCGCGCACGGCCGATCCCGGCCAGCATGCCCGGCTCGGCGTCGATGATCCGGGCCAGGCGGGCAGCACGGCGCTGCTGCTGCGGGTGCTGGATGGCAAGGGCGCGCCGCTCGCCGAACTCATCCTCGGCCGCCGCCGGGTCCGCACCCAGGGCAACGTGCCCGAGAGCATCTATGTCCGCCGGCCGGAAGAGAGCCAGGCCTGGCTGGCCGAAGGGCGGCTCGCGGTGGATGCCGACCCGCAGCTCTGGCTCGACCGCGACATCGCCAACCTGGCGCCGGACCGCATCCGGCGGGTCGAAATCCGCCGCTCCGGCGAACCAGATCTGGTCCTCGGCCGCGCCGCCGATGCGCCGCGGCTGCATGTCGAGCAGCCGGCGGGTGCGCCGCCGGCCGACGAAGTCACGCTGGACGAGGTCGCCCGGGCCTTCGAATTCCTCACCTTCCTCGAGGTGAAGCCGGCCGCGGAGGCGCCGGGCAAGCCGATCGGCGAGAGCCGCTTCGACCTGGCCGACGGGCTCAGCCTGCGCGTCGCGCCGAGCCTCGACGAAGGCAATGTCTGGATCCGCCTGCGGGCCGAGGGCGGCGAGGAGGCGCAGCGGCTGAATGCCCGCTGGGGCGCCTGGGCCTTCCAGGTCGGCGTCTGGAAGCTGAAGGCCTTCGCCCCGCTGGCCGGCGACCTGAAGCCGCAGGAAGCGGGGGCGTCCAAGCCGTGAGCCGGGAATACCCGGACCGCCCCTGGGTCGGGATCGGCGTGGTCGCCTTCGACGGCACCGGCCGCGACCGCGGCGCGGAACGGGTGCTGCTGGTCCGCCGCGGCAAGCCGCCGCGGGAGGGCAGCTGGTCCCTGCCCGGTGGCGCGCAGGAACTCGGCGAGCGGACCGAGGCCGCGGCGCGGCGCGAATTGCTGGAGGAGACCGGGATCGAGGTCGGCCCGCTGGAGCTCGCCGCGGTCTTCGATTCCATCAGCCGTGACGCTGCCGGCGCGGTGCGCTGGCATTACACCATCATCGATTATTGCGGCCGCTGGACCGCCGGCGAGGCGCACCCGGGCGACGACGTTGCCGCCATCGCCTGGGCAGCGCCGGAGGATTTGCCGGCCTATGACCTGACGCCCGATGCGCTGCGGGTGATCGCGGAGGCGCGGGCGCGGCTGTTTCCCGCATAGCGCGCGCAGGCGTGACGGCACTTCCCCCACCCGTGTCCGCAACGGTTTGCCGCCGCCGCTAGTTTGCTCGCCCACGGTGGCGAGGGGCGCGGGATGCCAGGACGGGTCGGTTGGGCGTTGCTGGCGCTGGTCACCGCCCTGGCCGCGCTGTCGCCCCTGCTCGGCGTCCCGGTCGCTGGGACCTACCTTGGCCGCGACGCGGATTTCGCGTTGATGGCGCTGCAGATGCTCGCCGCCGCCTGGGCGGAGGGGGTGTTCTGGCCGCGCTGGCTGATGGACACGAATTACGGGCTGGGCGGGACCACCTACTACTCCTACCCGCCAATGGCGCATTGGGTCGCCGCCGCGGTGGTGCGGGTGACCGGGCTGGCCCCGGCGACGTCCCTCGGCCTTGCCATGGGGTTCTGGCGGCTGCTGGCGGTGGGGACCGCCTGGCTCTGGCTGCGCCGGCACGTGCCGCCCGGCGCCGCCCTGGCCGGGGCGGCCTTCGCCGCGCTGCTGCCCTATGCCGCGATGGTCGATCCCTGGCTGCGCTTCGCCTATGGCGAGACCGCGGCGATCGCCCTCTTGCCGCTACTGTTCCTGTCGCTCGACCGGCTCGGCAGCGGGTCGCGGGCGGAGGGGGTGGGCGCCACCGCCCTGGCCTATGCGGCGCTGGCGCTGACCAACCTGCCGGTCTGCTGCCTCGCGGCGCATCTTGGCCCGCTCTATGCCTGGGGCGTCGGCGGCCGGCGCGCGCTGTGGCGCAGCCTGCTGGCCGGCGGGCTGGGCGCCGCCCTTGCCGGGGCCTTCCTGCTGCCTGCGCTGGCGCTGCTGAAGCACGCGAACGCCGCCGACCTGTTCAACGATTCCTGGCGGGAGAACCTGCTGTTCTTCGCGCCGCTGACGCCCAAGCTGGCGATCTTCGGCGGCAGCACGCTGGTCGCCGCGGGGCTCGGCCTGGTCCTGTTGCGGGACGCGGCACCCTGGCCGGCGTTGCACGCGCCCGGCCTGGCGCGGGGCCTGGCGGCGCTGCTGCTGGGCAGCCTGGCGTTGAGCTGCGTCGTCTCCCTGCCGCTCTGGCTGGTCCTGCCGCAGCTCACCGCGGTGGAGCATCCCTGGCGCAGCGCGGCGCTGCTCGGCACCGCGGTCGCCGGGATCGCCGCCTTGGCCTGCGCTGCGCGGCCCCGGCCGCGGGCCCTGCTGGGCGCCGGCCTGCTGCTGGCGGCGCTGCCGCCGGCCTTCCTTGGCGCCGTCGTGGCGTTCGGCCACCCGGCCTGGCCGAAATTCCTGCCCGCAGCGCATCGGCTGGATTTCGCCCGCGGCTACTCCGGCGCCTATTCCTGGGAACACGTCCCGGCCGAGGCGGCCGCCGCCGGCTGGGTGGCGATCACCGCGGGGGAAGCCGACCCCTGGGTCGTCCCGCCCCTGCCGGCGGGGGCGGAGCGCCTGCCGGGCGGCTTCCGCATCCCCGCGGCGACGCAGCCGGTGGCGCTGCCGCAATTCTTCTTCCCCGCCTGGCAGGCCTGGGACGCGCTCGGGCCGGTGCCGGTGCGGCCGACGCTGGAGGGGTTCCTGGAAGTCGCGCCCGACCGGCCGGCGATGGACATCGAGGTCCGCATCATGCCGACCCTCTGGGAACGCGCCGGCTGGGCGCTGAGCGCGCTGACCGCGGCGGGATTGCTGCTGTGGCGACGACGCGCCGTGCCGTTGAGGACCGGCGCGGCAGGAAATTCGCCCAGCGCCGCCGCGCCATGACGACAGGCGGGACGAAGCGGGTCTAGCATCGGCGCGGCAACCACCACGGGAACGTCCACCATGCCGCTCGAGACCCACCACTCCGCCGAACTCTCGCTCGCCGACCAGCGCTGGCAGGCCCGCATCGACCTGGCCGCAGCGCATCGCCTGGCCGTCATGCACGGCTTCCACGAGGGCATCTTCAACCATCTCACGCTGCGGGTGCCCGGCACCGACGACCGCTACTATCAGATCCCCTTCGGCACCCATTGGTCCGAGGTCAGCGCCTCCACCTTCATGGAGGTCGGCTACGACGGCACGCTGCTGGCCGGCGAGGGCCATATCGAGCGGTCCTGCTACGCCATCCACGCGCCGATCCACCGTCTGGCGCCGAAGGCTGCCGCCGTGTTTCACACCCACATGCCCTTCGCCAGCGCGCTGTCGCGGCTGGAGGACCCGCGGATCCTGCCGATCGGCCAGACCGAAGTCGGCACCATGATCCACACCGCCTACGACATGCACTATGCCGGCCCGGCCTTCGAGGAGAACGAGGGCGAGCGGCTGGCCGGCATCCTCGGCGACAAGACGGTGCTGATGATGGCCAACCACGGCGTCGCCACCGTGGGCCGCACCGTCGCCGAGGCCTATGACCGGCTCTACTACGTCGAGCGGGTGGCGCAGGTGCAGCTCTATGCCATGTGGACCGGCAAGCCGCTCGCCTACCTGCCCGACAGCGTGGTGCAGGAGACGGTGGCGCAGTTCAGCGGCAAGGCGCCGAAATACGGCGACAAGTCCAATGCCGAATGGCACTTCGCCGCGCTGAAGCGGATCCTCGACCGCATGGAGCCGGACTACAAGGACTGACCACGGCCACCGGCGAGGTGCCCTGGCGGGTGCCTCGCCGGCGAAGAGGTCCCGGACATCGACTTTAAGCCGGCTCAACAAAACTGAGTCCGGTTCGGGCCTTTCCCGTGCCCCGCCGCCTGTGGCGCGGGTTTCGGCGCTGGGCGTTTGAGGAAATCAGGAAAAAAAACCCCATGCACCGGGGTCGCCGCAGCGGCGCGCAAGCCCCCCGGCCATATGAGCGTCATAGCGCAGGTTCATTACAAAAGCAAGCCTTTCGCAGTCCCGCCAGACCGCGGACCGGCCCCGTCGATCGATCCGCATTCGCACCATCCATCCGTCCCCCAGCGATGTCAGCGGCTTGCACAGGACATCCCGCACCTGCCCCCAGGCTTGCCCCCGGCGCTGTGGGTAAGCCGCCCGCGGTGGTGCCGGGCCATATTGCATCTACCTGCGATTTTGCCGGGGTCACCCGGTCGCCATGGCCGAAGGCCCGGTGGCGCCTCATCCGACCTGCCATCGGCGTGGCGCCGGGGACGCTGTCCAGCGGTGATCCGTCTGGCCAACAAAGCGGTGGAGAACGCCACGGGAACCGACCCGGCGGAACAAGGGCTTGCGGGGCCTTCCCCACAGCCTGTCCACAGGCTTGTCCCGGTGCCTGGGGATAACGCCGG
>JBMOJU010000228.1:0-8748 GCA_049315625.1 Paracraurococcus sp.
ACGCAGCCCGCCCAGCCATCGATGGGTCGGGCGATTCAGGCTTTTCGGCGATCCTGCGGCCCGCCAGGTTCGGCGCCTGGCGGGACCGCCATGGCGCAAGCGGCACGCCACCAGGCCAGGCAGGGCTCGTCGGCCGGCGCGGCCGCGCCAGCCGCCGATCCCGCCAGGATCAGGCCGCGAGTCGGGCCGCGATCTCCGCCAGCCCCGGCACCTTCGCCACCGGCCCCAGCACCGCCAGCGTCGGCGGGCCGCGGAAGGCGGCCTCGGCGGCTTCCTGCACCTGCGCGATGGTGACCGCGGCGATCTTCGCCTTGGTCTCCTCCACCGGGATGATGCGGCCATGCACCTGGATCTGCCGGGCGAGCTGTTCGGTCCGGCTGCCGGTGCTCTCCAGCGACATCAGCAGCGAGGCCCGGAATTGCGCCTTGGCGCGGTCCAGCTCGTCCTGGGTGACGTCGGTCCGCACCTTGCGCAGCTCCTCCACCGTCACCGGGACCAGCTCCTCGGCCTCCTTCTCCCCGGTCCCGGCATAGACGGCGAAGAGGCCGCCATCCTGGAAGGGGTGGGAAAAGGAATAGATCGAATAGACCAGCCCGCGCTTCTCGCGGATCTCCTGGAACAGCCGGGACGACATGCCGCCGCCCAGCAGGGTCGACAGCAGCAGGGACGGGTAGTGCAGCCGGTCCATGTAGCCGGTGGAGGGGAAGCCGAGGACGATATGGACCTGCTCCAGGTCGTCCTCCTCCCGGTACTCGCCGCCGACATAGCGGGACGGCTCGGGCGGCGGCGGGGCAACCTGCGGCAAATCGGCGAAATGGGTCTGCACCAGGTCGAGCAGGCGGTCATGGTCGACCGCGCCGGCGGCGGCGACCACCATGCGCTCCGGCCCGTAATGGTGGCGCATGTAATTGGTCAGCGCCTCCCGCTTCATGCCCTTGATGACGTCCTCGGTGCCGAGGGTCGGGCGGCCCATGGGCTGGCCGGGATAGGCGGTGGTCTGGAAATGGTCGAAGATGATGTCGTCCGGCGTGTCGTTGGCCTGGCCGATCTCCTGCAGGATGACGCCGCGCTCGCGCTCCAGCTCCTCCGGGATGAAGGTGGAATGCGTCAGGATGTCGCCGATGATGTCGGCGGCGAGGCCCACATCCTCCTTCAGCACCTTGCAGTAGTAGGCGGTGTTCTCGCGGGACGTGTAGGCGTTCAGGTGGCCGCCGACATTCTCGATCTCCCGGGCGATCGCCAGGGCGTCGCGCTTCTCGGTGCCCTTGAAGGCCATATGTTCGAGGAAGTGGGAGACGCCGTTCTCCGCCGCGCTCTCATGCCGCGTGCCGGCGGCGACATAGGCGCCGAAGGAGACGGTCTCGACCCGCGGCATGTGCTCGGAGACGATGGTCAGGCCGTTGGGCAGGCGGGTGAGGCGGACGGCTTCGGTCATGGGGGTCCTTGGGTCGCGTCGATACGGGGATATGGGCCTGCTGCGGGGCAGGCGCGAGTGGGGCCGTTCAGCCTTGGGTGCGGCCGAGGCTGTCGATCAGGGCGCGGAGGTCCGCGGCCTCGTCCATCAGCGCGTGCAGCGTGAGATCGGTGCGGTCGGGGATGGGCCGGGGGGACGTATCATTGGCCAGCAACAGCACGCGCCGGTGGGCCTTCCGGTACGACTGCGCGACATCGATCTCCTGCGCCATGCTCCGGCGATAGCGGTCCTGGGCCTGGTCCAGGAAGGTGATCGCTTCCTAATACCAATGGTTCACCGCCGGGCTGTCGGGCCAACGCACGATCTTCAACGCATGCACCATGGCCTGGATCAGCAAGGACCTGACCGCGGTGATCTCGGAATTCCCCAAATCCTCGATCTCCTCGATCACATGCTCCCAGTCGAGATCGTTGACCCGCTCCCCGCCCACGTGCCGGCGCAGCCGCTCGGCCTGCTGGCGCGACCAGGTGACGATATCGGTCCGGTAGAGGTCATCGGGCATCAGGCTGGGTCCGGGATCGCGGCGCCGTTCCCGGCAACCTAGGGCCGATCCGCGCCGGATGCGAGAATTCCGGCAGGTGGCGTCTCAGGCAGCCGATCCCTTTGGCCGGTTCCGCCGGGCATGGGCGCGGACGAAATCCTCGACCGCGGCCAGGCCGAGCGGCAGCACCGAGAACCGCTCCTCCCGCTCATACAGATCCGCCAGCCGCGCCGGCAGCGGCGGCCGCAGCCCGACCGCGCGCTCCACCGCATCGGGGAATTTCGCCGGGTGCGCGGTGGCGGCGACCACCACCTGGACGCCCAACGCCGCCGGCGCATGCGCCCGCGCCGCGGCGGTGCCGATCGCGGTATGCGGGTCGGCGAGATACCCGGCCGTCTCCCACAGGTGGCGGATTTCCGCGAGCGTGCCCTCATCCGACAGGGTGAAGCCGTGGAACAGCCCGGTTGCCTTCGCCCAGGCGGCGTCCGGCACCGGCATCCGCCCCTCCGCCCGGAACCGCCGCATGGTCTCGGCCGTCGCCGCGGCGTCGCGGCCCAGCAGCTCGAACAACAGACGTTCGAAATTCGAACTCACCTGGATGTCCATGCTGGGCGACAGGCTCGGCTCGACGCCCCGCACCGACATGTCGTTCGCCGCCAGGAAGCGCGCCAGGATGTCGTTCCGGTTGGCGCCGACGATCAGGCGTTCGACCGGCAGCCCCATCTGCATCACCGCCCAGGCGGCCAGGACATTGCCGAAATTGCCCGTCGGCACGCTGAAGGCCACCGGCCGATCCGGCGCGCCGAGCGCCAGCGCGGCATAGGCATAATAGGGGATCTGCGCCGCGACCCGCGCCCAGTTGATGGAGTTCACCGCCGCCAGCCGCATCTCCTCGCGGAACGGCGCGTCGCCGAACATCGCCTTCACCAAATCCTGGCAATCGTCGAAGCTGCCCTGCACCGCCAGGTTGGCGACGTTGGGCGACAGCACCGTGGTCATCTGCCGGCGCTGCACCTCAGACGTCCGCCCCTCCGGGTGGAGGATGACGATGTCGATCGCCGCGCGGTCGCGGCAGGCCTCGATGGCCGCCGAGCCGGTGTCGCCGGAGGTGGCGCCGACGATGGTGATGCGCTCCCCGCGCTTGGCCAGCACATGGTCGAACAGCCGCCCGAGCAGCTGCATCGCCATGTCCTTGAAGGCGAGCGTGGGCCCATGGAACAGCTCCAGCGCGAAGGTCCGCGTATCCAGCTGCACCAGCGGCGCCACCGCCGGGTGGCCGAAGCCGGCATAGGCCGGGCCGGTCATGCCGCGCAGCGTCTCCAGCGACAGCGTCTCGCCGGCGAACAGGTGCATCAGCCGGGCCGAAAGCTCGGCATAGGGCAGGCCGCGCAGGGCGCGCCATTCGGCGGGCGAGAGGCTGGGCCAGCTTTCCGGCAGGAACAGCCCGCCATCCTCGGCGAGGCCGGCGAGGAGGACGCCTTCGAAGTCGCGGGGCGCGGCCTGGCCGCGGGTGCTGAGGTAGCGCATGGCGGCGGACCCTAGCCCGCGATCGGCCCAGGGGGAAACCTTCGGCCCGAGACATGCCGGCTTGCGCACCGACGATAACCGCTGCGATACGGGTCATGTCGGCCTGGCCGATCCGCCGCAGGATCCTGCACCACACGGCAGGGGCTTGATTTCCGCAAGGCCGCGTGACCGGCGCCGCCGCGCGCGGTATCCATGGCGGCGCCAGAGGCCCCCCATGCGCCGCTCCCTGATCCTGGTCCTCGCATTGCTGCCCGGGCTGGCCCGGGCGCAGGCGCCCGATCCCGCCCCGCGCCCGGGCCCGCCGATCCGGCTCATTGTTCCGGCCGCACCCGGCGCCAGCGCCGATGTCGCCGCGCATCTCGTCGCCCCGCCGCTCGCCGCCGCGCTCGGCCAGCCGATCGTGATCGAGAACCGCCCGGGCGGCCGCGGCATCCCGGGCGCCGAGGCGATCGCCCGCGCCGCACCGGACGGCCAGACGCTCGGCCTGACCAACACCGCGCCGCTCGGCATGGGCCCGCTGGTGGAACGCGCACCGTATGACACCGACCGCGACTTCACCCACATCGCCCTGATCGCCGAGACGCCGAGCGTGCTGGTGGTGCCGGCCGGCAGCCGTTTCCAGTCGCTCGACCTCTATCTGCGGGCCGGGCGGAGCTGGGCCCGGGGCCTGACCTTCGGCAGCCCGGCGGTCGGCAGCCTGCAGCACCTGCAGGGGGAGATGCTGGCCAAGGCCGCCGGCGCGCGGCTGGAGCATGTCGCCTACCGGGGCACCGACGCGGCGCTGCAGGACCTGGTGAACGGCCAGGTGGACAGCCTGATCGCGCCGCTCGCCAGCATCATGGGCCTGGTGCAGGGCGGCCGGGCACGGGTACTGGCGGTCAGCGGCCTGGCGGAGGCGCCGGCGCTGCCCGGCGTGCCGACCCTGGCCGCGCTGGGCTACCCGCAACTGACCGCCACCGCCTGGATGGGGCTGAGCGGGCCACGCGGCCTGCCGCCGGCGCTGGTGGCGCGGCTGAATGCCGAGGTGAACCGGGCGATCGCCGCGCCGGACCTGGCAGGGCGGCTGCGCGCGGCGGGGCTGACCCCGCCCGACCGGCCGCTGGACGCGGCGGCCTATCGGCAGTTGGTGGCGGATTTCGCCACGATGTGGCGGCCGGCGGTGGCCTCGGCGGGTTTGGCGCCGAAGCCGTAGACGTAGTGCTTGAATGTACTACGGCGACGCACTACACTCGCTACACCAGGAGCATTCCCATGGCTTCCCCCCTTTCCGTCCGTCTCGATGACGACGTGGTCGTGACCCTCGACGGCGCCGCCAAGGCGCGCGGCATCGGGCTGGCCACCTATCTGCGCGACCTCGCCGGGGCGGAGGCGCGCCGCATCCGGCGGGAGCGCATCCGCGAGCAGAGCCGCGAGGTCGCGGCCTATGTTGCCGGCTCGCCCGAAGGCGCCGCCTTCTTCGCCGATTGGGGCACCCCGACCGCCAAGGTCGAGCCTTGAGGAGCAATCCTTGAGCCTGGCGCTGCGCGCCGGGCAGATCGTCATCGCCGATTGGCGGGATGCAATGCCCAAGGAGCCCAACCGCCTCCGCCCCGCCATCGTGGTCGAGGACAGCGAGCTCTTCGACCCCGGCTACCCGAGCGTGGTGCTGGTGCCGCTGACCGAGGATGCGCGGCTCGGCATCCCCGACCTCAGCGTCCCCATACTGCCGACGCCCGCGAATGGCTGCAGCAAGCCCTGCTTCGCGCTGGCGACGCATGTCACCGCCACCGCGAAATCCCGCATCCGGCCGACGGAGTCCGCCATCACCCCCGACCAATTGGCCGACATCCGCGCCCGCATCGGCATCGCGCTCGGCCTCGGCGCATGATCGACGCCCGCCGCCACGCCCCCGCCACCGCGCGCAACCGCGACCCGATCCTCGCCGTGCTGCGGCAGCACCTGCCGGAGACCGGCACGCTGCTGGAGGTCTCGGCCGGCACCGGCGAGCACGCCGCCTATTTCGCCGCCGCCTTCCCGGGCCTGGTCTGGCAGCCGACCGATCCCGACCCCGGGGCGCGGGCCAGCATCGCCGCCTGGGCGCGGGCGGCGAAGCTGAACACGCTCCGCCCGCCGCTCGACCTCGACGCCGCGGCGGAGGCCTGGCCGGTGGCCCGGGCCGATGCGGTGCTGTGCATCAACATGATCCACATCGCGCCCTGGGCGGCGGGGCTCGGCCTGCTGCGTGGCGCCGCGCGCGTGCTGCCGCCGGGCGGGCCGTTGATCCTGTATGGCCCGTACAAGCAGGGCGGCGCGCATACCGCGCCATCGAACGAAGCCTTCGACGCCGGCCTGCGCGCGCAGGACCCGTCCTGGGGCGTGCGCGAGCTGGAGGTGGTTGCGGCGGAGGCGGGATCCCTGGGCTTCGAGGCGCCCGCGGTGGTGGCGATGCCGGCCAACAACCTCATGCTCATCTTCCGCCGCGGCGACTGATGCGGCACCCTCCCCGCCAAGGGGAGAACGACGCCGCCATGGACACCGACTACCTCGTCATCGGCGCCGGCTCGGCCGGCTGCGCCGTCGCCGCGCGCCTGGCCGAATCCGGCGCCCGCGTGACCCTGCTGGAAGCCGGCCCGAAGGACCGCCACCCCTGGATCCACATCCCCGCCGGGATGATCAAGCTTTTGCAGAACCAGAAGCTGGTGAACTGGGGCTACACGACCGAGCCGGAGAAGGGCGCCAACGACCGCGAGATCCGCTGGCCGCGCGGGCGGACGCTCGGCGGCTCGTCGTCCATCAACGGCATGCTCTATGTCCGCGGCAACCCGGCGGATTTCGACATCTGGGCGCAGATGGGCTGCCGCGGCTGGTCCTATGAGGAGGTGCTGCCCTTCTTCCGCCAGTCGGAGACCTACATCCAGGGCGGCGACCCGAAGTATCGCGGCCAGGGCGGCCCCCTCCAGGTCGAGGATTACCGCACCATCCTGCCGCTGACCCACCGCTTCATCGAGGCGGCGCAGCAGGCCGGCCACCCGTTCAGGCGCGACCTGAACGGGGAGGAACAGGAAGGCGTCGGCTACTCGCAGATGACCCGGCTCGGCCGCTGGCGCGGCTCGACCGCGCGCACCTACCTGGCCGCGGCGAAGGGCAAGGTCCGGGTCGAGACCGAGGCGCAGGTGGCGCGGCTGCTCTTCGAGGGCCGGCGCTGCATCGGCGCCGAGTTCAGGCAGGGCGGCACGCTGCGCACCATCCGCGCGGCGCGGGAGGTCGTCGTCTCCGGCGGCGCGGTGAACTCGCCGCATCTGCTGCAGATGTCGGGCATCGGCCCGGCGGAGCACCTGCAGTCCTTGGGCATCGCGGTGTTGCAGGACATGCAAGCGGTCGGCGCCAATCTGCAGGACCACTATGTCTCCCGCGTGCAGCACCGCGTGCGCGACATGCTCAGCACCAACCAGCTCGCCCGCGGCGTGCGGCTGCTGGGCGAGGCGGCGAAATTCCTCACCCGCGGGAACGGTGCGCTGACCTTCGGCGTCACCACGGCGCAGGTCTTCGCCCGATCGCGCGAAGGGCTCGCCAGCCCGGATCTCCAATTGCTCTTCACCCCGGCCAGCTACGCTGCCGGCAAATTCGGCGTGCTGGAATCGGCGCCGGGCATGACCTGCGCCATCTGCCCGGTGAAGCCGGACAGCCGCGGCACTGTCATGGCCAAATCCCCCGACCCCTTCGAGCGCCCGGCGATCCGGCCCAATTACCTGTCCGCCCGCGGCGACCAGGAATTGCTGGCGCGCGGCATCCGCATGGTGCGCGCCATCTTCGCCCAGCCGGCCATTGCCAAATACAGCGTGGAGGAAATCCTCCCCGGCCCCGGCACCGCCTCGGACGACGAGATCCTGGCGTTCAACCGGCAATACGGCACCACCATCTATCACCCCGTCGGCACCTGCCGGATGGGGGAGGATCCCAACGCCGTGGTCGACAGCCGGCTGCGGGTGCGGGGCATCGCCGGGCTGCGGGTGGCGGATGCCTCCGTCATGCCGACGCTGACCACGGGCAATACCAATGCACCGACGATCATGATCGGCGAGAAGGCGGCGGCGATGATCCTGGCGGATGCCGCTTGAGAAGAAAGCACCGGGGAAGGCACTTCCCCGGACCCCTTCGTTTTCTGGGAGTCTGGCAGCCGACATGCAGCACCACATCGACTCACTGAAGGCGATGATCCAGGCGGCGCGGCGGATCGTCGTGTTTTCGGGGGCGGGCATCAGCACGGAATCGGGCATCCCCGACTTCCGCAGCCCGGGCACCGGCACCTGGGAAAAGATGAAGCCGATCTATTTCGACGAATTCCTGCAATCCGCCGAAGCGCGGCGGGAGGCCTGGCGGCGGCGGTTCGAGAGCGACCCCACGATGCGCGCCGCCGAGCCAAACCGTGGCCACCGCGCCGTCGCGCGGCTCGTGCGCGAAGGCAAGGTCCACGCCGTCATCACCCAGAACATCGACGGGCTGCACCAGGCCTCCGGCATTCCGGACGACCGGGTGATCGAGCTGCACGGCAACACCACCTACGCCACCTGCCTCACCTGCGACACGCGGCACGAGATTGCGGACATCCACGCCGCCTTCGCCCAGACCGACGCGGTGCCGGATTGCCGCGCCTGCGGCGGGCTGTTGAAGACCGCGACGATCAGTTTCGGACAAAGCATGCCCGAAGGCCCGATGCTGCGGGCGCATCAGGCGGTGGAGGAGGCCGACCTCTGCCTGGTGCTCGGCTCCTCGCTCGTGGTCTATCCGGCGGCCGGCTTCCCGGAGATGGCCAAGCGCCGCGGCGCCGCGCTGGTTATCCTCAACCGGCAGGAAACGGGGCTCGATCCGATTGCCGACCTGGTGATCCATGAGGGCATCGGCGACGTGCTGGGCGGCGCGGTCGGGGTGAATTGAAGCGGCCTCAAGCCGCTTCAACACGATTGAGGCCGGATCGGCCACGTCCCGCGCTGCGCCAGCCTAGCCGCGGCTTTGGCGCCATCGGCGCTTTTGGCCTTGAGGATTTCAACCCCTAAACCGGCCCCCCTCCAGTGCCTCGCCAACATCAGGGCATGGCGGTGCCTTTGACAATATTCCTATCGCACGATCCGCCGGCCGCGGCAACGAAATTCCCTACCCGGCGACCTGCCGCGGCCGCCAGATCGCGGTATGGAGGATATGCGCCAGCGGCGCCCCGGCGCCGTCCACCACCAGCACGTCCAGCTCGACGATCCGGTGGCCCTAGCGCTCGACATTCTCCACCACCCGC
>JBMOJU010000229.1:0-8724 GCA_049315625.1 Paracraurococcus sp.
TGGCGCTGCTGGTGGCCGGGGTGGGCTGGCCGCTGGCGGGGCGCTGGCTCGGCGCGACTCCGGCTGCCATGGGGCTGCACCCGGATGGCGCGGCCGGGTCGCCGGCGCCGCGGCCGATCGCCGCACCCGCCGGGCCGCTCTGGCGGCAGGGGCGGTTCCGCAGCCTGTCGCTGGCCTTCGCGCTGGGCCTGGTGGCGCAGATGGGGCTGCTGACGACGCTGTTTTCCATCCTGGCTCCCGCCTTGGGGGAGTCCGGCGCCGGCCTGGCGATGAGCCTGGCCACCGCCTGCGCCATCATCGGCCGCACGGTGGTGGGGGTGGCCCTGCCGCGGCGGGTGGACCGGCGGCTGGCCGGGAGCGCCAATTTCCTGCTCCAGGCCATCGGCTGCCTGGTGCTGGTGGCGGCCGGCGACGCGCCGGCGGCGCTGCTGGCGGGGGTACTGCTGTTCGGCCTGGGCATCGGCAACCTGCTGTCGCTGCCGCCGCTGATCGCCCAGACGGAATGGCCGCCCGGGCAGGTTGCGGCGGTCCTGGCGCTGCTGACTGCGGTGAACCAGGCCTTCTATGCCTTCGGTCCGGCCATCTTCGGCGCGGCACTGCAGGGCTGGGGGCCGGCGGCGTCGCCGGCGCTGGCGGCGGGGCTGCAGGTGGCGGCGGCGGGGGTACTGCTGGTGGGACGGCGGGTGTCTGTGCGCGGGACGCCGGATTGATCGGTCAGGGCGCCTGCCGGTCGTCCGCCGGCCGCCCCTGCGCCGCACGAATCCGCTCGAGCAGCGGGGTCACCCCAGCCGAGGCGCCGCGGAAATCAGCGGTCGAGAAGGTCACCTGATCGGGCAGCGGCCGCGGCTCCGCCCCCTGCATCCGCAGCTGCCGGACCTGCTCCAACGCTTCCGCATACAGCGCCGCCGGATCGACATGCTGCTGCATGCCTGGCTCGAACCGCCGCTTGATCTGGCCCATGAAGCCGGCGATCTCTGCTTCCCAATGCGGCACCGCGACGTGGTCCGGCCAGGCGGCGATCTTCAGCGCATGCTGCAGGGCCTGTGCGATCAGGGACGTGACCGCCGCCAACTGGCTTTTCCCCACGTCCTCCACCTCCTCGATCACATGCGCCCAATCGAGGTCGTTCACCCGCTCACCGGCCGCGACCCGGCGCAGGCGGTCCGCCTGGGCCTTCGACCAGGCGAGGATGTCGGTGTCATACAGGTCGTCGGGCATCGCGCGCGCTCCAGGCCGCCAGCTTACCTCAGAGGAACCCCACCGGGTCCACGTCCACCTGCACCCGGACATGGTTCGGCACCGGCACCCGCGCCAGCCATTCGCGCAGGATCGGTTGCACCGCGATGTCGCGTCGCGTCTTCAGCAGCAGCCGGCGGCGGTGCCGGCCGCGCAGCAGCGCCAGCGGCGCCGGCGCGGGACCGAGCACCTGCACCCCCTCCCCGCCCGGCGCCGCGAGGCCCAGGTCGCGCGCCGTCCGATCGGCCTCCCGCTCCTCCTCGGCGCTGACGATCAGGGCGGCGAGGCGGCCAAAGGGCGGCCAATGGCCAGGCCGGCGCATCGCCGCCTCCTCCCGCATGAAGCCGTCCAGGTCGCCACTGACCAGCGCCCGCATCACCGGGTGGTCGGGCGAGAAGCTCTGCAGCAGCACCCGCCCCGGCGCCTCCGCCCGTCCGGCCCGGCCGGCGACCTGGTGCAGCAACTGCACGGTACGCTCCGCCGCCCGCAAATCGCCGCCCGCCAGGCCGAGATCGGCATCGACCACGCCGACCAGGGTCAGATGCGGGAAATGCCAGCCCTTGGCGACGATCTGGGTGCCGATGATCAGGTCCACCTCGCGGTCCTGGATCGCCCGCGCCGCCTCGGCCGCCGCCGCCGGGCCGGGCAGGGTATCGGAGGCCATGACGAGGCGGCGTGCGCCAGGCCACAGCAGATTCGCTTCCTCCATGACACGTTCCACCCCGGGACCGACGGCCGTCAGGCTGTTGGCGGTGCCGCATTCGGGGCATTCGGCGGGGGGTGGTTCGGCATGGCCGCAATGGTGGCATTGCAGCAGGCGCCTGGCGCGGTGTTCGACCAGCCAGGCGGTGCAATTGGGGCACCGCATCCGGTGGCCGCAATGGCGGCAGAGCGTCAGCGGCGCATAGCCGCGACGGTTGAGGAACAGCATGGCCTGCTCCCCCCGCTCGATCGTCGCGGTGACCGCATCGACCAGCGGCGGCGCCAGGAAGCGGCCACGCTCCGGCGGGGTGCGGCGCAGGTCCAGCACCTCGACCGCGGGCAGGGTGGCGCCGCCATGGCGTTCCGCCAGGTGCAGCGCGGCGTACCGCCCGGTCTCGACATTGGTCAGGCTTTCCAGGCTTGGCGTGGCGGAGACCAGCACGCAGGCCGCCTGCGACAGCCGGGCGCGGACCACCGCCATGTCGCGGGCGTGGTAGACCACGCCATCCTCCTGCTTGAAGGCGGTCTCGTGCTCCTCATCCACTATGATCAGGCCGAGATCGGGGAAGGGCAGGAACAGCGCGCTGCGGGCGCCGACCACCACCGGCGCCTCGCCCTCCGCCACCGCCCGCCAGGTGTCGCGCCGGGTGCGCGCGGTTATCTCGGAATGCCAGAGCGCCGGTGCAACGCCGAAGCGGGCCTTGAAGCGGTCCAGCCATTGCGCGCTCAGCGCGATCTCCGGCAGCAGCACCAGCGCCTGCCGGCCAACGGCCAGGCATTCGGCGACGGCGTCCAGGTAGACCTCGGTCTTGCCGGACCCGGTGACACCGGTCAGCAGCGTGACGCCGAAGGCGCGCTCCGCCACCCGGGCGCGCAGCGCGGCGCCGACCGCGGCCTGCGCCGCGCCCAGCGCCGGGCCGGGATGGTCGGGGTCGGGCCGGCCGAAGCGGCAGCGCACCGGCAGCAGGGCCGGCCGGATCAGGCCGTTATCGGCCATGCCGCGCAGCACGCCGGGGGAGACGCCGGCCAGCTCGGCGAGGCGGGCGCCGGCCTGCGGCTCCCCGGGGCGGAGGACATCCAGCACCCGCTGCCGCTCCGGCGTGATCCGCGGCCGGCTGTTGCCGCCGGGCGGGGCGAGCACCCAGCCGGCCTGTGGCGCCGGCGCCTCCAGCGCCGCGGTGACGCTCATCGCCATGCGCAGCACGGCGCCGGGCGGGCTGAGCGTATAGGCCGCGACCCAGTCGATGAAGCGGCGCAGGCTGGCGGTCATCGGCGGCGCCGGCAGGGCGGCGGCGACCGGCCGCAGGCGTCGGTCGGCAACCGGGTTCGCCTCGGGCTCCGCCGGGCTGTCCCAGACCACGCCGACCACTTCTCTTTGGTTGAGTGGAACGGAGACGAATTCCCCTGGACGGAGCGCCATGGAAGCGGGCACTGCGTAGTCATAGGCCCCGGCCAGCGGCAGGGGGAGCAGTACGGGTACCCGTGTCCGGCCCGACACGGTGGGCGTGTCTTTCATACAGCGGCGCTTTCCCGGGTGGGCGAGCATCGGTTATCCTGGCCACGAACAAAAACGCAACGACATGCCGCGGCATCCGCAGTTGCGCCCGACATTGAAGGATCCCCGCCCATGAAATTCTTCGTGGACACCGCCGAGGTTTCGGAGATCCGCTCGCTGGCCGAGGCAGGGCTGGTCGACGGGGTCACCACCAACCCGAGCCTGATCGCCAAGTCCGGCCGCAAGATGGCCGAGGTGATCGCCGAGATCTGCGCCCTCACCCCAGGCCCGGTTTCCGCCGAGGTCACCGCCACCGATTTCGACGGCATGCTGGCCGAAGGCCGGTACCTGCGGGAGATCGCGCCGAACGTCGCGGTCAAGGTCCCGCTGACCGAGGCCGGGCTGCGGACCTGCCGGGCGCTGTCGGCGGACGGCACCATGGTGAACGTCACCCTCTGCTTCTCCTCCGCCCAGGCGCTGCTGGCCGCCAAGGCCGGCGCGACGTTCATCTCGCCCTTCGTCGGCCGGCTGGACGACATCGCCACGGATGGGATGCAGTTGATCGCGGACATCCTGAAAATCTACCGCAATTACCCGCAGCTGAAGACCGAAGTCCTTGTGGCCTCGATCCGCCACCCGATCCACCTGGTCGAGGCCGCCAAGCTGGGTGCCGAGGTGGCGACCCTGCCGCCCGCCGTCATCCGCCAGCTGCTGAAGCATCCGCTGACCGACCGGGGCCTGGAAGCCTTCCTGGCCGATTGGCGGAAGACCGGCCAGAGCATCCTGTGAGCGCGACCCTTCCCGGCGGTGCGCCGAACCCCGACATGCCGGAGGCGCTGCCCAGCGCCGAGTCGGTCGTCGCCTTTCTCAAGACGCATCCGGACTTCCTGACCGAGCATCCGGAACTGTTCCGCGTGCTGGCGCCGCCGCGGCGGGTACATGGCGACCAGTTCGCCGACCACATGGCGGCGATGCTGGGCGCCGAGCGGCGCCGGGTCCGCAGCCTGGAGGCCGAGGTCGACGCCGCCGTCACCGCCGGCCGCGCCGGCTACGGCCTGACCATCCGCGTCCGCCTCGCGGTGCTGGCCCTGATGCGCAGCACCGACGTGATCGAGACGGTGACGCAGGAACTGCCCGCCCTGCTCGGCATCGAGACCTGCAACCTGCTGAGCGAGAAGCCGGACCGCCGCGGCGTGCTGCACCTGCCGCGCGGCGCGGTGTCGCGGCTGATGGGGCCGGGTCGCGACGCGGTGGTCCGCGCCGCGCCAACCGAGACGGTCACGCTGCACGAGGAAGCCGCCTCCCTCGTCGCGCGCGACGCGCTGGTCCGGGTGCCGGTCTGGACCGGGACACCGACCATGCTCAGCCTCGGCGCGCGGGACCCGCACGCCCTGCCGGCCCGGCAGGCGACCGCGACCCTCGCCTTCCTTGGCCGGGCGGTCGCCGCGGCGCTCGCCCGCTGAGGCGGCCCGGGCGACCGGCCACATGACCGGCGCCGAGGCCCGCGCCCGCTACCTCGACTGGCTGGCGCGGGAACGCCGCGCCGCCGCCCATACCGTCGCGGCCTATGGCCGGGACCTCGCCGACCTGCTGCACTTCCTCGCCGGCCATCTGGGGGAGGAGGCCGACCTCGATGCCCTGGCCGGGTTGCGCGCGGCCGATCTGCGCGCCTTCCTCGCCGCCCGTGCCGCCGCCGGCGCCGGCCCGGCGACACGGGCGCGCCAGCTGGCCGCGATCCGCGGCTTCCTCCGGTACCTGGCGCGGACAGCGGGGATCGAGCCGCTCGCCCTGGCCGCCATCCGCGGCCCGCGCCTCAAGCCGCCGGTGCCGCGTGCGCTGACGCCGGGCCAGGCGCTGGAGGTGGCGGGCGATATCGGCCAGGTGCACGACCCGGATCGCGCCGAGCGCCCGGCCGAGCAGGCGGCGCGCGACACCGCGCTGTTCACGCTTCTCTATGGGTGCGGCCTGCGCATCGGCGAGGCGCTGGCGCTCGACATCGGCGACGCGCCACGGCCGGGATCGGCCGCTGGCCTCCGTGTCACCGGCAAGGGCGGCAAGCAGCGGGTGGTGCCGGTGCTGCCTGCGGTGCGGCAGGCGATCGCCGCCTATCTCGCGCTGCGGCCGGGGGCGGCGGCGGCCGAGCCGTTGTTTCTCGGCGCCCGCGGTGCCCGGCTGGACCCGGCGGTGGCGCAGAAATCGCTGCGCGACTTCCGCCGGCTGGCCGGCCTGCCGGAACATGCGACGCCGCATGCGCTGCGGCATTCCTTCGCCACCCATCTGCTGGGCGGCGGGGCGGACCTGCGGGCAATCCAGGAATTGCTCGGCCATGCCAGCCTGTCGACCACCCAGCGCTACACCGCGGTGGATGCCGCCGGGCTGCTGGCGACTTGGCAGAAGGCGCATCCGCGGGCGGATTGAGGGGTCAGGCCACCGCGGCCCCGCGGTTCAGCCGCAGCAGGGTGAAATTCAGCCAGCCGGCGAAGCTGACCCAGGCAACGTAGGGGATCATCAGCCAGGCGGCGCCCTGATGCACCGGGGCGAAGGCGAAGATGGTCGCGTTGATCGCCAGCCAGAACACCACCAGCTCGGCCAATGCCAGGTCCATCCGCCGCTTGCCGAAGAACAGCCAGGACCAGGCGGAGTTCAGCCCCAATTGCAGGAACCAGAGCCCGAGCGGCAGGGCTGCACCGGCAAAACCCGCCTCCCGCCACACCAGCCAGGCGGCGACCGCCATCGAGATGTAGAGCACCGCCCAGGCGGGCGGGAACAGCCAGTTGGGCGGGTTCCAGGGCGGCTTGGCCAGCCCGGCATACCAGGCGCCGGGCTTGAAGATGGCGCCGGTGGACGCCGCCACGAAGCAGGCGCCGAGGAAGCCGAGCAGGCCAAGGGTCGCGGTCAGGTCCATGCGCCGCAGATGGCGCGTCGGTGTCCCGAAGTCGAGACCCTGCCGTTCACGGTGGCTTCGCCGCCTCCCGCGCCAGCCAGGCCGCCGCCGCCGCATCGGCGCCGGAGGGCAGCGGCGCGGCAGGCATGGCCAGCCAGGCGAGGATATCCGTGGCGACCACGTCGCGCTGGAGGTCGCGCAACAGCAGGTGCCAGCCCTCCTCGTAATAGGCGACGCGCTCCGCCGCGTCGTCGCGCAGGCCCTGCACCACGCGGCGCGCCACCCGGGCGGGGATGATCCGATCCCTGGCGCCGAGCAGGATCAGCACCGGTGCAGGCCCGTGGCGCTGCGCCGCGCGGCAGCATGCCGGTACCGCGGCGACCGCCGCATCCATCAGGTCGACTAGGCCGCTGGCGGCATCGACGCGGGTGATCTTGAGGGTCAGCGGGTCGCGCCCCCAGCGCCGCAGCGCCTCGTCGTTGTCGGTCGCCTTGATGCCGCCGGCGGTACCGGGGAAGCCGACCAGCGGGATGGTGCGGGATGCCAGCCAGAGCCCCCAGCGCATCGGCCCCGGCATATCCGCCCGGCCCCAGAAGGCCGGGGCCATCAGCACGTAGCCATCGGCCGGCGGCGGCGCGGTGCCGGTCGCGGCCAGCACCAGCACGGCGCCGCCCATGCTTTCCCCCAGCATCGCCAGCTTCAGGCCGAGATGCCGGGCGCGGATCAGGCGCGCCGCCTCGGTCGCGTCGGCGGCCAGGCTCGTGGCGCCGGCCCAGATGCCGGGATGCGGCGCGGCGCCGAAGCCGCGTTGGTCATAGGCATAGACGGCGATGCCGGCCGCGGTGAAGGCGGCGACGGACTCGGCCATGAAGTTGCCCGCGGCGTCGTTGAAGCCGTGCAGGGCCAGGAGGACGGCCCGCGGCGGGCCGTCCGGCAGCCAGCGATGCAGCGGCAGCCGGGCGCCGTCCGGCATCAGCAGCGCGTCATCGGTGATCGCCGGCGCGGTCACCACCGGGCCGGCCGGAATCACCACCGGGGTGCAGGCAGCCAGCAGGAGCAGCAGAACCAGGACACGAAGGCGACGGAAGGCGGTCACGCGCGGGCCATACGCTCCCCGGATGCCGCCATATCTGGCCGATAGGCGCGCCGCCGCCTATGTTGGGGGCCGATCCCGCCTTGTCCACAAAAGGAAGCCCGATGCGCGACGGCAACCAGACCGGCTATGCGCCGAAGCCCATCCCGGGCGTCACGCCCGAGCAGCGGATCGAGGTGACGTCGCGCAGCGTGCCCTGCGATGGGGAAAGCGCCACGCCCGGCCTCGGCCATCCCCGCGTGTGGCTGCGGATGTCGACCGGCGAGGACCGGGTGACCTGCCCCTATTGTTCGATCACCTACGTCCTGAAGCCGGGCGCCGGGGATGACGGCCATCACTGAGGACGCCGCCCCCGCGGCCGGCAACAGGCCGGCCGCCGCCACGGACGGCGTGCCGGTGACGCCACCCGGGGCGAGGCACCTCGTCCTGGTCGATGGCTCCGGCTACATCTTCCGCGCCTTCCACGCCCTGCCGCCGATGACCCGGCCGGATGGCACGCCGGTGAATGCGGTGTTCGGCTTCACCCAGATGCTGAGCCGGTTCCTGACCGACCATCGCGGCAGCCACCTGGCGGTGGTGTTCGACGCCAGCCGGCTGACCTTCAGGAACGAATTCTACCCCGCCTACAAGGCGCACCGGCCCGACACGCCGCCCGAACTCGTCCCGCAATTCGCCCTGATCCGCGAGGCGACGGAGGCCTTCGGCGTCGCCCAGGTGGAACTCCCGGGCTTCGAGGCGGACGACATGATCGCCGCCTATGCGAAGCAGTTCGTGGAGTCGGGCGGTGAGGTGACGATCGTCTCCTCCGACAAGGATTTGATGCAGCTGGTGCGGCCGGGCGTGCAGATGCTCGACCCGATCAAGCAGAAGCCGATCCGGGAGCCCGAGGTCTTCGAGAAATTCGGCGTCACGCCGGACAAGGTGGTGGACGTCCAGGCGCTGGCCGGCGACCCGACCGACAACGTCCCCGGCGTGCCGGGGATCGGCATCAAGACCGCGGCGCAGCTGATCACCGAATATGGCGACCTCGAGGGGCTGCTGGCCAACACGGCCAGGATCAAGCAGCCGAAGCGGCGCGAGACGCTGGAACAGAATGCGGAGAAGGCCCGCATCTCGAAGCGCCTGGTCACGCTGGATGAGAACGCGCCGCTGACCCTGACGATCGAGCAGCTGGAGGTGCGGGCGCCGGAGCCCGCCGCATTGACCAAATTCCTGCAGGACCAGGGATTCCGCAGCGTCGTTGCCCGCATGGGCCTGGGCGATGCGGCGGGCGATGCCGGGACGCGCGCGCGCAGCAGCGCCATGGCGGCGGCG
>JBMOJU010000230.1:0-8704 GCA_049315625.1 Paracraurococcus sp.
AAGAAGGCCTTCGGGTCCAGGGCCTTGAAAAACGCGGCGTGGAATTGCTGCACCCGCTGGGCCTTGTCCGGCACGTCCAGCGCCCGCGCCCGGGTCGGGTCCTGCGTCGCCACGCCGGTCGGGCAGCGGTCGGTATGGCAGCTCAGCGACTGGATGCAGCCGAGCGCGAACATGAACCCGCGCGCGGCGTTGCACCAATCGGCCCCCAGCGCCAGGGCGCGGGCGATGTCGAAGGCGCTGGCGATCTTGCCGCTGGCGCCCAGCCGGATGCGGTCGCGCAGGCCCACCCCGACCAGGGCGTTGTGGGCGAAGCTCAGCCCCTCCCGCAACGGCATCCCCAGATGGTCCATGAACTCCAGCGGCGCCGCGCCGGTGCCGCCCTCGGCGCCATCGATGACGATGAAGTCGGGGGTGATGCCGGTTTCCAGCATCGCCTTGCAGATCGCCAGGAATTCCCAGGGGTGGCCGAGGCAGAGCTTGAAGCCGGCCGGCTTGCCGCCCGACAGCCGGCGCATCTCGGCGATGAAGTGCAGCATCTCCACCGGGGTGGAGAAGGCTGCGTGGCGGGAGGGCGAGACGCAGTCCTGCCCCATCGGCACACCGCGGGTCTCGCTGATCTCGCGGCTGACCTTGGCGGCCGGGAGTACGCCGCCATGGCCCGGCTTGGCGCCCTGGCTCAGCTTGAGCTCGACCATGCGGATCTGCGGGTTGGCCGCGGTTTCGGCGAAGCGCTCGGGCGAGAAGCTGCCATCCGGGTTGCGGGCGCCGAAATAGCCGCTGCCGATCTCCCAGATAATGTCGCCGCCGCCGTCGCGGTGGTGCGGGCTGAAGCCGCCCTCGCCGGTGTCATGCGCGAAGCCGCCGGCCTTTGCGCCGCGGTTCAGCGCCTTCACCGCGTTGGGCGAGAGGGAGCCGAAGCTCATCGCCGAGATGTTGAAGATCGAGGCGTCGTAGGGCAGGGCGCAGACCGGCCCGCCGATCCGCACCCGAAAGGCCGGATGCGCCGGCGGCCTGGCCGCCACCGAATGGTTCAGCCACTCGAAGCCGGTGCCATAGACCTCATACTGGGTGCCGAAGGGGCGCTTGTCGAGCTGCATCTTGGCCCGCTGGTAGACCACCGCGCGCTTGTCGCGGCTGAAGGGCAGACCGTGCTTCTCGTCCTCGAAGAAGTACTGCCGCATCTCCGGCCGGATCTCCTCCATCAGGAAGCGGAGATGCGCGGCGATCGGGTAGTTGCGCAGGATGGCGTGTTTGGTCTGCGTCACGTCGCGCACGCCAAGGCCGACGAAGCCGGCACACAGCACCAGCAGCGGCGCCAGCCAGGCGGCCTGGCCCGGCCATGCCAGCAGGCCGATCAGGCAGAGCAGCGTGCCGAGGGCGGCGACCGTCAGACAGATGAAGCGCGGGCTGAAGGCGAGGTGCAATGGCGGCATGGCGTTCCCGTCCCGTTGCGGCCGGATGCGCCGCCTTGCGGAACAGGTTAGCCGAAGCCGGCGTGGAATGGGGCGGTTCCTTCCGTGAAACCTTGCCGTCGCAGCGGCGGCCGGTGGCGCGCCCGATGCCTGCTGCCGGGGCTTGGGGCAGCGCGCCGACCCGACTGCGCGAACATCGCTCCTCACCAATCCCCATAAATTAGCATCACGAAGTTTTCGGTCGGGAGCCGCTTCGCAGGTGCAGCATCGCCTGCGTAGGTTCGCCGCAACTCCAGGGAATGCTGCCCATGTCCTCGTCGCGCGTTGCGGCCGCGCCCTCGCGCGGCCGGGCCATCGCCGCCACCCCCGCCGCGGTGCTCGCGCTCGGTGTCTGGGGCCTGCTGGTCCTGGCCATCGCCGGCGGCATGTTGGCGCTGCCGCATGGGCGGCTCGGCTACACCCTGGATGACCCCTACATCCACCTGGCGCTGGCGGAGCGGATCGCGCGCGGCCATTACGGGATCAATCTGGGTGAGGTGACGGCACCGTCCTCCTCCATGCTGTGGCCCTTCCTGCTGCTACCGGGCGTCGGGACCGCCTGGCACGCATGGCTGCCGCTCGGCATCGGCCTGGTATGTGGCGCGGCGACGGCGGGGCTGGTCGGGCGGCTGGTGGACCGCCTGGCCTGGCCGCCCGGACTGGACTGGGCCCGCGCCGCGCTCGTGGTGCTGCTGGTTCTGGCGGGCAACCTTGCCGGTCTGCCCTTCACCGGGATGGAGCACAGCCTGCAGGTGCTGCTTGCCGCCGCCTGTGCCTGGGGGCTGGCAGAGGCGATGCGCGGCTGGCCCATCCCGCTCTGGTGCCTGGCCGCCGCCGCGCTCGGCCCGGCGGTGCGCTATGAGATGTTCGCCCTGGTCGGTGCGCTGATGGTTGGGCTGGCCGGGCAGCGGCGCTGGGCCGCGGCGGCGGGGCTGCTGGGCGCGGCGCTGGTCCTGCCGGTCGGGTTCGGTGCCTGGCTGATGTCCCAGGGCTTGCCGCCGCTGCCAAATTCCGTGCTCGCCAAGTCGGATGTCTACGCCGGGGCGGAAGGCGTGTTCGGCCCCGCCTTCGCGCTGGTCTCCAACGCCGTGCTGGAATTGCTGCGGCACCCGCGGCGCTGGCCCTACCTGGCGCTGCTGCTCCTGCTGGCGGCGCTGGCGTTGCGGGCACCGCCGGTGCAGCGCTGGCCGCTGGCCGGCGCGGTCGCCGCGCTCGGCCTGCACGCGCTGGTCGGCCGCTTCGGCTGGTTCTACCGCTACGAGATCTATGCGCTGCTGTTCGGCGCCCTGGTGCTGGCGGTGGCGCTGGCCGGCGCGCCGCGGTCCTGGCGCGCGGCCGGGGCCGTGGTGCTGCTGGCCGCCGCCGCGGCGCAGGCGCCGGCGGTCCTGCAATCGCCCCGCGCGGCGCAGAATATCCAGGACCAGCAATACCAGATGCACCGTTTCGTCGCCGACCATTGGCGGCAGGGCGTTGCGGTGAACGATCTCGGCTGGGTCAGCTACCGCATCGACCCGAAGCTCTATGTCCTCGACCTCTACGGCCTCGCCTCGAACGAGGCGCTGCGGCGGAAGCACAAGGACGGTCCGTGGATGGAGGCGATGGTGCGCCGACACGGCATCCGCCTGGCGATGATCTATCCCTGGTGGTTCGAGGGCGTGCCCGACTCATGGGTCCGTGTGGCGGAGCTGCGGCTATCCGGCCCGCGCGTCGCCCCGGCGGGCGACACCGTCACCTTCTACGCCACGGAGCCGGGGGCGGAGGCGGAGCTGCGGCAGGACCTGGCGGCATTCGCCCCGACCCTGCCGGCGGGGGTGCGGCTGGAGTTGCGCTGACGCGCCCTCTCGCCAAAGCGGGGCCGTGGCGGTCATATGCGCCATCAACCCGTGGAGATGAGCATGATCGACCAGGCCGCGATCGACGCGCTGTTCCTGAACGCGCGCACCCAGAACAAGTGGACGCCGGAGCCGGTGAGCGAGGCCGAGCTGCACCAGCTCTACGACATCCTCAAGATGGGCCCGACCTCGGCCAACTGCTCGCCGGCGCGCTTTGTCTTCGTCACCACGCCGGAGGGCAAGGAGAGGCTGCGCCCGGCGCTGTCCTCCGGCAACCTCGAGAAGACGATGGCCGCCCCGGTGACGGTGATCGTCGGTATCGACACGATGTTCTACGAGAAGCTGCCGGTCCTCTTCCCGCATACCGATGCCCGGTCCTGGTTCACCAGCAGCCCGGCCATGGCGGAGGAGACCGCGTTCCGCAACGGCACCCTGCAGGGCGCCTATCTGATGATCGCGGCACGCGCCATCGGGCTGGATGTCGGCGCCATGTCCGGCTTCGACAAGGCGAAGGTGGACGAGGCCTTCTTCGCCGGCACCACGGTGAAGTCGAATTTCCTCTGCAACCTCGGCCATGGCGACCCGGCCGGCCTCTTCGGCAAGCTGCCGCGCCTGCCCTTCGAGGAGGCCTGCACCATCGCCTGACCCTGGCTGCCGCCTGACGGGGGGGGCCAGGGAGCCTGGACCCTCCTATGCCGAACGTGGATCTAGCGGTTAGCCTAACGCTGCAGACCTTGGGGGCAAGGGTTCGAATCCTGTACCCGCTCCAGTCGAGGTTCCCACAAATAGTCTCCCCCTCTGGGGGCACCCCGCTAAGGCGCAGTTATACTGAGGTCTTGTGGCGTCGGCTTGAGGCTTCGAGAGCGCAACGAGCCCGGAAATCTCTCTCCGGAAGCGCCAACGTCTCCGAAGCTTGGGGGTAGCCTGATTTAACCCTCAAGCTTCAAGATACTGAATCGACACATTTTTCTTGGATGCGACTTAGGGCACTTTTGGTATCCCTACCGGTCGTCGATGTGCGCTTGTTCCCAACTTGCGCTGCCACCCTCAAGTTGCCCGGGACGCCGGCGCTGTTGAGCGTCGCTGCCCTGCTTACCCCCGGCGCCGAGACATCTCCCGGCGCCGCGCCAACGCCTTGCGCATTGGTGGATTTTCGATGCCTACCGGGACGAACGGATCATCCTCGTCAGCGAGGGCCATCATGTCCGGGTCATTTTCACCAATCGTCCAAGCCTCTCGGACTATCAATTCACGCTTCAAGATGCCGTATTTCGCGAGAACATCCGGCCGGTCTTCTCGCAGCACCACAGGCAACAATATGTATTTCCCAATTTTTCGATAGGCCTCCAAAAAAGTCGTTATATTTTTAGGATCAGGCGAATCCATGGTCTGCATCCGTGTGATCATATAAAATTCTTCATATTTACTATCCCGGTCGAGCCTTAGGGCTGCCCCACTCCCAATCACGGTCCGGTAAGAGGCAGGTGCTTTGCGATTTATGCCGGTGACAAGCGCAATGCGAATCTCTTCATCCTTGTCGACCATTCCGTACTGGGCGCGCCACTCTTCAAAGATCCGGATCGCAACATCGCGATCCTTAAACATGAAACCAACAAATGGAAGGCTTGGCCGCAATATACCTGATGCGACACCACGCCACCCGGCCTGATCCCAAAGATCGACATTGATCACCGAGAAAATTCGTCGCTTTCCGTGCGAAAGGCGCTCTGGATTTCGCATCCCCTCAGGAGGTTCACCCTCACCGAATGTAACTGCTTTCGGCGGGAGAGCATCCTGCACAAGGGGGGATTGGCGCAGTGCTTCGCGGCGTAGCACGGGAAACCGGATCTCCTTATGCAGCCAAGGCACCATTGACGTGCCGCGTCCGTCGGGAACCACGTCGCTCGCAACAACGAAGGCGTGCGCCGCGGCAAAAGAACGACTGAGACCTTCTTCTTCCCGCAGAACCCGATCGAGATATGTTTCTGGCTCGCTGAGGAACAGAACTCTGAAAATCAGGTGAGGGATCGCCTCGTAAAATAGATTGCTTAGCGCGCCTGTTCGGGCTTCATCACTTTGATCAAAATCAGACGAATACTCGACGTCGAAGAGATCGACACCGTCGACGAGCAGCCGAAGGTGTGCTGCCCCAGGGACCGCTTTCTCAGCTTGTCTAACGCGGATGCGAATGCGCTGACGCTTGGGTGCTGCATCCCTCAGGAGGCTGGTGGCAAAAAAGGCCTCAATGAACGCGAGGATGCATTCGGCAAGCGCCAGACCGGTTGCTTCAGTCGGAGCGATAACGAACCATTCACAGCCCAATGCTCGCGAGAGAAGAACCGTCTCCTCGCCGTCGAGCAGCTCGGGCTGCTCGGGTAGTTCGCCTGCCGCCGGCTGGCGCAGGAGCCGCTCGAAAATCTCATCGATCTGGGCGCCGGTCTCCTCCTCAGGGATAAAGCCAAGGCGCTTCAGCACAGGAATATCGCCAAGTGCATAGAGCAGCGCTGCTGCGGCGCCAGGAAGACCCAACTCAGCAAGACTGGCAGGGAGAGCTTCAAGCTGGACTAACTGCGCCGGTACTGCCTTCAACAACAGGATGCCCAGAACCATGTCCTGGACATGCAATTCCTCAGCAAGATCCTGCCGTTCGGCATCGTCGAGGTCAACGTGCGACCCGATAATGCGCACTAGCTCCATGGCAGAAAGAGCTCTTGGAACCCGACCAATCGACAATTCGCACCAAGCCAATCTATTGACACACCGGAGCATCGCTCGCGTGACATGCCCATCCGTTCGGAAATCCGACATCGCAGTCGCGGAGCCATTCACAAGCTGTGCTCGCGCGGCCCAATGCAGACCTACCTGATCATACGCATGAGCAACAGCGGCGCAGCATTTTATGAGTAGACTGCGGTACTCTAGCTTTATCAGCTTTTGCTGTGCGCGGCCAAGATGGCGTATCGCATCGTAGTATTCTTCGTTGCGCACCTTTTGTAGGCCGCGCCGCAGAAGTGCCTTCCCGGCTTCGCCCTCACTTCGACGCCGCTCAAGTACAGGGAGGAAGCGCTCAAAGGCTTCATCATAGGTATCTGAGCCCGCCAGCTGGTCGCCAAGTTCCTGGAATATCTGAGCAAACTGATCGAACGGGAACCCTCCGAGGCCCTGGGATTGCTCCATGAGGTCAGCCAACTCGGCAATGCAGGCCCCCATTTTCTCGGTATCGGGCGCTGCCTCCACCATCGCTACGTTCACCAGGAGCGCTTTGGCGTGGGCTGCGTTATTCGGTCGCCTCGTATCGGCGGCCAGCGCCTGGAGGTGAGCCTTCAGCTTCTCGGTTTTAACGTCGAAGTCCGCAGCTAGCCTGGCGATCTGAGCGCTCCTGACGCCCACTGCCAAACTCGTCCAGAGGTTCGACAGGCGCGCCGCATCGTCAGCCTCAAGAGTAGCAAGCACGAGCTCCTCGACCGGCCCGTAGAGGAGCGCTGCTTGGTCGAAGTCGTCGAACCAGTAGATACAGGTCCAAGCGTGCTGATAGCGGGCGTTCAGGAGTTGCTGTCGCGATCCGAGCCGCACGGCCAAGCGTTTAGCTCTGTCGAACCGACCCTCGGTTTCCTGGCGGGGCAATTCCAATTCGCGGGATACGATAGCTGCCTCGAGGCAATCCTCGACGAGCTGGTATTCGACCGCGCGCCGCTCATCGTACGTCGCAATTTGTTGTTCAATTTCCCGAAGACGGACCTGGCGTGATGCGTCGCCGGGTCCGGTTCGGGGGACGCGTGCCGCGCCTCGCGCGCGCATCCCCAACGCACTGGCTGCGAGGTCGAAGAGGCGGCGGGCAAAGACAGTCTCGACGATCCAGGTGCGGTCGAAGATATGGACAGCCATGCCGTGTTCGCGCGTTAACGCGTCTTCGACTTCTGCCCGCTGCCGGTCTGGGATGAACTGATTCGAGACGAAGTATGCGCGTACATAACCACGTTTCGTGCCTGCTATCTTCTCCACATCGCTCTTGACCTTCGGCCTCCAGTCCCGCTTGGCGCTGAAGGCGAATGCCCAGCGCTCGCTGCCTGCTTCTGGATGGCCTTCGAACCACCGCTCCGAAATCTCGGAGGCGACGGGATAGGTCTCGCTATCGACCTTGCTGTCTCCGCCGCCCGTCGGCCCGGTCTGAGGCAGGAGATTCGGGCAGATTTCCCGCTGAAGCAGCAGACGGCAAAAGTTCTCAAACTGCTTTTCCTCGCCGCGGCTGGTCAGCGTTTCGAGTTGATACTCGAACAGTGGCCGGTCCAGATCCTCGACCATCTCTCCTTCAGAATCAGAAAACTGATCGGGTCGTCGTCGACGCATGAACTCTGAAGGGCGCATGGACTGCCCCGAACCGTCATCGGGATCACTTGCTGGGCCGCTCAAAGGCGAAACACCCTCATCGCCTCATCGCCATAGTGGTTGATGACCTTCACCGCGATCCGGCCCGATTTCGGCTTCGCAAACGGCCGGCTCTCGGTGCGGTAGAGGCTCGCCCAGGCGTCCTCGTCCACCTCGGCCTTCAGTGCCGTCTTCAGCTTCTCAAAGGGGTCCTTGCCGCCGAGGAAGTAGGCGTGGCGGACGAAGAAGCTGTCGCCGTCATAGTCGGTGTCCACGAACCAGCAGGCAACGTCATCCTCAACGCGGCCAGAGGAGCGGACCTCCCCCGTGGTGGGGTCGAAGATGTCCACGCCCTTCAGGCGCACGATGCATTCACCGTCGGCCTGATCCAGCGCGATATCCGGCTCGCCGAACACGACGAACAGGTTGCCGCCGCCGGCCTTGTAGGCTTCGGCAGCGCGCAGCTCCTGGCTCATGCGCGCCTTCAGCACCACCAAGCGGCCGAGGTTCATCGTGCTGTCGCCTACCTGCGGGTCGAAGGCGAAGCCGCAGACCACCATTGCGTCCGCCCAGTCGCGGCATTCGCGCGCAGCCTCGCGCACCAGGTCGGGGCCGACAGTGCCGTATTCGGGGCCGATGACGATGGCGGCGCGCTTCTTCACGCCGGCTTCCTCGTACTCACCCTCAGCCGAGACGCGGGCGCCGCCTGGCCAGGGGCGCAGCGTGGCGAAGGTCAGGCGCTCATCCTTCTTGGTGTTCTGCACGCCGGCCTTGCCGAGGTTGTCCAGCACGGCGGTGACGAAATCATCACCACTGTCGGACCCAGAGGCGGCACGCATGCGGAGCGGGCGGCGCTCGGGCACGGGCTCGCCCGCTTCCTGCGCCAGCGCCTCCATCACCGCCTGGTCTTCCTCATCCGCGGGCAGCACGCGGTGGGGCGAGAGGCTTTCCACCGTGAAGGGGCCGGTGACGCGGACGGCGTTTTTCTTGGTGTAGGGCCGGTCGTGCAGGAATTCGGTATCGGCGTTCCGGGCGATGGAGGCGTCCATCTCCGCC
>JBMOJU010000231.1:0-8693 GCA_049315625.1 Paracraurococcus sp.
CGCAAACCATATTGCATACGATGATCCCCTGGAACCACCCGTCGCTGATCGAGACCTGCATCGCCCGCAAGGGGCAGAGCGTCGAGGAACTACGCGCTGAGGTCGCCGACATGACCGAGTTCGTGCTGCGCGCCCTGCGGCCGTGAAGGGTGCATACTGACGGTTATTGACTTTCGTCAGTCAGCATCCGTACTGATCTCCGGCCCATCCCGGAGACCGTAATGCGTCCGCTCCCGCTCCTCGCCCTTCTCGCACCGGTCCTCGCCTTGGCCGGCTGCAAGGCCGAAAGCGCCACCCAGCCGCAGGCGGAGGCGCCGCGGCCGGTGCAGGTCGCCGCGGTCCACCTGGCCCCCGCCACCCAAACCCGCGCCTTCACCGGCACCGTCCGCGCCCGGCGGGAGGCGGACATCGCCTTCCGCACCGGCGGCCGCATCACCACGAGGCTGGTCGAGATCGGCCAGCACGTCACCGCCGGCCAGCCCCTGGCCCGGCTGGATGAGGCCGACCTCGCGCTTTCGGTCCGTGCCGCCGAGGCCGACCTTTCCGCTGCCGAGGCGCAGTCGCGCCAGGCCGCCGCCGACGCGGCACGCTCGAAGACGCTGCTCGCCGCCGGCCATGTCGCCGTCGCCTATGACGACCAGCGCGTCGCCACGGCCCGCAGTGCGGCCGAGAAGGTCGCCGCCGCCCGCGCCAACCTCGATCTCGCCCGGCGCCGGCTGGACTACGCCCAACTCCGCGCCCCGAACGACGGCGTGGTGACCGCCCTGCTGGCCGAGGCAGGGCAGGTGGTGGCGGAAGGCCAGGGCGTGCTGCGGATCGCCAACCCCGAGGAGCGGGAACTGGTGGTGCAGATCCCGGAGACCGCCGTCGCCGGCCTGGCTGCTGCCGGCGCCGAGGCCCGCTTCTGGGCCCGCCCGGGCGAGGCGCTGCCGGCCCGGCTGCGCGAGTTGGCGCCGCAGGCCGAGGCCGCGTTGCGCACCTACACCGCCCGCTTCTCCCTGCCCACGGCACCGGATTGGGTCGCGCTCGGCATGACCGGCACGGTGCGGACCGAGACCGCCACCGCGACGGTCGCCACCCTGCCGCTCTCCGCCCTGCACGATCGCGGCCAGGGACCGATGGTGTGGCGGGTGGAGCGCGACCGCTTGGCCGCCGTGCCGGTCGAGATCGTCTCGCTGGGCGAGGTCACCGCGGTGCTGCGTGGGGCGCTGGCGGATGGCGACCAGGTGGTGGCGCTTGGCCCGCAGGTGCTGGACCCCGCCAGCCGCGTGCGCGTCGCCGGCCTGCGCGCCGCCGCCACGCTGCGCTGAGGAAGGCCGCCATGCACTTCAACCTCTCCGACTGGGGCGTCCGCAACGGCGCCCTGACGCTCTTCCTCATCCTGCTGCTCGGCGCCGCCGGCGCCGTCTCCTACCTCCGGCTCGGCCGGGCGGAGGATCCGGGCTTCACGCTCAAGGTGATGGTCGTCTCGGCGCAATGGCCCGGCGCGACGGCCGAGGAGATGCAGGCGCAGGTCGCCGACCGCATCGAGAGCAAGCTGCAGGACCTTCCCTGGCTGGACTATGTGCAGACCTTCACCCGGCCCGGCTCGGCGGTCACCACGGTGATCCTGCGCGACACCACGCCGCCGAAGGAGGTGCAGGGCCTCTGGTACCAGGTCCGGAAGAAGGTCGGCGACATCAAGCAGACCCTGCCCGCCGGCGTGCAGGGCCCCTTCTTCGACGACGAGTATTCCGACGTCTACGCCGTCGTCCTGGCGCTGACCGGCGCCGACAATGCCGAGCTGGTGCGCCAGGCCGAACGACTGCGGCTGCGCATGCTGGCGCTGCCCGGCGCCGGCAAGGTGGCGATCTTCGGCGAGGAGGCGCAGCGCGTCTTCGTCGACGTCTCGCATGCGCGGCTGGCGACCCTGGCGGTGCAGCCGGCGGCGATCCTCGATGCGCTGGCGCGGCACAACACCATCGCCCCGGCCGGCGTAGCGGAGACCGGCTCTTCGCGCATCTACCTGCGCACCGATGCGAATTTCGACGGGCTGGCTGCCATCCGCAACGTGCCGGTCGAGAGCGGCGGGCGCACGTTGCGGCTCGGCGACCTCGCCACCATCAGCCGCGGCCTGGCCGACCCGCCGAGTTCCTCGATCCGGCATGAGGGCCGGCCCGCGGTGCTGGTCGGCATCGCCAAGCGCGCCGGCGTGGACGTGCTGGCGCTCGGCCACGACGTGGATGCGGAGATCGCCCGGCTGCAGGCCGAGCTGCCGGTCGGGCTGCGGCTGGAAAAGATCGCCGACCAGCCCGCGGTGGTGGAGGAGAGCGTCGGCGAGTTCCTGCTGAAATTCGTCGTCGCGCTCAGCGTGGTGATGCTGGTTTCCTTTCTCTCGCTCGGCTTTCGGGCCGGCATCATCGTCGCGCTGTCGGTGCCGCTGACTCTCGCCATCGTCTTCCTGGCGATGCTGGCGATGGGGATGGAGCTGGAGCGTATCACGCTCGGCGCGCTGATCCTCTCGCTCGGCCTGCTGGTGGACGATGCGATCATCGCCATCGAGGCGATGGCGGTGAAGCTCGACCAGGGCTGGGACCGGGTGAAGGCGGCGACCTTCGCCTGGTCCTCCACCGCCTTCCCCATGCTGTTCGGCACGCTGGTGACCATGGCCGGGTTCCTGCCGGTCGGCTTCGCGGCCTCCACCGCGGGCGAGTATGCCGGCGGGATCTTCTGGGTCGTGGGTGTCGCGCTCATCGCCTCCTGGCTCGTCGCCGTGCTTTTCACGCCCTATCTCGGCGTGCACCTCCTGCCCGCGCCGAAGCCCGGCGCCCGACACCATGACGGCTATGACGGCCGTACCTATCGCACCTTCCGCCGGCTGGTCGGCTGGTGCGTCGACCATCGCATCATCGTGCTGGTCGCCGCTTTCGGCGTGCTCGCGGCCGGCTTCGGCGGCATGGCCGCGACCCGCAAGCAGTTCTTCCCCACATCGGCGCGGCTGGAACTGCTGGTGGACATCACCCTGCGCCAGGGCGCCGGCCTGCCCGCCACCCGCGCCGCGGCGGAGACGATCGAGGCCGTACTGAAGGGCGACCCCGACGCCCGCACCTACACCACCTATCTCGGCGCCGGGGCCCCGCGCTTCTTCCTGGCGCTGAACCCGGACCTACCGAACGAATCCTTCGCCAAGCTGGTCATCCAGACCACCGACCTCGCGGCGCGGGAGCGGCTGCTGGAGAAGCTGCGCACATTGGCGCAGGACGGCTCGGTGCCGGAAGCGCGCATCCGTGTCGCCCGGCTGGAATTCGGCCCGCCGGTCGGCTTCCCCGTGCAGTTCCGCGTGCATGGCCAGGATACCGACACGCTGCGCCGCGTGGCCGAGGATGTCGCCGCCGCGCTGCGCGCCACGCCGGGCACCCGTGACGTGCAGTTCTCCTGGAGCGAGCGGGCGCCCGGCATGCGCATTGCGCTCGACCAGGAACGCCTGGCGCAGCTCGGCCTGTCGCCGACCGCCGTTGGGCAGTCGCTGCAGGCGCTGCTGTCCGGTGCCACGGCGACGCAGTTGCGGGAGGGCAACCGGCTGATCGACGTGGTGCTGCGCACCCCGGCGGCGGAGCGGCTCTCGCTGGCCACGCTGGGCGACCTGACCATCTCGACGCCGGCCGGCGCGGTGGCGCTGTCGCAACTCGCCCGGCTGGAGCCGGTGATGGAGGAGCCCATCCTCTGGCGCCGCAACCGCGAGATGTTCCTGACCGTGCGCGCCGACATCGCCGACGGGCTGCAGGGGCCGGACGTAACCGCCGCCGCCCTGCCGCGGATTGACGCGCTGCGCGCCCGGCTGCCGGCCGATGTGCGCATCATCACCGGCGGCGCGACGGAGGAGAGCGGCAAGGCCAATGCCGCGCTGTTCTCGCTGTTCCCCATCATGATCGGCGCCATGCTGCTGCTGCTGATGTGGCAGTTGCGGCATTTCGGCCGGGTGGCGCTGGTGCTGGCGACCGCGCCGCTCGGCATTCCGGGCGCGGCGGCGGCGCTGCTGATGGTGGACATGCCCTTCGGCTTTGTCGCGCTGCTCGGCGTCATCGCGCTGGCAGGCATGATCATGCGCAACACGGTCATCCTGGTGGACCAGGTGCGCCAGGATCTAGAAGCCGGGGCGGAGCTGCGGCGCGCCATCGTCGAAAGCACGGTGCGCCGGGCGCGGCCGGTGGTGCTGACGGCGCTGGCCGCGGTGCTGGCCTTCGTACCGCTCACGCTTTCGGTGTTCTGGGGGCCCATGGCGGTCGCCATGATCGGCGGGCTGCTGCTGGGCACCTTCGCCACGCTGCTGGTGGTGCCGGCGCTCTATGCGCTGGCGCTGCCGCGGCACCGGGTGGCGGTGCCGCAGGGGTTGGCGGTCCCGGCGGAATAGCCGCCGGCGCCGCTACCGGCGCTGGGCGGCGATTTCGCCCAGCGCGTTCCACGCGGAGAGCACCGCCCCCTCCTGCCAGCCGGTGAGCCAGGACAGGTACTCGCCGGCGAAGTGGTAGGGGCCCTCCGGCGTGCGCAGCAGCGGATAGTCCTTCGACCGCTGTTCGCGCGTCCACTCCGCCCAGGCGCCGCGGGCGCGCGGCATGCGGGCCCAGGCGACGGAAACGGGCGCCGTCACGTCCCGCGCATAGCCCGGATGCAGCGCCTCCCCATCCACTGCCATCGCCGCGGCGCGCGCCTCCGGCGCCAGCGCCGCGAAGCGCGCGGCGACGTCGTCATCCCAGATATAGGCGCCGACCAGCACGCCCTTTTCGGCGTGGAGGCCGTGGCTGGGGTACCAGAGCTGCGTCGCGTCACGCCCCGTCCAGGAGATGCCGCCATAGATCGCCGCATCCTCCTCCCAGAAGCGCCGCTCCGCCAGGAAGGCCAGCTTCGCCGCCTGCGAGTAGTGCAGCGCGCCCAACGCCTCCCGCCGCGGCGCCGAAAGGTCGGTGTCGAGCGCCGCCAGGACCGGCGCCGGCAGCGTGACCAGCACCTGCGGCGCCACCTCCTCCCGCACCGCGCCGTCGGCACCGCGCCAGGTGACGCGCGCGCCGGCCTCGACGCGGCGCAACGACAGCACCTCCGCCCCCGTCACCAGTGCATCGCCCAGCGACCGCGCAAAAGCAGCGGCAATCCGGTCCATCCCGCCCACCGGCTGCAGCATCGTCGCCTGGTAGTCGATTCCCTCGGCGAAGCTCGCCACGAGCCAGGTCTCGCGGCGCATCAGCACGAGCGGATCGAGCGGCGGGTTCGGCTTCGGCGCCGCCGGCCCGGCGCCCGGCGGCTCGGCCCAGCCAGCCCGCGACGTGCCGCGGTAGTGCAGTTCCGAGTCCAGCGCGCCCCACCCGCGCAGCGCCTGGCGCAGCCGCGCCAGATCCGCCTCCGTCACGGGCAGGCCGAGCCCGCTGGCGCCGAGCCCCTTCACCGCCAATTCGGCGACCATCCCTCGCAGATCGGCCTGCACGCGGCGCAGCGGCACCGGCCCGCCCGGCGCTTCGACCAATGCAGCGCGGTTCTCGTTCACCAGCACTTCCAGCGCGACGCCAAGCGCCTTGCAATAGCCGAGAATGCCGCGGTGATGGTGCGGGATGCGGGCGGGGCCGGGATTGAAGTAGAGGTGCGGCGCGGTGCCCCAACCGACGCGCTGGGCCGGCCCGCCGGTCTCCTCCACCACATCGCCGCCGCGCAGCGTCATGCAGCGGCCGCCCGCCTGGGCCGCGGCCTCCAGCACGCGCACCTCCCAGCCGGTGCGCCGCATCTCGAAGGCCGCCGCCAGCCCGGCGATGCCGCCGCCCACCACCAGCACGCGCCGCCCGTCGCGCGGCAGGTCGGGCGCCGCGGCGCGCGCCGGAGTCGTTTCCAGGCCGCCCAGCGCCGTCAGGGTGGCGATCGCCGCCCGCGCCCCGCCGGCGGCGGCGACGCCATCCAGCAGGGCGCGGCGGGTGATCACACGCCGATCCGCGCGATAACGGCCCTGGCCACCGCCGCGGTACCGTCCGTGCCGCCGATATCCGCAGTGCGAAGTCCGGCGGCGAATGCGGCGTCCACCGCGCGGCCCAGCTCTGCCGCGGCCTCGGCAAAGCCCTCCCCGGCGCCGCGCGCCGCCAGCCAATCGAGCATCATCGCCGCCGAGAGCAGCGTCGCGGTGGGGTTGGCGATGCCCTTGCCGGCGATGTCGGGCGCCGTGCCATGCGCCGGCTGGAACACCGCATGGTCGTCGCCGATATCGGCACTTGGCGAGAATCCCATGCCGCCGACCAGCCCGGCGCCGAGGTCGGAGAGGATGTCGCCGAACATGTTCTCGGTCGGCAGCACGTCGAATTCCCAGGGCTTCCGCACCAGGTCGAGCGCCATGGCGTCGACGTAGTGGTGCGCGCTTTCCACCCCCGGGAAATCCTTGGCCACCTCGTCGAAGACGCCTCGCATGAAGGCGAAGGCGCGGAACACGTTGGCCTTGTCCACCAGCGTCACCCGGCCTGGCTTGCCGCGCTGCTCCGCCCGGCGCTGTGCCAACAGGAAGGCGAAGCGGGACAGCTTCTCGGTCGTCGCGCGGGTGATCCGCAGGGTTTCCTCGGCCAGGTCGTGCGTCACCAGACCCTTGCCCCGCGAATGGAACAGCCCCTCCGTGCTCTCGCGGATCAGCACCAAATCGATCCCCCGCGCGCGCGGGTCGGCCAGCGCCACCGGCACGCCGGGGATCGCCCGCACCGGCCGCACGCCGGCATAGAGGTTGAGGCGGAACCGCAGGTCGAGCTGCGGCGCGATCTCGGTACCGTCCGTGTAGCGGATGCCCGGCCAGCCCATGGCGCCGAGCAGGATCGCATCCGCCATCTCCGCCGCCTTGAAGCTGGCCTCCGGGAAGGCGTCGCCGGTGTCGCGGTAGTGGAAGGCGCCGGCCGGTAGGATCTCCGTGGTGATGCCGATCCCGTGCCGCTTGGCCAGCGGTTCCAGCACCGCCAGCGTCGCCTCGGTCACCTCCGTGCCGATGCCGTCGCCCGGCAATATCGCGATCCGGACCGTGTTCGACTGCGCCATGCCCCGCTTCCCCTGGCCTGCTGCCAGCCCCTATCCTGCGATAAAGACGGGGGGAGCGACAGGGATGGCCTGGACCAGGCGCGGCACGTTGCTGGCAGCAGCGGCAGCGACAGCAGCGGGAACGGCACGGGCGCAGGCGCCCTGGCCGGAGCGGCCGGTCCGCATCATCGTCCCCTTCCCGCCCGGCCAGGCCGCCGACATCCTCACCCGGCTGGTCGCCGACGAATTATCCAAGGTCTGGCCGCAGCGCGCCTTCGTCGAGAACCGCGGCGGCGGCGCCGGGGCGCCGGCGCTGGAGGCCGCCGCCCGCGCCGCGGCGGATGGCTACACGCTGGTCGCCGGCACCTCCGGCACCATGGGCGTCAACCCCTCCGTCCTGCCGCGCATCCCCTATGACGCCGAGCGGGACTTCGCCTTCATCAGCAACATCGCCATGGTGCCGCTGCTGCTCGTGGCGCATCCCTCCTTCCCGGGCCGCACCGCGCAGGACGTCGTGGCGCTGGCCAAGGCGAAGCCCGGCGTGGTGAACCTGGCCACGGCCGGCCCCGCCACCAGCCAGCACATGGCGGCCGAGCTGTTTGCCTACCGCACCGGCATCCAGCTCAACATGGTGCATTACCGCGGCAGCGGTCCCGGCATCGCCGACCTGCTCTCGGGCAACGTGACCCTGATGATGGACAGCGTCGCCTCCGCCCTGCCGCACATCAGATCCGGCGCGGTGATCCCCGTGGCGGTGACGACACCGGAGCGCACGCCGCAACTGCCTGAGGTGCCGACGATCGGCGAGGCGGCCTCGCCCGGCTATGCCGCCTATGGCTGGACCGGGCTGGCCGGCCCCGCCGGCATGCCGCCCGAGATCGTGCGGAAGATCAACGCCGACGTGGGGGCCATCCTGCGCCAGCCCGCGGTCGCCGCGCGCTTCATCGAGCTCGGCACCACCGCCAACCCCTCGACGCCCGAGGAATTCGGCGCCTTCGTGCGACGGGAGATCGCGCTGTGGCGCGAGGTCGCGCGCGTTGCCAATGTCCGGCTGGAGGGCTGAGCCGATGCGCCGCCGCAGTCTGCTCGCCGCCGCCGCGCTGCTGCCCGGTACGGCGCGGGCCATCGACTTCCCGACCCGGCCGGTGCGCATCATCGTCCCCTACGGGCCGGGCGGGTCGAGCGATATCGTCGCGCGCATCCTGGCGCAGAACGCCTCCGAGCTTTCGGGCCAGTCCTTCCTGGTGGAGAATCGCGGCGGCGGCGCCAGCGTGCCGGGCACCCAGGCGATCGTCTCGGCGGCGCCGGATGGCTACACGATCGGCACCAACGACAACGCCCTGGTGGTGAACCCGTCGCTGCTGAAGGAACGGACGCCCTACGATCCGGAGCGCGACGTCGGCGCGCTCGGCCTCGCCGTGACCTCCCCCGGCCTGCTGCTGGCGCACCCGGCGGCGGCGGCGCGCAGCGCGGCGGAACTGGTGGTGGAGGCGGCGCGGCGGCCGGGCATCGGCATCTCGCATGGCGGCATTGGCACACCCTCGCACCTCGCGGTCGTGCAATTGCTGCTGGCGAGCGGGCGGGATCTCACCCCGGTCGGCTATCGCGGCGGCGGGCCGCAACTCACCGGCCTGGTCTCCGGCGACGCGCCCTATGGCTTCGTCAACATCACCCAGGCGGCGCGCAAG
>JBMOJU010000232.1:0-8680 GCA_049315625.1 Paracraurococcus sp.
GATCACCGCCGCCTTCAACGTCACCGGCCATCCCGCGCTCTGCCTGCCGGCCGGCTTTGCCGCCAACGGGATGCCGCTGTCGTTGCAGATCGTCGGGCGGCAATTCGCCGAAGCCGAGATCCTGCAGATCGCGCACGCCTTCGAGCAGGCGACGGAATGGCATGCGCGGCGCCCGCCGGAGACCTATGCATGAGCGAGCTCTGCTTCCTGACCATCGCCGAGGCGGCGCGGCGCATCGCCGCGAAGCAACTCTCCCCGGTGGAACTCACCGCCGCCTACCTCGCACGGATCGAGGCGCTGGACCCGGTTCTGCGCGCCTTCATCCGGGTGACGCCAGAGGCGGCGATGGACGCCGCCCGCGCGGCGGAAGCCGCGATCATGGCCGACGGGCCGCGCGGCACGCTGCACGGCATCCCCTTCGCGCTGAAGGACATCTTCGCCAGTCAGGGCCTGCCGACGACGGGGCATTCGCAGCGCTGCGTCGACAACGTCGCCACCGAGGATGCGGCGACGACGGCGAAGCTGAAGGCCGCGGGTGCGGTCCTGCTCGGCAAGCTGGCGACGCATGAATTCGCCACCGGCGGCCCCTCCTGGGACCTGCCCTTCCCGCCGGCGCGCAACCCGTGGGATTTGACGCGGTTTCCCGGCGGCTCCTCCTCCGGCTCCGGCGTCGCGGTCGCGGCGGGGCTGGTGCCCGGGGCGATGGGCTCGGATACCGGTGGCTCCATCCGCCTGCCCGCCGCCTTCTGCGGCACGGCGGGGCTCAAGCCGACCTATGGCCGGGTCAGCAAGCGCGGCGTGCTGCCGCTGTCCTATACGCTGGACAATGCCGGGCCGCTCGCCTGGACGGTGGAGGATTGCGCGATCCTGCTGCAGGCGATCGCCGGGCATGATCCGCTCGACCCCGCCAGCGCCGATGTGGCGGTGCCGGATTTCACCGCCGGCCTGCACGCCGGCATCAAGGGGCTGAAGATCGGCCTGGTGCGGCATTGGTACGAGAAGGACCGCCGCGCCACCGACCCGGCGATCGCCGCGATGGATGCCGCCATCGCCGTGCTGCGCGGCCTGGGCGCCGAGGTGCGGGAGGTGACCTTGCATCCGCTGGCCGCCTACCAGGCCACAATGCGCGTCACGGGTGCTGCGGAAAGCTTCGCCATCCATGCCGACTGGCTGCGCACCCGGCCGGAGGATTACGGGGAGGTCTTCCGCTACCGCATCTTCCCCGGTGCGCTGATCAGCGGCCCCGATTACGTCCAGGCGCAGCGCTTCCAGCGCCTGCTGACGGAGGAGATGCTGGCCTGCTTCCACGAGGTGGACGCGCTGCTGACCTCCACCACCTGGGGCGAGGCACCGGTGATGGCGGAGATGCGGGCGGAGGCGAATTTCGCCGCGCCACCGCTGACCAACCCCTGGAACGTGGCGCAGCTGCCCTGCATTTCGGTCTGCAACGGCTTCGGCCCGGCCGGCCTGCCGCTGTCCATGCAGATCGCCGCCCGCCCCTTCGACGAAGCCATGGTCCTGCGCATCGGCCAGGCCTACGAGGCGGCGACGCCCTGGCGGCAGCGGCGACCAGAAGTCCCGACGGAAGGTCCGGCGGAACACCCGGTCAGCCAGGCCGCGCCACCGCCCCGCCCGGAATGGGGGGCGGAGGTCGCGGCGCTGGCGAAGCATGCCGGCCTCGCGCTGGGCGAAGCACAGTTCGCGCAGCTGGCGGAGGCGCTGCCGCATCTCGACGCCATGATCGCCGCCCTGCCGCGCGACCTGCCCTTCGGCGCCGAGCCCGCCAATGCCACCCACCTGGATGCGGAGTGAGCGCGATGTCCGACGCATTCCCGACCATCGCCGAGGCCGCGCAACAAATCGCCGCGCGCGACCTCTCCCCCGTCGAGCTGACCCGCTCGGTGATCGCCCGCATCGAGGCGCTGGACCCGCAGCTCAACGCCTACCTGCTGCCGACGCCGGAGCTGGCGCTGGACCAGGCGCGCAAGGCAGAAGCCGAGATCGCCGCCGGCCATTACCGCGGCCCGATGCACGGCATCCCCTTCGCGCTGAAGGACATCTTCTCCACCGCCGGCATCCGCACCACCGGCCATTCGCGCACCGCGATCGACCACGTGCCAAAGCAGGACGCGGCCACCGTCACGAAGCTGTACGATTCCGGCGCGGTGCTGCTGGGCAAGCTGGCGACACATGAATTCGCCCATGGCGGGCCGAGCTTCGACCTGCCCTGGCCACCGGCTCGCAACCCCTGGAACACCGCGCACATCACCGGCGGCTCCTCCTCCGGCTCCGGCGCCGCGGTGGCGGCCGGCCTGGCGCTGGGTGCGATGGGGTCGGATACCGGCGGATCGATCCGCAACCCCGCGGCGCTCTGCGGCCTCGCCGGGCTGAAGCCGACCTACGGGCTGCTCAGCCGGCGCGGCGTCTGGACCAATTCCTTCAGCTACGACCATGCCGGGCCGATGGCCTGGACGGTGCGCGACTGCGCGCTGATGCTCCAGGCGCTGGCCGGGCACGACCCGCTGGACCCGGCCAGCGCCGCGCGCGCCGTGCCGGATTACGCCGCGGCGCTGACCGGCGACATCCGCGGCCTCCGCATCGGCGTGCTGCGCGAGCTGTACGAAGATGATGTGCCCGTCCCGCCCGTGGTCCGCGCCGCGATGGACGCCGCGCTCGACGTGCTGCGCGGCCTCGGCGCGGTGCTGGAGGATGTCCGCATCCGCCCCGCCGCCGACTACTACGCGGTGAAGGTGCTGACCGCCGAGGCCGAGCTCTACGCCGTGCATGAACAGGCGCTGCGCGCCCGGCCCGGCGATTTCGGCGAGGATTTCCTCGGCCGCTCGCTCGCCGCCATCCTGATCCGCGCCGAGGACACCATCCAGGCGCAGCGGGAGCGCCGCGTCATGCTGGCCGAGATGCGGCCGATCTACGACCGGTACGACGTGCTGGTCACCGCCGCGCCCGGCCCGGCGGCGCGGTTCGAATCCTGGCGGACCATCCACTTCTGGCAGAAGGGCTCGCTGACCACGCCGTTCAACGTCACCGGCGGCCCGGCGCTGTCGCACTGCATCGGCTATTCGCCCGAAGGCCTGCCGCTGGCGATGCAGGTGGTCGGCCGGCCCTTCGCCGATGCACAGGTGCTGCGCGTGGCGGATGCCTATGAACGCGCGACGCCCTGGCGCGACCGCCGCCCGGCGCTGGTCCCCGGCGTCACCCCGCCGCCTTTGCCGCCGGTGCCGGACCCGACCCCGGCCGATATCTCCGCCGCCGAGCGCGACGCCATCGCCCTGATCGCCCGGCGCGCCGGCCTGACCCTGAACGAGCGGCAATTCGAGCTGCTCTGCGCCGCCGCGCCCTATGTCGCCGGCATGGCCGACCGGCTGCGCCGCCCGCGGGCCTTCACCGAGGAGCCGGCGAGCGTCTTCGCCTTCGGCTGAAGGCCCGTGTTGTCGCCGGGCGCCAGCGGCGTAAGCTGCCCGCCAAGAAGGGCGGGAGCGGGCGGATGCGCGTCGGGATCGAGGTTGGCGGCACCTTCACGGATCTCGTCGCGGTGGAGGACGGCGCGATCCGCGTGGTCAAGGTGCCCTCCACCCCGCGCAGCCCGGATATCGGTGCCTTCAACGCCCTGACTTCGGCCGGCATCGCGCCCGCCGCGGTGGGCGACCTGGTGCATGGCTCCACCGTGGCGACCAACGCCATCCTGGAACGCCGCGGCGCGCCTATCGCCTTCGTGGCGACCCGGGGCTTCCGCGATATCCTGTTCCTGCAACGGCACGACCGCCGCGCGATCTACGACCTGCACTACGCCAAGCCCGCCCCGCCGGTGCGCCGGCGCGACTGCTTCGAGGTGACGGAACGCATCGGCCCGGACGGTGCCATCGTCACGCCGCTGGATGAGGCCGCGGTGGTGCGGGACCTGCTGCCGGCGCTGGCCGCGGGCGGTTACCAGGCCGTCGCGCTCTGCCTGCTTTCGGCCTATGCGTCGCCGGTGCACGAGATGCGGCTGAAGGCGATGATCGCCGCCGCGCTGCCCGGCCTGCGGATCGCCGCGAGCCATGAGGTCGCGCCGGAATTCCGCGAATACGAACGTGCCTCCACCACCGCGCTCTCGGCCTATGTCCAGCCGGTGATCGACGGCTACCTCGACCGCTTCGAGGCGACGCTCGCCGGCGCCGGCTTCGCCGGGCATTTCAGCGTCATGCAGTCCAATGGCGGCCGCATGCCGGCGACCGCGATGCGCGCCAATGCGATCAGCGCGCTGCTGAGTGGCCCGGCGGCCGGCGTGGTCGGCGCCATCCGCCAGGCGGCGCGCTCGGGGCGCGGCAACCTCATCACCTTCGACATGGGCGGCACCTCCACCGACGTCGCCCTGGTGCAGGATGGGGAGGCCGCGCTGGCGCCGGAGACGGAGGTGGACGGGCTGCCGATCCGCACCCCGGTGCTGGATATCGTCACCGTCGGCGCCGGCGGCGGCAGCCTGGTCTGGATCGACGATGGCGGCATGCTGCGGGTCGGTCCGCGCAGCGCGGGGGCGGAGCCTGGCCCGGCCTGCTACGGCCGCGGCGGCACGCTGCCCACGGTGACGGATGCGCATGTGGTGCGCGGCACCATTCGGCCGGACGCCTTCCTCGGCGGCGGCATGACGCTCGACGCGGATGCCGCGCACCGCGCCTTCGAGGACGTGGCGCGACGGCTCGGCACCGACATCCCCGGCGCCGCGGCGGCGGCGATCCGCCTGGCGGTGGCCAACATCGTCCGCGCCATCCAACTCGTTTCCACCGAACGCGGCCGCGACCCGCGCGACTATGCGCTGCTGCCCTTCGGCGGCGCCGGCCCGCTGCTGGCGGCCGAGATCGCCGCGGAGCTCGGCATCCGCGAGATCCTGGTGCCACCCAATCCCGGCGTCATCTCGGCGCTCGGCCTGCTTTCGGCCGACTACGTGAAGATCCGCGGCGTCACCCGGCGGATGACGCTGGATGCGGCGACGCCGGCGGCGATCGCCGCCGATTGCGCCCGGCTGCGCGCGGCGACCGAGGCGGAATTCGCCGCACTCGGCCTGACCGGCCCGCTGGAGCCGACGCTGGAGCTCGACATGCGCTTCGTCGGCCAGGCCTTCGAGATTCCCGTCGCGGTCGATCCCGCCGAGCTGCCCGGGCTGAATGCCGCCGATCTCGGCGAACGCTTCGCCGCGGCGCATCGCCGCGTCTACCTGCATGGCGGCGAGCCGGGGCGGCAGGTGGAACTCGTCGGCCTGCGCTTCGGCCTGCGCCGGCGGCTGGATGCGCTGCCGGAGGTGAAGGAACGCCCGGCCGGGCTGGTGCGGCCCCCGGATGCCGCCGTCGTCACCGGCGGCGCCGCCCTGCGCGCGCGCCTGCTGGATGCCGCGGCGCTGGGCCCCGACGACCTGGTCGAAGGCCCGGCGCTGGTCGAGGGCTATTCCTCCACCACCTGGGTGCCCCCCGGCTGGCGCGGTGCGCGCGACGCCGCCGGCAACATGCTGCTGCGGAAGGAGGGCTGAGCGATGCAGCTCGATCCCGTCGAATACGCCATCCTCAGCCAATCGGTCATCGCCGCGGCGCGGGAGATGGGCGTCAAGCTCATCCGCTCCGCCTACTCGACCATCCTGCGGGAAGCGCGGGACGGCTCGGCCGCGCTGCTCGATGCCGCGGGCGGCACGGTGGCGCAGGCCGAGCTCATCCCGATGCAGCTGGGCAGCATCGGTCGCGTCTTCCAGCCCTGCGCCGCGCTCTTCCCGGCGGAGACGCTGGAGGAGGGCGACTTCCTCGTCATCAACGATCCCTATTCCGGCGGCCAGCACCTGCAGGACGTCTTCTTCTTCCATCCGATCTTCTTCGAGGGCGAGGTGATCGGCTTCGCCGCCTCCGTCGCGCACCACCTGGACATCGGCGGCGGCAGCCCGGGGCTGAACACCAATGCGCGGGACCTCTATTCCGAAGGGCTGATCATCCCGCCGATGAAGGTGAACATGGCGCGGGATTGGCACGGCGGCGGCTTCCAGCGCCTGCTCCGCGCCAATGTCCGCGTGCCACAGCAGACCATGGGCGATTTCGACGCGCAGATCGCCGCCAACGCGATCGGCACGCTGCGGATGCAGGAACTCGCCCGGCGCTACGGCGTGGCCAAGCTGCGCGCCACCATGGCCGGGTTGCAGGATTATTCCGAGCGCCGCATGCGCGCCGCCATCGCCGCGGTGCCGGACGGCACCTACCATGGGGAGGCCTGCCTCGACGATGACGGGCTGGGCAGCGGGCCGCTGCCGGTGCGCGCCGCGGTCACGGTGGCGGGCGACAGCATCACGGTGGATTTCACCGGCACCGCGCCGCAGGTCGGCACCAACCTCAACTCGCCCTTCGCCTCGGTGATTTCCGCCAGCGTCTCCTGCCTCAAGGCGGCGCTGACCAGCCCCGACATCCCCTTCAACGACGGCGCGCTGCGGCCGATCAGCGTGACGGCGCCGCTGGGGAGCCTGTTGAATCCGCGCCACCCGGCGCCGGTGCGGGCGCGGATGCTCTCGACCTCCCGCGCCTGGAACGCGGTGATGCAGGCGATCTCCCAGGCAGTGCCGGACAAGGTCATCGCCCAGGGCTACGACACCACCACGGCCTTCTGCCTGTCCTGGCTCGCCCCCACCGGATGGTCCGTGTACCTGGAGGTCTATGGCGGCGGCTACGGTGCCGGAATCGGCAATGACGGCTGCGACGCGGTGGACAACCCGCTGTCCAATTGCTCGAACACCCCGGTCGAGGCGATGGACCAGGATTTCAGCTTCTTCCGCGTGCTGGACTATGCGCTGCGGGAGGATAGCTGCGGCGCCGGGGCGCGGCGCGGCGGCGCGGGCTTCAGCCGGCGCTACGAGATCCTGGTCGATGGCCCGCTGGTCGCGCATTACAGCGACCGCTTCACCGGGCAGGCCGGCGGCATCTTCGGCGGCGGCCCAGGCGCCAGCGGACACTGCGAGGTGCTGCGCGACGGCGAGACCATCGCCCTGCGCAGCAAGGACAGTTTTGCGCTGCGCCGCGGCGACATCGTCACCATCAGCCTCGGCGGCGGCGGCGGCTACGGGCCGCCGGCAGAACGCCCGGCCGCGCTGATCCAGCGCGACCTCGAGGACGGCATCATCAGCCCCGGCCGCGCCGCGGCCTGGACCCAATAATCCGCGCCGCGGCCTGGATCCAATAGCCCGCGCCGCGGCCTGGATCCAATAGCCCGCGCCGCGGCCTGGACCCAATAATCGGAGGAAACGTCATGCAGGTCGGTGTCTTCTATTTCCCGACGGATTACGGCATCGATCCCGGCGAGCTCGGCGCGGCGCTGGAGGCGCGCGGCTTCGAATCCCTGTTCGTCTGCGAGCACACGCATATCCCCGCCAGCCGCAAATCACCCTTCCCCGGCGGCGGCGAGCTGCCGAAGCGCTATTCACATACACACGACCCCTTCGTGGCGCTGGCCTTCGCCGCGGCCGCGACCAGGCGTCTCCGCCTCGGCACCGGGGTCTGCCTGGTGCCGCAGCGCGACCCGATCGTCACCGCCAAATCCGTCGCCAGCCTGGATCGCCTTTCGGGCGGCCGCTTCGAATTCGGCATCGGCGGCGGCTGGAACGTGGAGGAGATGGAGAACCACGGCGCGACATACGCCACCCGCTTCAAGCTGATGCGCGAACGCGTGCTGGCGATGCGCGCGCTTTGGACCGAGGAGGCGGCGAGCTACGCCGGCGAGTTCGTGCAGTTCGACCGCGTGTGGATGCACCCAAAGCCGCTGCAGGCCCCCGTGCCCGTGCTGCTGGGCGGGGAGACCGACCACACCCTGAAGCGCGTGGTGGAATTCTGCGACGGCTGGTTCCCCCGTGCCGGCGCCGGCTTCGACCCGGCCGCCGCCATCGCCCGGCTGCGGACCGCCGCCGAAAAGGCCGGGCGCGACCCGGCGACACTGACCACCACCGTCTTCCGCGCCCCGCCGGATGCCGCCACGCTGGCGGGCTACCGCGACGCCGGCATCACCCGCGTGCTGCTGGAAGTGCCGGACCTCGACCGCGACGGCATCCTGCGCCGGCTGGACGAGCTCGCGCCGCTGGCCGCCGCATGAAGGTCGCGCTCGGCCTCGGGCTGATGGAATACCCGTTCGACACGGCGGCGGGATTCTGGCGCTGGGTCGACCTGTGCGAACAGGCCGGCGCGGATTCGCTCTGGCAGACCGACCGCATCGTCAGCCGCACGCCGATCCTCGAATGCATGACCATGCTGGCGGCGCTGGCGGGGCGGACGCGGCGGCTGAAATTCGGCATGAACGTCGTCTCGCTGGCGTTCCGCGACCCGGTGCTGGTGGCCAAGCAATGCGCCACCATCGACGTGCTCTCGGAGGGCCGGCTGCTGCCCGCCTTCGGCATCGGCAGCCCGGCCGCGCCGGAATGGCAGGCCATGGGCCTGGACACCAAGACCCGCGGCCGGGTGACGGACGAGGCGCTGGAGATCATCACCCGGCTCTGGCGGGAGAAGAGCGTCGACTATGCGGGCCGGCACTTCACCCTGAAGGGCGCCGGCATCGCGCCGCGGCCGGTTCAGGCCGAGCTGCCGCTTTGGATCGGCGGCGGGTCGGACGCCGCGATCCGCCGCACCGCGCGCTACGGCACCGGCTGGCAGGCGGGTGGCGAGACGCCGGCGGA
>JBMOJU010000632.1:0-1951 GCA_049315625.1 Paracraurococcus sp.
CATCATCTGCTTGATCTTGCCGATGGCGGCGGCCGGGTTCAGCCCCTTCGGGCAGGTCCGGGCGCAGTTCATGATGGTGTGGCAGCGGTACAGCCGGAACGGGTCCTGCAGGTTGTCCAGCCGCTCGCCGGTCGCCTCGTCACGGCTGTCGGCGATCCAGCGATAGGCCTGCAGCAGCACCGCTGGGCCGAGGTAGCGGTCGCCGTTCCACCAGTAGGACGGGCAGGCGGTGGAGCAGCAGAAGCACAGGATGCACTCCCACATGCCGTCGAGCTGCGCGCGTTCCTCCTTGCTCTGGCGGCGTTCGGCATCCGGCGGCGGCGGCGTGTCGGATTTCAGCCAGGGCTCAATGCTGCGGAGCTGCGCGTAGAGCTGCGACAGGTCCGGCACCAGGTCCTTCACCACTGGCATGTGCGGCAGCGGGTGGATCTTCACGTCGCCCTGCACGTCCTCGATCGGCTTGAGGCAGGCCAGCGTGTTGAGCCCGTCGATGTTCATCGAGCACGACCCGCAGATGCCCTCCCGGCAGGAGCGCCGGAAGGTCAGCGTGCTGTCGACCTCGTTCTTGATCTTGATGATCGCGTCGAGGACCATCGGGCCGCACTTGTCGAGATCGATCTCGAAGGTGTCGGTGCGGGGGTTCTCGCCGCTGTCGGGATCGTAGCGGTAGATCTTGAAGGATTTGACGTTCGTCGCGCCGGCTTCGGCCTTGTAGGTCTTGCCGGGCTGGATGGTGCTGTTCTTCGGCAGCGTGAAGGTAGCCATCTGAGCGTGGTTCCTTAGTAGACCCGGGCCTTGGGCGGGAAGACCTGCACCTCATTGGTCAGGGTACGCATCTTCACGTCACGGTAGTCGAGCTTCACGCCGCCCTTCGCGTCCACCCAGGCCAGCGTGTGCTTCATCCAGTTGACGTCGTCGCGGTCCGGATAGTCTTCCTGCGCGTGGGCGCCGCGGCTTTCCTTCCGCGCCTCGCCGCCAACGATGGTCGTCAGCGCGTTGCCGATCAGGTTGTCCAGCTCCAGCGCCTCGACCAGGTCGCTGTTCCAGATCAGGCTGCGGTCAGCGATCTTGATGTCGCCATAGCCGGCATGGACCTTGTTCATCTTGTCCACGCCTTCCTTCAGCAGGTCGGAGGTGCGGAACACCGCGGCATGCGTCTGCATGGTCCGCTGCATGTTGAGCCGCAACTCGCCCACCGAGGTGCTGCCCTTCGCGTTGCGCACCCGGTCGAGCCGGTCGAGCGCATTCTGCCCGGCATTCGCCGGCAGCGCCGGCTGGCTGGCACCCGGCTTGATCGTCTCGGCCGCCCGGTGGGCCGCGGCGCGGCCGAACACCACCAGGTCGAGCAGCGAATTGGTGCCGAGCCGGTTGGCGCCGTGCACGGAGACGCAGGCCGCCTCGCCCACCGCCATCAGGCCGCGCACCGTGCGGTCCTGGTCCCCGGCCGTCGGGTTGAGGACTTCGGTGTGGATGTTGGTCGGGATGCCGCCCATGTTGTAATGGACGGTCGGGAGCATCGGAATCGGCTCCTTCGTGACGTCCACACCGGCAAAAATCTTCGCGGTCTCGGAAATGCCCGGCAGCCGCTCATGCAGGATGTCGGCGCCCAGGTGCTCCAGGTGCAGGTGGATGTGGTCCTTCTCCGGGCCGACGCCGCGGCCTTCGCGGATCTCCACCGACATGGCGCGGGAGACGACGTCGCGCGAGGCGAGGTCCTTCGCGGTCGGCGCGTAGCGCTCCATGAAGCGCTCGCCTTCGCTGTTCGTCAGGTAGCCGCCCTCGCCGCGGGCGCCCTCCGTCACCAGGCAGCCCGAGCCGTAGATGCCGGTCGGGTGGAACTGCACGAACTCGTTGTCCTGCAGCGGCAGGCCGGCGCGCAGCACCATGCCGCCGCCATCGCCGGTGCAGGTGTGGGCGCTGGTGCAGCTGAAATAGGCGCGGCCATAGCCGC
>JBMOJU010000233.1:0-8616 GCA_049315625.1 Paracraurococcus sp.
GCTGCCGACCACGACGCCGCGGCCGCGGTCGGACAGCGCCGCCGCGACGATCTCGGCCGCCGAGGCGGTGCGGCCATCGACCAGCACCACCAGCGGCACGCCGCGCGCCAGGTCCGGCCCGGCCGAGACATAGGTCCGCGCTGCATCCGGATGCCGCCCCCCGGTCATCGCCACCACCCCTTCCGCCAGGAAGGCGCTGGCCACCGCCACCGCCTGGCCGAGCAGCCCGCCGCGGTTGCCGCGCAGGTCCAGCACCACGCCGCGCGGCATTGCGCCGCGGAAGCCGTCCAGCAGCGCGTCCGCCAGCCGTACGTCGGTAGCGTTGGAGAAGCCGTCCAGCCGCAGCCAGAGCACCTCCTCCCGCCGCTGCACGTGCAGCGTCTCCGGCGGCACTGTGCTGCGCAGCAGCAGGACGTTGAAGCGCCGCTTGCCGCGCTCGACGCGCAGGGCCACCGCGCTGCCGGCCGGGCCTTCCATGAGCGCCGCGGCAGCGGCGAGGTCCTGCGCCGAGAGCGCGACGCCATCGGCTTCCAGCACCCGGTCGCCGACCCGCAACCCGGCCTCTGCGGCCGGTGAATCGGGGGTGATGGTGGCGATCACCACCGCCCTGCCACGGCCGGCGGCGAGCCGCAGGCCGAGCCCGCTCTGGCCGATGCGCCGCCCCCGCGCGGCCACCGCCTCCTCCGGCGTCATGTAGCGGCTATAGGGGTCGAGGTGGTTGAACAGCTCCTCGAAGGCGCTGCGCAGCATGCGTTCCGGCCCGGCCCGGCGGATCGCCGGGGAGGCGCGCCAGGCAGCATCGAACATGCCGGAGAGGGCGACCGCCAGCGGCAGGGCGGCGGCTTCCGGCGGACCGGCCGTCGGCAGCACCGGCATGGGCCGGGCCGACAGCAGCCGGTCGGGTACCGAGAGCAGCAGCGTGCCGCTCTGCAACTCCGTCTGGAAGGCGGGTTCCAGGACCTCCAGCCCGCGCATGCTCCAGTGGCCCAGCTGCGCCGGCGAGGCCACCTCCAGGTGGCGTTCCAGCACCGCGCCCAGGGCGGTGGCCAGCACCGCCTGCACCTGCTCGCGCGGGAAGGGGCCCTCCTGCGCCGCCACGCCGATGGGCAGGAGCAGGAGCAGCAGCAGGATCAGGACCGGCGGCGTGCGTCCCTGGCCGGCTTCGGCCGGGTGGTCGGGATGCCCTGCATCAGGTGGAAGACCATGCCGCCGGTCCGGGGCGTCGCCTCGACCAGCCGCGCCTCCACCGCCTGGCCTAGGGCGAAGGATAGCCCTGTCCGCTGGCCCGACAGCACATGCCTGGCCTGATCCTCGATCCATCGGTCGTCCGGCAGGGACACGAGAGGAACGATTCCGCTCGCGCCATTCGCCTCTACGGTGACGAACAGGCCGAACCGTGTCACCCCGGAAATGCGCGCGTCGAACATCTCGCCCACGCGTTGCGACATGTATGCCGCAAGGTAGCGATCCACGGCGTCACGTTCGGCGGCGGCAGCACGACGCTCGGTCTGGGTGATGTGCTCGCCGGTGTCGGGGAAGCGGGCGGCCTCGGTTTCCTGCAGGCCGTCGTCACCCAGCTTCAGGCCGCGCACCAGGGCGCGGTGCACCAGCAGGTCGGCATAGCGGCGGATCGGGCTGGTGAAATGCGCATACCGGCCGAGCGCCAGGCCGAAATGGCCGATATTCTCCGGCGCATAGGCGGCCTGGGACTGGCTGCGCAGAACGGTCTCGTGCACCAGCCGCGCTTCCGGCCGGTCGGCCACCATCGCAAGCGCATGGGCGAAGTCGCGCGGGTGGATCCGGTCGCCCTGCGGCAGGGTGATGTCGAAGGCGTCGAGGAATTGCCGCAGCCCCTCCAGCTTCTGGTCGGACGGGCGATCATGCACCCGGTACATGCAGGGCTGCGAGAGGCGTTCCAGCTCCTCTGCCGCGCAGACATTGGCGGCGACCATGAATTCCTCGATCAGCCGATGCGAGTCGAGCCGGGCGCGGGGCTCGACGCCGAGCACCGCGCCGGCCTCGTCCAGCCGCACGCGGCGCTCCGGCAGGTCGAGCTCCAGCGTGCCGCGCCGCTCGCGGGCCGCCAGCAGCGCGCGATAGGCGCCATAGAGCGGCACCAGCGTGCCGGTCGGATCCTCCCCGGCATCCTGCGCCGCCTGGGCCTGTTCATAGGTCAGGCGGGCGGCGCTGCGCATGATCCCCCGCCCGAAGCGGTGGGCGGACTTGCTCCCGCCCGAGTCGAAGCGCATCTCGACGAAGAGGCAGCCGCGATCTTCGCCCGGCCGCAGGCTGCACCAGCCGTTGGACAGGGCTTCGGGCAGCATCGGCACGACTCGGTCGGGGAAGTAGACGCTGTTGCCGCGGGCCCAGGCCTCGCGGTCGAGCGCCGCGCCGGGGCGGACGTAATGCGCGACGTCGGCGATGGCGACGAGGACGCGCCAGCCGGTGCCGTCGGGTTCCGCCCAAACCGCGTCGTCGAAGTCGCGGGCGTCCTCGCCGTCGATGGTGACCAGCGGCGTCTCCCGCAGATCATCCCGCCCCGTGGCGGCGACGCCGGTGGCGTGCTCGGCCTCGCGCACCGCCTCGGTCGGGAAGCTGTCCGGGATGCCATGCGCGTGGATGCAGATGAGGGAGACCGACTTCGCCTCCCCCATGCGGCCCAATACCTCGACGACGCGGGCCGGGCGGAGGCCGAGGTCGCGGCCGGGCAGCGGTTCCGCCAGGACGATCTGGCCATCCACCGCGCCGCCGGCCTCGCCGGGCGGGACCACCCATTCGGCCTTGTGGCGGCGGTCGGTTGGCACGATCCGGCCATTCTCATAGACGCCCAGCACCCGGCCGGTGGCGGCGCTGCCGACGCGCTTGACGGTGGTGCCTTCGTATTTTCCGGCACCGATGGATTTCAGCCGGGCCAGCACCCGCTCGCCTGGCGCGAGGGCGGGCTGCCCGGCGCGTTCCGGGCGCATGAAGATGATGGGCGGGCGCCCCTGTTCGGGCTTCCAGCCGAGCGGCCGGGCGATCGGGTCGCCATCCGGGTCGGTGCCGGTGACCTCGATGACAGCCATGTCCGGCAGGCGTCCGGGCGCCGAAAGGCCGCGGCGGCCGGCCGGCGCGGCGCTGCCATCTGCCTTCATCTCCGCCAGCAGGGCGCGCAAGGCCGGGCGCTGGTCGGAGCTGAGGCCGAAATGCCGGGAGATTTCGGTCTTGCCGACCTTGCCGGGGCTGGCCTGGAGGAATCGCCGCAGCGCCTCCTTCGAGGGCAACGGGGCGTCCGGCCCGCCCGGGTCGCGCCTGGGCGGCCGGATCGGCGCGCCGCCGGTCGGGCGGCGGGCCATCTCAGGCCTTCTTCTTCGGCGCCGGCTTCTTCGCGGCCGGCGCCTTGGCCTTGGCTGCGGGCTTGGGCGTTGGCGTCTTGGCCGCCGTTGCCGGCTTGCGGGAAGCGGGCGTCGAGGCGGTGGCCGCCTGACGTGCCGGCGGCTTGCGGGCAGCCGGCTTGGCTGGGGTCCTGGGGGCGGGCTTCGCGGCGGCACCACCCCCACCCTGACCTTCCCCCGCCAGCGGCGGAGGGGACGCCTTTGCCCGGGTGCGCGTGGCGGCGGCGGGTAGGGCGGCCGTCGCCCTCCCCCGCGCTGTGGGGGAGGGTTGGGTTGGGGGTGCCTTCTCCGCCACCTTGGTGCCGTTGGTCGTGGCCCGCTTGCCCGCCGGCTTCGCCTTCACCTTGGCCTTGGCGCCGCCCTTGGCCATGGGCTTCAGCTCCTTGCCCTTCTCGGCCAGCAGCGTCACCAACTCCTCCAGCGTCGCCTCCTCCATCGCCAGGTTGCGCGGCAGGTTGGCGACCGTCTTGCCGTGCTGGGCGTAGGGTCCGAAGCGGCCCTTGCGGATCTCGACCGCCACCTGATCCTTCGGGTGCGGACCGACGAAGCGCACCTTCGCGCGCGCCTTGGCCAGCAGCTCCATCGCCCGATTCATGCCGAGCGAGAGGACGTCATCCCCCGGCTCCAGCGACTGGAAGATCGACCCGACCTTGATATAGGGCCCGAAGCGACCGAGCCCGGCCTGGATCTCCTCCCCGCTCTCCGGGTCCCGCCCGATCAGCCGCGGCAGCGATAGCAGGCGCAGCGCCCGGTCGAGGTCGAGCGTATCCGGGTCCATGTCCTTGGTCAGGCTGGCGCGGCGCGGCTTGGTCGGCTTGCCCTTCTCGTCGGTCCCGCCCTCCCCGAGCTGGACATAGACGCCGTAGGGGCCGCGGCGGACCGTCACCTTCTCGCCTGAGGCGGGATCGGCGCCCAGCTCGCGCGGGCCCTCGGTCAGGCCGGTGCTGCCGTCGCCCTCGGCGCCCGGGGCGATCAGCGGCCGCGTGTAGCGGCATTCCGGGTAGTTGGAGCAGCCGATGAAGGCGCCGGTGCGGCCCAGCCGCAGGCCGAGCCGGCCGCCGGAGCAGGCCGGGCAGGCGCGCGGATCGGTCCCGCCCTCCCGCTCGGGGAAGAAGTGGGGCCCGAGTTCCTCGTCCAGCGCGTCGATGACGTCGCTGATCTTGAGGTCCTTGGTGGCGTCGATCGCCCGCTTGAACTCGTCCCAGAAGGCCCGCATCACCGCGCGCCAGTCGACCTTGCCGCCGGAGATGTCGTCGAGCTGTTCCTCGAGCCCGGCGGTGAAGCCGGTATCGACGTAGCGCTCGAAGAACCTGACCAGGAAGCTGGTCACCAGCCGGCCGCGGTCCTCCGGGATGAAGCGGCGCTTGTCCAGCTTCACGTAGTCGCGGTCCTGCAGGGTCTGCAGGATGGAGGCGTAGGTGGAGGGCCGGCCGATGCCCAGCTCCTCCAGCTTCTTGACCAGCGTGGCTTCCGAGAAGCGCGGCGGCGGCTGGGTGAAATGCTGCAGGGCGGCGACGTCGCCGCGCTTCAGCGGGTCCTTCTCCCGCATCGGCGGCAGGGTGCGGCTGTCCTCCTCCTCGGCGCCGGGGGCGGCGCCGGTCAGCCCGGCGCGGGCATCGGCGGCGCGATCGTCCTCGTCCTCCCGGTACAGCTTCAGGAAGCCGTCGAAGGCGATGACCGAGCCGGTGGCGCGCAGGATGGTGCGCTTCGCCGCATCGGCGATCTCGACCGTGGTCTGGTCGATCTCGGCCGATTGCATCTGCGAGGCGACGGCGCGCTTCCAGACCAGCTCGTACAGCCGGCGCTGCCGCTCATCGAGGTAGCGGGCCACCTTGTCCGGCGTGTTGCGGACATCGGTCGGGCGGATCGCCTCGTGCGCTTCCTGGGCGTTCTTCGCCTTCGAGGAGTATTCGCGCGGCGCGCCGGGCAGATAGTCGCGGCCGAACTCCTCGCCGACATGGTCGCGGATGGCGGCGATCGCCTCCCGCGCCATCTGCACGCCGTCGGTCCGCATATAGGTGATGAGGCCGACGGTCTCGCCGCCGATCTCGACCCCTTCATAGAGCTGCTGCGCGGTGCGCATCGCCTGCTGGGCGCCCATGCCGAGCTTGCGGCTGGCCTCCATCTGCAGGGTGGAGGTGGTGAAGGGCGGCGGCGGGTTGCGCTTGACCCGGCGCTTCTCGACCGAGATGACGGAAAAGGTCCCGGCCTCGACCGCCGCCTTGGCGCGCATGGCGCTGGCTTCGTTCGGCAGGTCGAACTGGTCGAGCTTCTTGCCGTCCAGATGCGTCAGGCGGGCGGTGAAGGGGGCGCCCTGCGGCGTGGTGAAACGGCTCTCGACCGTCCAGTATTCGCGGGCGCGGAAGGCCTCGATCTCGGCCTCGCGCTCGCAGATCAGCCGCAACGCGACCGACTGCACCCGGCCGGCGGATCTGCTGCCCGGCAGCTTGCGCCACAACACCGGGGAGAGGGTGAAGCCGACCAGATAGTCCAGCGCCCGGCGTGCCAGGTAGGCGTCGATCAGCGGGGTGTCGAGGTCGCGCGGATGCGCCACGGCGTACTGGATGGCGCGCTTGGTGATCTCGTTGAAGGTGATGCGCTGGACCTGCACGCCCTTCAGCGCGCCGCGGCGCGCCAGCATGTCCTTCACATGCCAGGAGATCGCCTCCCCCTCCCGGTCCGGGTCGGTGGCGAGGTAGAGCCGCTTGGCGCCACGCAGCGCCCGGGCGATCTCGTTCACCTGGCGCTCGCCGCGGTCCTCCGACTCCCAGTCCATGGCGAAATCCTCGTCCGGTCGGACCGAGCCGTCCTTCGGGGGCAGGTCGCGCACATGGCCGAAGCTCGCCAGGACGGTGAAGTCCCCGCCGAGGTATTTGTTAATGGTCTTGGCCTTGGCGGGGCTTTCGACGACGACGACGTCCGTCATGGACTCCATACATCCTGAAGCCGCGGCCCGGGGAGGGGTTTGCGGCATTGGCGGCGAGCAGGCGCCCGTCCTAGCCCCCGTCCTGGCCCCGTCCGGTGAGCGCCACGCGGTTGCCCGGCAGCAGTTCCACCCGTCCAGCCAGTTCGAGATCGAGGAGGATCGCCTGGATCGCGGAGGGCGACAGGTGGCAGCGCCGCATCACCTCGTCAACCGCTATCGGAGAGCCCCCAAGCATATCAAGGACTTGAGAGGGCAATTCGGGCACATCCGGCGCCTCCGGAACGAGTTGCCGGGCCGGTTCGGCCGCGGACCATGCCGCGGGCGCGGCGAAAAGCGGCGCCGCACGGGGCGCTTCGGGCAGGTGCATAAGCACGTCCTCGGCCGATTCCGTCAGGTGCGCGCCCTGGCGGATCAGATCGTTCGAGCCGCGTGCCCGGGGGTCCAGCGGGCTGCCGGGGACGGCAAACAACTCGCGCCCGGCCTCCAGCGCCAGGCGGGCGGTAATCAGGCTCCCGGAACGCATGGCGGCTTCGATCACCACCACGCCGAGCGAGAGGGCGGCGACGATCCGGTTGCGGCGAGGGAAATGGCGGGCCAGCGGCGCGGTGCCGAGCGGCGCCTCGGCCAGCACCGCGCCGCCCTCCGCCGCGATCCTGGTCTGGAGCGCGGCGTGTTCCGGCGGATAGGGCTGGTCGAGCCCGCCGGCGACGCAGGCGATGGTGCGGCCCTTCCGCAGCGCGCCGAGATGGGCGGCGGCGTCGATCCCGCGCGCCAGGCCGGAGACGACGGCCAGGCCCTCGGCGGCGAGCGACTCGGCCAGATCCTCGGCGATCCGCCGGCCGGCGGCGGAGGCGTTGCGGGCCCCGACCAGGGCGACCGCGCGGGGGGCGAGTGCGGCTGGGTCGCCGAGCAGGGCGAGGACGGGCGGCGCGTCCTCCTGCATCTCCAGCAGGGGCGGGTACGGCGGCGTGCCGGCGAAGAGCAGGCGGGCGCCGAGGCGGTGCAGCGCCTCGATCTCCCGCCGCGCCTCGGTTTCCGGGTGCAGGACGAAGGGCACGCCGCGGCGGGCGGCGAGGCGGGGCAGGGCCGCGAGGGACGCGGCCGCGGTGCCGTGGCGATCTAGCAGGCGGCGGAAGGTGAGTGGCCCGATGCCGTCCGTGCGGGCCAGGCGCAGCCGGGCCAGGACCTCGGCCGGCGGCAGGGAGTCCGGGGTCAGCATGGGATGGCGCCGACATGGCCCGCTTCGGCATAGGCGAGGATGCGGGCGTCGCGGGTGACCAGCGGCAGGCCGAGGGCGCAGGCGGTGGCGATCAGTGCGCGGTCAGCCGGATCGCGGTGCGGGCGTCCCGGCAGATGTTCGGAGTCGATCGCGATGCTCGGGGTGAAGGGGGCGAGGCGGATGCCGGGGCCGCGCAGCACGGCGGCGAACCAGGCCTTCGGGTCCGGCAGGAAGCGCGGTGCCCGCCCGGCGCGGCGCTGGGCGAGGCAGGCGACCTCCCAAGCGGAGACGACCGAGACGAAGACCGCGTTGCGGCCCGCGGCGGCCCGGACGGCGTCCAGCGCCGGGGCCAGCATCGGGCCGCCATTGGCGATCCAGATCAGGGCGCAGGTGTCGAGGAGGACGCCTTCCGTCCGGATCGCCGGCAAGGCCTCAGGCCTCGAAGTCGTCCTGCTCCTCGGCCAGGAAGGCATCGAGCACCGGGGAGGTCAGGTCGATGCCCGGGGGCATGACCACAGACCCACGCAGGAAGCCGTAGATATCAGGCATGGTGGCGGCCGGCGCCGTCGCGGGCGGCGCGGAGACCACGGCCACGACCGCGCCGGCCCGGGTCATCTCGATCCGGTCGAGCCCGCCGGCGCTCAGCCGGTCGAGCAGCATCGGGAGGGCGGCCTGGAAGTCGCTCTCGTCGATCGTCAGCGTTTCGGACATGGCCTGCGTGCTCCTCGCGGGGCACAATATACGGAAGGCGGGCCGCGAATTCCACAAGTAAGTGAGTAAGCGGAATGAGTTAGCCCAGCAAAGCGTCAGGCCTTGCGGCCGATCCGCGGCTCGGTTCCCGCCAGCAGCCGGGCGATATTGGCCTTGTGCCGCCAGGCCACCAGCGCCGCGATTCCGGCCGAGAAGAGGGCGAGGTCCCAGCGCCCGGCGACCGCGGCGATCACCGGCGCCGCGGCGCAGGCCGCGAGCGCGCTGGCCGAGGAGATGCGGGTCACCACGGCCATCACCAGCCAGACCAGCGCCGCGCCCAGCCCCAGCCACCAGGCGGCGGCCAGCAGCACGCCGCCGCCGGTCGCCACGCCCTTGCCGCCCTTGAA
>JBMOJU010000633.1:0-1944 GCA_049315625.1 Paracraurococcus sp.
GCCGGCGACGGCCATGCGACGATCGAGGATTTCACATCCGGCAAGGACCATCTGAAGTTCGTTGGCCTGCACGCGACCGACGTCACCACGAAGGCGGCGACGCAGAACGGCGTCACCGGCCTGCTGGTAACCTACGACGCGGCGCATGACAGCGTCTTTCTGGCGCATGTGACGAAGCTGGCGACGGCGGATAGCGTGTTCGCCTGACGGTCGGCCCTTGGCATTCGGCGCGGCCCCGGCAGTGTGGGCGGGGGGCCGGCCGAAGACCGCCGCGCGTTTCGCTGCCGCTGCGCCAGCGCGCGGCTGGCGGTCGCCAGCTGCCCTGGTGGAGCGAATCCATCAGGTGGTGGCCAGCGCCCGCTTGATAAAGCGTCGATGCGCCGGTCACCAATGTTGGCGCGCAGGACACACTGGAAGCCGGCGACCTCCACACCCCTAACCGAAGCAAGGATCCCCGACGTGGTCGGCCCTGCGCGCTCCGCTCAGTCAGGGGCTGTGCTATGCGCCGCGGGCTCTGCCCATCCTACACCACCACCGGGGACACGACCCGGTGCACCGGGGCTAGGTGCGGCCGCGGACCTACCGCTTGGCGTAGAGGCACAGGCCCTGGCCGTCCCAGAACAGCAGCTTCACCAGGTGACCGCGCCTGCCGCGGAACGCGAAGACATGACCGCTGAACGGGTCGCGGCCCAGAACCCCCTGCACCAGCCGCGCCAGCCCGTCGAAGCCCTGGCGCATGTCCGTTGGGCCGGCCGCCAGCCAGACCCGGACACCCGCCGGCGGACCGATCACGCCTCCAGCGCCACCGCGAGACGCGCGACCACGGCGGCGCCCGTCGCCGCCGTGACCCGCAGCACCCGGCCGTTGCCCAGCACCACCTCGATCGGTGCGGAGGCGATGCCGGGGACGTGCGCTGGCGTGGGGTGCGGCGGCGCCGCATCGGGCGCCACCAGGCGCACCGAGAGCAACAGCGGCCCCGCCGCCGCCCGCCGGCTCGGCACCTCGCCCCGTGCAGCGCGCCGCCAGCGGTGCAGCAGGCTCGCGCAGATGCCGTGCCGCCGCGACACCGCCGTCACCGTCTCGCCCGGCTGGAACGTCTCCGCCACCAGCCGGACCTTCTCCTCCGCGCTGTAGCTCCGCCGTCCCTCTCGTCGGCGAGGCCGCGGCGGCGGGCCTCGTCGGAGAGGGCGTCCGTTGCCGCGAAGAGCTGATCCACGCCGCCAGTAGGTCGGAGCGTGCGCCGGACCAGGCGTTCGAGGCGGGCGCGCGTCGCCGGCTCGGCGAGCGCGGCGGCGGCGTCGGGCCCGACCTCGATGGTCACGGGGACGGTGTCGGGCATGGGGTGCCTTCTGGCGTTGGAGCCTACCTGGTCTGGGTGCGCCGGGGCACCCGGCTACATTCGATAAAATATACTGTCAAATACAGTACCGGGATCAGGTCGCTGGCGGATAGGCGCTTATCGGCTTACAGGGACAGCATCCTAAGCGCTCATCGGGAGTCGCCTTGCCGAACGACACCACCCGCTGGACCGTCTCGGTCTCCAAGGAGACCGACATCGCCGTACGCAGTTTCCTTGCCCAGCGGGGCATGAAGAAAGGCGACCTGTCGAAATTCATCGAGGACGCGGTGAAGTGGCGGGTGCTCGAACAGACCATGGCCGAAGCCCGCGGCGCCTTCACCGACCTGGCGCCGGACGCCCTGGATGCGCTGCTCGACGAGGCCGTCGCCGCGGCCCGCCAGGCCCATGCCGGCCAGGCTGGCTGAGGCGTGCGCCTGGTCGTCGACACCAACATCCTGATCAGCGCCCTGCTTGCCGGCACCTCGCTGCCGGCGCAGCTGATCGTGCTCTGGCGCGAGGGCCGGTTCGACCTGCTCACCTCGGCCGAGCAGCTCGACGAGTTGCGGCGTGTGACCCGCTATTCGAAAATCCTCGAACGCCTGGCC
>JBMOJU010000234.1:0-8547 GCA_049315625.1 Paracraurococcus sp.
CCCGCGGTACGCCGGGCTTCTCCGGCGCCGACCTGGCGAACCTGGTGAACGAGGCGGCGCTGCTGGCCGCCCGCACCGGCCGCCGCACGGTCGGCATGCACGAGTTCGAGATGGCCAAGGACAAGGTCCTGATGGGCGCCGAGCGGCGCTCGCTGGTGATGTCCGAGGATGAGAAGCGGATGACCGCCTACCACGAGGCCGGCCATGCGCTCTGCGCCATGAAGCTGCCGGAATGCGATCCGGTGCATAAGGCCACGATCATTCCGCGCGGCCGGGCGCTTGGCCTGGTGATGTCGCTGCCGGAAGGCGACCGTTACTCCAAGCACAAGTCGAAGCTGTTGGCGGAACTGGCCATGGCCATGGGCGGCCGCGTCGCCGAGGAGCTGATCTTCGGCGCCGACAAGGTCTCGAACGGCGCCAGCGGCGACATCAAGATGGCGACCAACCAGACCCGCATGATGGTCACCGAATGGGGCATGTCCGACAAGCTCGGCATGATCGCCTATGGCGAGAACAGCCAGGAGGTCTTCCTGGGCCATAGCGTCACCCAGTCGAAGAACCTGTCCGAGGAGACGGCCCGGCAGATCGACGGCGAGATCCGCCGCATCATCGACGAGGCCTATGCCCGCGCGAAGCACCTGCTGAGCGAGAACATCGACGAGCTGCACCTGCTGGCCAAGGGCCTGCTGGAGCACGAGACGATTTCGGGCGACGAGATCCGGCTGATCATCCGTGGCGAGCCGATCGTCCGGAACCGGCCGGATGAGCCGGTGCCGCAGGGCCGTGGCAGCGTGCCGACCAGCGGCCGGGCGCCGCGCCCGAGCCCGGGCGGCCTGAACCCGGGCCCGGCGCCGGCCACCTAGGCCGCCGCCGACCACCGCCGTGGCGCCTGCCCCGGCCGACCGCTTCATCGAGCCGCTGGGCCTTCTCGAAGGCCCGGCGGCTTTTTCGTCGGTGCGGGACGGGCTGGCCCTGCCGCTGCAGGGCGGCCAGGCCGCCTTCGCCCTGGCCCGGCTGATCGAGGATGGCACCGATCGCGGCATCCACCTGGTGCAGGCCATCCCCGAGGAGTGGCAGGACCTGCTGCCGGCGCTGACCCGCCGCCTGCCGCCCTTCGCCGGGATCGAGCCGTCCCAGCCCGGGATGCCGCTCGTCATGGGCATCCTGAACGTCACGCCGGACAGCTTCTCCGGCGACGGGCTGGCAGCGGATACGGCGGCAGCCATCGCCCGCGGCCACGCGATGCTGGAGGCCGGGGCCGACATCCTCGACATCGGCGGCGAGAGCACCCGCCCCGGCGCCGAGCCGGTGACGCCGGCGGAGGAGATCCGCCGCATCCTGCCGGTGGTGCGCGACCTGGCCCGTGCCGCGCCGGTTTCCGTCGATACCCGCCACGCCGCCACCATGGCTGCGGCGCTGGAGGCGGGGGCGGAGATCATCAACGACGTCACCGCGCTGCGGCATGATGGCGCGGCGCTCAGCGTGGTGCAGGCCGCCGCCGCGCCGCTCATCCTCATGCACATGCCGGGGACCGAGCCGCGCAGCATGCAGGCGGCGGCGCAGTATGCCGACGTGGTGCTGGAGGTGGCGCGCTTCCTGCGCGACCGGGTCGCCACGCTGGAGCAGCTCGGTATCCCGCGCGGGCGGATCGCGATCGACCCGGGGATCGGCTTCGGTAAGACCATGGCGCATAATCTGGCGCTGCTGGAACGCCTGCCGCTGCTGGCCGGGCTCGGCTGCCACCTGCTGCTCGGGCTGTCCCGCAAGCGCTTTCTCGGCCGTATCGCCGGCATCCCGGAGGCCGGGGCGCGGATGGTGCCGAGCGTGGCCGGCGCGCTGTATGCCGCCGCCCGCGGCGCCACCATCCTGCGGGTGCACGACGTGGCTGAAACGGTGCAGGCGCTGGCGCTGTGGCGGGCAGCGGCCAGCGGGGCGGCGCCGCCGGACGTGACTGTCTGATGGACCACAAGCGCCGGCTTCGCTACTTCATGGTTTGATCCTTCCGCGCATTGGGGCCGAGATGAGCACACCTGCCCGCCGCCTGTTCGGCACCGACGGTATCCGCGGCACCGCCAACAAGGCGCCCATGGACGCCGCCACCGCGCTGCGCCTCGGCCAGGCGGCCGGGCGCTATTTCAACCGCGGCACCCACCGCAACCGCGTGGTGATCGGCAAGGACACCCGCATCTCCGGCTACATGCTGGAACCGGCGCTGACCGCCGGCTTCATCGGCGCGGGGCTGGATGTGGTGCTGGTCGGGCCGCTGCCGACGCCGGCGATCGCGCTGCTGACCCGCAGCCTGCGCGCCGACCTCGGCGTGATGATCAGCGCCAGCCACAACCCCTACGAGGATAACGGCATCAAGCTGTTCGGCCCGGACGGTCTCAAACTGTCCGATGCGCAGGAGGCGGCGATCGAGGCGCTGATGGAAGGCGATCTCGGCAGCGCGCTGGTCGGCCCGGCCAAGCTCGGCCGCGCCAGCCGGATGGAGGATGCGCCGGGCCGCTACATCGAGGCCGCCAAGCAATCCTTCCCGCGCGGGATGACGCTGGAGAAGCTGCGCATCGTGGTCGATTGCGCGCATGGCGCCGCCTACAAGGTGGCGCCCACTGTGTTGTGGGAGCTGGGGGCGGAGGTGGTGCCGGTCGGCGTCGCGCCGGACGGCTTCAACATCAACAACGGCGTGGGCTCCACCGCGCCGGCCCGGCTGGCGGATATCGTGCGCGAGCGCCGCGCGGATATCGGCATCGCGCTCGACGGCGATGCCGACCGGCTGGTGCTGGTGGACGAGACCGGCTCGATCATCGATGGCGACCAGATCCTCGCCTTGATCGCCGGCTTCTGGCACGCGCAGGAACGGCTGCGCGGCGGCAGCATCGTCGCCACCGTCATGTCCAACATGGGGCTGGAACGCTACCTGCGGGACAAGGGGCTCGGCCTGCTGCGGACCAATGTCGGCGACCGCTATGTCGGGGAACGGATGCGCGAGACCGGCTGCAACCTGGGCGGCGAGCAGTCGGGCCACATGATCATGACCGATTTCGGCACCACCGGGGATGGGCTGATCGCCGCCCTGCAGGTGCTGGCGGTGCTGGTGGAGGGGCGCCGCCCGGCCAGCGAGGTGTGCCGCTGCTTCCAGCCGCTGCCGCAGCGCCTGGTCAATGTCCGCTATGCCGGCACCTCCCCGTTGAAGCACGCCGATGTGCAGCGCGAGATCGCAGCGCATGAGGAGAAGCTGGGCGAGCGCGGCCGCATCCTGATCCGCGCCAGCGGCACCGAACCGGTGATCCGCGTGATGGCCGAGGCGGAGGACGAGGCGCTGGTGAACGAGACGGTGGAGACGCTGGCGGACGCCATCCGGTCGAAGGCCAAAGTCCCCGCATGACCGCGTCTGATGACCGCAGCCGCGCCAGCCGCGAAGGTCTGAATCGGCCGCGCCGGATCATGGGACGGGTGTTGATCGTCGCCGGCTCCGATTCCGGCGGTGGCGCCGGCATTCAGGCCGACATCAAGGCGGTGACGGCGCTGGGCGGCTTCGCCGCCACCGCGATCACCGCGCTTACGGCGCAGAACACCGAAGGGGTGCATGGCGTCCTGCCCATCCCGGTGGCCTTCATCCGCCAGCAGATCGAGGTGGTGCTGCGCGACATCGGTGCCGACGCCTTGAAGACCGGCATGCTGCACGATGCCGCCACCATCGAGGCGGTCTGCGACGCGCTTGCCGCCGAGGCGCCGGGCGTTCCGCTGGTGGCCGACCCGGTGATGGTCGCCAAGGGCGGCCATCCGCTGCTGCAGCCGGATGCGGTCGAGACCCTGAAGCGCCGCCTGCTGCCGCTGGCCGCGATCATCACCCCGAACCTGCCGGAGGCGGAGGTGCTGCTCGGCTGCCGCATCCCCGACGCCGCGGCGATGCCGGCGGCTGCGCGCGCCCTGCTGGGATTGGGCGTCCGCGCCGCGCTGCTGAAGGGCGGCCACCTGCAAGGCGAGCGGCTGGTCGATATCCTGGCGACGCCGGACGGCATCACCGCCTTCGAGGACACGCGGATCGACACCCGCCATACCCATGGCACCGGCTGCACCCTGGCCTCGGCGATCGCCGCCGGGCTGGCGCAGGGCCTGGCGCTGGGCGATGCCGTGGCCCGCGCCCGCGCCTATGTCCGCGCCGCGATCCTGGCGGCGCCCGGCTATGGCAGCGGCCACGGCCCGCTGGACCATGGCGTGACCTTCGATCCGGCGCGGCTCGGCGCGGCCTGATGCGGGCCTTTCCGTTCGTCACGGTCGACGTCTTCACCGACCGGCGCTTCGGCGGCAACCAGTTGGCGGTCTTCCCCGATGCGCGCGGGATGACGGATGCCGAGATGCAGGCGCTGGCGGCGGAGTTCAACCTCTCAGAGACCACCTTCGTCCTGCCGCCGGCCGATCCCGCCAACACCGCGCGCGTGCGCATCTTCCATCGCACCGCGGAGATGCCCTTCGCCGGGCATCCCAATGTCGGCACCGGCTTCGTGCTGGCCGACCGCGCGGTGGATGGCGTCCTGCGCTTCGAGGAGATCGCCGGCCTCGTCGAAGTGCGGCTCGACCGCGATGCCGCCGGCGTGGTCACCGGCGCCACCATCGCCGCGCCGCGGCCGCTGGTGATCGGTGCGGCGATGCCGCTCGATCTGGCCGCCGCCTGTGCCGGCATCGCCGCGGAGGGGATCGTCACCGCCCGGCACGCGCCGACCATCGCCGCCGATGGCGGCAACCCGCGCCTGCTGCTGGAGGTGACGGAGGCGGCGCTGGCCGCGGCGACGCCCGACCTCGCCGGCTTCCGCCGCGCGGTGGCGGCGACCCCGGCGCTCGGCGGTAAGCTGTCGCTCTACCTCTATCGGCGCGACGGTGCGGGGCTGCGCGCCCGGATGTTCTCGCCGCTGGCGGGCACCTGGGAGGATGCGGCGACCGGCAGCGCGGCGACGCCGCTGGCCGGCTTCCTGCTGCACCTGTCGGGCGCCGAACGCGGCGCCTGGGACATCGTCCAGGGGGTCGAGATGGGCCGGCCCAGCCTGCTGCGCACCACCGCCCGCCGCACCGCGGACAGCATCCGCGCCACTGTCGGCGGGGGCTGCGTGCCGGTGCTGCGGGGGGAAGCGCTGCTCGGGCCGCACCGGTAACCCATACCGTATTGTTCCGTGCCGCCTTGTGTGGCAACCTCACGAAAAAGTGAGGCACAACCGGGATGTGGGTGTTCGCGCAGTCGACCGGCCGCATGTGGCACGTGACCAATGCGGGTAAGGCGATGCTGGAGGCCGGCTATGCCGGGCGCGGACGGGGGGAGAACAACCCCGACATGCAGTTCGCCGAGGATATCGGGCCGCTGCCCGGCGGCCGCTATCGCATGCAGGAGCCCGAGACCTGGCACAACATGTCGCTCTGCTTTCATCTCGAACCTCAGCCGGGCACCGAGCTGGGCGGGCGCCGCGGCTTCCTGATCCATGCCGGGATGCGGGACGGCTCGCACACCGCCTCGCATGGCTGCATCGTGCTCTCCTTCGACGCCCGCTCGAAGATCGCCGCCAGCGACTGCCGCGACCTCGTCGTCCAGCGCGACGATCCTTGAAGGGTCAGGGTGGTTCGCGCCCCAGCCAGCCCTCGACATAGGCGCTGCGGACCAGGACCAGGCCGAGCGCCGAGAGCGGCGCCGCCAGCGCCACACCGGGCAGGCCGAACAGTGCCCCGGTCAGCACCTGCACGAGCAGCAGCAGCGCCGGCGGCAGATCTGCGGTGCGGGCCTGCACCATCGGGGTCAGGAGATTGCCCTCCACCGTCTGCACGGCGACGATCAGCCCGACGACCCAGAGGCCGAGCATCGGGTCCTGCGTTGCCGCCAGCAGCACGGCCGGCACGCCGCCGATGACCGGACCGAGGACGGGAATGAAGTTCAGCAGGCCGATGATCAACGCCAGCAGGCCAGCCAGCGGCACGCCGAGCGCCCAGAGGCCGAGCCAGGTCAGGGTGCCGGCGACCACCATGGCGAAGGCCTGGCCCAGCAGCCAGCCGCGCAGCGCGTGCCCCGCCGCGGCCAGCGTTGCCGCCACGCGACCATCCAGCCGTGGGTCGAACAGGCTGCGCAGGCCGGACAGGTAGCCCCGCGGCCGGACCGCCAGGTACAGCGCCAGCAACAGCACCAGGATCAGGTTGCCCAGCCCGCCCAGCGTGCTGCCGGCTGCCTGCGCCGCCGCATCCGCCGCCTTTTCCGCCCCGCCGCTGCCCAGCAACTGCCCCGGCTCGGCCTGCCGCAGCACCCAGTCGCCCCAGGCGGTACCGGCGACGCGGCCGCGCAGCGCCGCAAGGCTTTTGGGCAGGCTCTCGGCCAGCTGCGTCGCCTGCTCCGCCAGCGGCCCGGCGGCGGCCCAGCCGGCGAGGCCGAGCGCGAGGACGACCAGTGCCGCTACGATAAGCACCCCGGCCCAATCCGGCAGCCCGGTGCGGCGCGCCAGCGGTTCCGCCCCGGCGCGCAGCGGAACCGCCAGGAGCACGGCGGCGAAGCCAAGCAGCGGCACCTCCGGCGCCAGCCAGAGCAGCAGGAGGAGCAGGCCGAACAGGACCAGCACGGAGCCTTGCGCACGCGTCATGACGGCCGAACGGGGTGGGCAGGGTCCGGTTCCGGACGACGCGCGCGGCCGGGAGCAGCGCGCGCCGGGGAATCTCAGCCCGAGGTTGGCATGAAGCGGAACCCGTCGCCCCAGCGCGTCACATGCCCGGTGGAGGGGGAGGGGAAATGCGCGGTGCAGACCAGCCGGCCCGAATCGCAATGGTGTTCGAGGAATTGCCGCCGCGTCGCCGCCGACTGCGCCGGGTTAACGTCGCCGCGGAAGCAGATCTCGGGGAAGCGCGCCTGGATCGGCGAATGGATCAGGTCGCCGGTCAGCACGCCGATCGTCTCGCCCTTGCCGAGTTCCACCGCGTAGTGGTCCGGCGTGTGGCCCGGCGTCGGCACCAGCCGCACATGGTCGTTCAGCGCCGCGTCGGTCCGCACCAGCTCCGCCTGGCCGGCGGCGATGACCGGCAGGACGCTGTCCTCGAGGATCGGGTTCGGCGTCTTGGCGTGCTCGGCCTCCCAGTAGGCGAATTCCTTCTGACCGAAGATGTACTTCGCCTTGGGGAAGGTCGGCACCCAGCGGCCATTCTCCAGGCGCGTGTTCCAGCCCACGTGATCCACGTGCAGGTGGGTGCACATGACGTAGTCGATGTCGTTCACCGAGCAGCCGGTGGCGGCCAGGTTCCGCTCCCAGGTGTCCGACGTCTTCATGTTCCAGAAGGGCCGGGCCGGGCGCGGCTTGTGGTTGCCGACGCAGGTATCGACCAGGATGGTGTGGTGCGGCGTGCGCACCAGGTAGGACTGGATGCAGAGGTTGAGCTTGCCGGTCGCCTTGTCGATCGGGCCCTGTTCCAGCCAGGACCGGTTCTCCTCCAGCGTCTCCTGCGTCAGGGCGGGGAAGAATTCGCGGGGATCGAAAAGCGGATTCTCCTCCTCGATCACCCGGTGGATCTCGAGGTCACCCAGCCTGAATTGCGTGCTCATTCTTCGTTCCCTTGCCCTATGCCGGGGAGTGTACCGGTTCAGGCCCGGCGCGCCACCACCGCCACCGGCCCGCCGCCATCCGGACCCTGGTGCTCGGCGCCGCCGCTGACGAAGATATCCGTCCGGCCGACCGCGCCGGCGATGACGCCGCCGACCAGGGCGCGGGCGTGGCGGGTGGCGTTGATGTCGCTGTCATCCGACATGATGTGCCGCCGGCCGCGGATCAGCCCGGTGGAGGAGGGCTCGGCCTTGGCCAGTACCGCCACCAGCCGGTCGCGCGCAGCATCGGGCACTTGGCCGTCCTCGGTCGGCAGCCCGGCGGCGCGGAGGGCGGCGTGGATGGCGGGCAGGTCGATGGCGTCGCGCATCACGGCGTGCGCGATGGAAAGGTCGCCGCCCCAGTCCGGGCTGTTGCCCAGCACGATGACCTCGTTGCGCAGCAACTCGACGCCGGCGGAGGTGCTGGCGCGGCCGGAGAAGAGCGACCAGTCGGCGCCGATCGCCGTCTCCGGCACCGCGGCCACCTCGCCGAGGGCGAGCGCCACGCCGAGCGCCGAGGCGCCGCGCGACAGGCCCATGGAATGGTAGGTGTCCTCGGTCGCCACGGTCTGGCCGCGCGCCTTGGCCGCGGCGATGCGCTCGCTGGTCAGCAGCGGGCACTTGATCTGGACGTAATGGACCGCGTCGGGGTCGGTAATGCCGGCATCGTCCATGGCGGCGCGGACGGCGGCGGCGGTCGCCTCCACCTGCGCGGTGCGGCCCAGCTCCTCGGGCGCGAAATCGGCCGTGAAGGCGGTGCCGATGGCCAGCGCCCCGGCCGGGTTGGGCGCGGCGGCCTCGTCCACCGCGAGGACCAGGAAATGCGGCGACAGCCCGCCCTCGGTGCCGCCCGACATGACCATGGCGATGCGTTCGGCGACCGATTCCGGCGCCTCGTCCAGCCGGCGCCCGAGCATGAGCGAGAGCGCCTGCACCGCATAGGCGCG
>JBMOJU010000634.1:0-1935 GCA_049315625.1 Paracraurococcus sp.
CCGCTGCATCGTGACGCGGGAGAGCGGGCCGAAGGAGGCGATGATCCGGTTCGTGCTGGATCCGGACCGCCACCTGGTCCCGGATCTGGCCGGAAGATTACCCGGGCGGGGAATGTGGTTGTCCGCAAGGGCCGATGTGTTAGAACGCGCTATCAAGCGCGGCGCCTTCGCGAAGGCGGCACGTGGGACCGTGCACCTGCCCCCTGACCTTGCTGCGCGGATCGAGGACGGCCTGAAGGGTCGCATCCGCGATCTCGTCGGCTTCGCCCGGCGCAGTGGGCAGGCGGTTTGCGGACGGGAAGCGGTCCGCGAATGGTTGCAGGCCGGCAAGGCCGGCCTGCTGGTGGAGGCTTCGGACGGCAGCCCGGCGGAACGGTCGCGGCTGGTCGGCGGGCGGGAGATGCCGGTTGTGGCCCCCTTGCCGGCCGAGGTGCTCGGCAGTGTCTTCGCAAGGGACCATGCCGTGCACGTGGCGATCGCGCCCGGGCGCCTCGCCCAGGCAATCGCGGTGGAGGCGGGACGGCTCGCCGGCATCGCGGGCGCTGCGACACCATCCCCCCAGGGTACTGCCCGGGGTGATGGTGGTGGTCATAGGAGAGACGGCCCCATGGGCCAATGAGCGGCTAGGTTGGGCGCGCCATCTCGCGCCCGGTGGAATCACCCGGACATGCCCCAGGGACAGCCCCTTCGGTGTGTCCCTTGGCACGAGTGGCATGACGGTAGACGGATCGGGTACGGACCAAAGAATGAGCGACCAGAACGACCAGGACGCGGGCAAGAGCAGGCTGAGCCTTCGGCCGGCCGGCGGGCGCCTGGAGCTGGGCAAGACGGTGGACGCTGGCAGCGTCCGCCAAAGCTTCAGCCATGGGCGCAGCAAGACCGTTCAGGTCGAGGTGGTGAAGAAGCGGGTGGTGACGCCGCCGGCGCCGCGCCAGGCGGCCGGCCCGGCCGCGCCGGTGCCCGCTGGTGGTGGGCCGCGCCCGGCCAGCCCGGCCCGGCCCAGCGGGCCGCAGGCACGCGGCCCCGCGCCGGCCGGCAACCGGCCGCTGACCGCGGCCGAGCAGGCGGTGCGCCAGCGGGTGCTGGAGGAGCAGCGCCGGGTCGAGGCGCAGCGCCAGCGCGAGGAGCGGGAGCGCCAGGCGCTCATGGTCCGCTCCGCCGCGGAGGAAGCCCGCCGGCGTGAGGAGGAGGAGCGCCGGGAGGCCGAGGACGCCGCACGCCGCGCCGAGGAGGATGCCATCCGCGCCCGGCTGGAGGCGCAGGACGCCGCACGCCGGGCTGCTGACGAGGCCCGCCACGCGCCGCTGCAGCCGGACGAGGATGACGCACCGGAGGCCCCGCCCGCCGCCGCAACCCCCGCCCCCGTGCAGGCCCAGCCGCAGCCCCAGGCGCCGGCCACCGCGGCTCAGCCTGCCGCGAACGTGCCGGTCCGCCCTGTCGCGCCCCCGCTGCGCAGCGGCCGTCCGGGCCCGGTTCCGGTCGGCGCCGGCGCCCAGCGCCGCCCGCCGGGCGCGCCGGGCCAGGCGCCCGCCGCCGCGGCTGCGGCCCCGGGTGCCGCCCCCGGCGCCGCCGCGGCGAAGCTTTCGCTGCGTGCCCGCACCGCCGAGGAGGAGGACGAGGCGCGCCGCGCCGCCGCCCGCCGCCCCGGCGTCGCGGCGACCCCGGCCAAGAAGCCGGTGCTCACCACCGTCAAGAAGGTCGGCCCAGACCGCCGCGGCGGCAACCGCGTCGACGTCCAGGCGGCGATCGAAGGCGATGACGAGCGCAGCCGCTCCATCGCCTCCGTCCGGCGTGCCCGGGAACGCGAGCGGCGGCAGCAGGAACTCGCCCGGCTGCGCTCCGGTGCGGAGCGGGTGGTCCGCGACGTCATCGTGCCGGAAGCGATCACCGTTCAGGAGCTTGCCGACCGCATGGCCGCGCGGGGCGGCGAAGTGG
>JBMOJU010000235.1:0-8518 GCA_049315625.1 Paracraurococcus sp.
GCCCGCTTCGGTGGCGGCGGCGGGCGGCGCGGCGGCAAGCGCCGGCAGCAGCGCCAGGGCGGCGATGGCGGCGACGCCGGCCAGCGCCCGGCCGGCGACCCGCACACCGCCGGCGCTGCGCTGCGCCACCCCCAGCGCCCAGGCGGCGAAGCCGAGCAGCACGGCGCCCGCCAGCAGCAGCAGCAGCCCGTCCGGCCCGGCCTGCTGCGTCAGCACCCAGGCCAGCCAGGCGGCCGCCGCATACATCGGGAAGGCCAGCCCCTGGCGCAGCCATTCCATCCAGGCGCCCGGCCGCGGCAGGCGCTGCGCCAGGCCGGGGAACAGCCCGAGCAGCGCATAGGGCGCCGCGAGGCCGAGCCCGAGCGCGGCGAAGACCGCCAGCGTCGCCGGCGCGGGCAGCGCCAGCGCGGTGCCGATGGCGGCGGCCATGAAGGGCGCCGTGCAGGGTGTCGCCACCAGCACCGCCAGCGCCCCGGTGGCGAAGCTGCCGGCATGCCCGCCCCGCCCGGCCAGCGCCCCGCCGGCCCCGGCCGGGGCGCCCAGGGCATAGACGCCCGACAGGTTCAGCCCGACCGCCAGCATCAGCCAGGCCAGCGCCGCGACGAAGGCCGGGGCGGTGAACTGGAAGCCCCAGCCGGCGGCGATGCCGGCCGCCCGCAGCCCGATCAGCAGCCCGGCCAGGCCGAGGAAGGTCGCCAGCACGCCCAGCGTATAGCTGCCGGCATGCGCCCGGACCGTGGCCCGCGCCGCGCCCGAAAGCCTGGCCAGCGCCATCGCCTTCATCGCCAGGATGGGGAACACGCAGGGCATCAGGTTGAGGATCAGCCCGCCGAGGAAGGCCGAAAGCAGCGCCTGCCAGAGCGGCAGCGACTCTGCCGCCGCCTGCGGCACTCCGCCGACCGGGGCGGCGATCGCATAGGCCGCGCGCACCCCGGCGGCATCGGTCAGTGCGACCACGCCGGCCAGCGTGGCCGGCGCCGCCGCGCCCTCCGGCCGGGTCAGCGTCAGGGTCAGCCGGCCTTCCTTCAATGCCAGGGGTTGTGGCGCGGCATTGTCCAGCAGCCCGCCCTCGGCCGGGAAGAAGACGGCGTCGCGCACCGTGGCGGCGGAGAGCCCCTCGCCCTCCAGCACCAGGCTGCCGCGGGTCCCGGCCAGCGCGGCGCGCGCCGCCCAGGGGGAGGGGCGGGGGGCGGCGGCCTCGGCGCTGGTGAAGAGCGGGGCGAGGCCGGCATCCACCCGGCCCGCCGCGGCGACCGGCAGGGCGAGCCGGAACCGGCCTTCCTCCGGGATGCAGATCTCGGCACAGACCAGCCAGCTCGCCTCGGCCTCGATCGAGAGCCGGTCGCCGGCGGCGAGGCCGGCCGGGGCCTCGACGCGGAAGGGCAGCAGCACCTCCCCCGCATAGCCGAAGCTGACCAGCGGGCCGGTCGGGATGCGCGCCGGCGCCGGCCAGCGGAACGGGCCGGCCGCGGCGCCGGGCGGCGCGAGCAGCGTCACCTCCGGCGGCGCGCCGGCATCGCCGGGGTTCTGCCAATAGGTGTGCCAACCGGGCGCGAGGCGAAGCCGCAGGCCGAGTTCGATCGCCTCGCCCGGCGCCACCGCGCTGGCGGCGGAGACCAGCGTCGCCGTCGCCCGTGGGGAGCGCACCGCCGCGCTCTCCCCCGCCCGGGCGGGCAGGGCGAGGAGGAGCAGCAGGAGCGCGAGGAGAAGGCGGGCCATGGCGCAGCCATAGAACGGGACGCGGCGCGGCCAAAGCAAGTCGCCGGGCGCGTGGCGATGCAGCGAATTCATGCGCCGGCGCGTTTCCCGCGCGGGGCGATCCGGTCTAAAGCAGGCCGCCGCAAGGCGGAACCGCCTGAAGGCGTGAATCTGCTTTGCAAACAAGAGGCTAGGGCGGCATGCCGCCCTCGCTGCAACGCGCAACCCGGGCCCGCCACCGCCCGCGAGCCAGGAACCCACGCCATGCCATTGTTCACCGTCGAGGTCGCCGGCCGGCCCGTGATCGTCTTCTCCGAGGAAAGCCGGGCCTCGGCCGAGGAGATCCTGACCAGCCTGATCGGCCCGGATTTGCAGGATTTCACGGCCGATGGCGTGCCGGTCTGGGACGGCGAGGCGCCGCTGGTGCTGCGCGACGCCGACCCGGTGGAATCCACCCGCTGGGAACAGGGCCTGGCCGAGGCGCAGGAAGCCGGCGACGGCGAGGCGGATGGCGAGGATTTCGCCGTGTTCCTCATCGACCTCGACGAGGAGGGCGAGGAGGAGGAGGACGAGGAGGCCTGAGCCGCTCCGGTAGGAGAGCGTCGGCGGCGGCCCTATAAGCCGCCGCATGCTCCCCGATCTGCCCATCGTTGAGGCGCTGCCGGCGCTGACCGCGGCGCTGCGCGACGGCGCCAACGCCCTGCTCATCGCCCCGCCGGGCGCCGGCAAGACCACGCTGGTCCCGCTGGTCCTGAAGGACGAGCCCTGGGCGGCGGGGCGGAAGATCCTGGTCCTCGAACCCCGCCGCGTCGCCGCCCGGGCCGCGGCGCGGCGGATGGCCGAGCTGATCGGCGAGTCCGCCCCGGGCGGCACCATCGGCCTCGCCACGCGGCTCGACCGCGCCGTCTCCGACCGCACGCGGGTGGAGGTGGTGACCGAGGGCCTGCTGGTCCGCCGGCTGCAATCCGACCCCGGCCTCGATGGCGTTGCCGCGGTGCTGTTCGACGAGGCGCATGAGCGCAACCTCGACACCGACCTGGCGCTGGCCCTCTGCCTCGACCTGCAACGTGCGCTGCGGCCGGAGCTGCGGCTGCTGGCGATGTCGGCGACGCTGGATGGCGGCGCCTTCGCGGCGTTGATGGGCGATGCGGCGCTGACGGCGGCGCCGACCATCACCAGCCTCGGCCGCGCCTACCCTGTGGGCATCGAGCACCGCCCGCGCGACATCCAGGACCCGCGCGACCTGCCGGAGGCGATGGCCGGGGCGATCCGCGTTGCGCTGAAGGCGCACGAAGGCGATATCCTCGCCTTCCTGCCCGGCTGGGGCGAGATCCGCCGCACCGCCGAGCGGCTCTCCGGGATCGAGGCCGATATCCGCCCGCTGCATGGCGAGATGCCGCCGGCCGAGCAGGACCTGGCGCTCAACCCCGGCCCGCGGCGCAAGGTGGTGCTGGCGACCTCGATCGCCGAGACGTCCCTCACCGTCCCCGGCGTGCGGATCGTGGTCGATGGCGGCTTCCGCAGGGCGCCGCGGCTCGATCCCGCCACCGGCCTGTCGCGCCTCGTCACCGTGCGGATCAGCAAGGCGGCGGCCGAGCAGCGCGCCGGCCGCGCCGGCCGCACCGCGCCGGGTGTTGCGATCCGGCTGTGGTCGGAGGCGCTGCACCGCGGCCTGGCGCCGCAGGACCGGCCGGCGATCCTGGAGGAGGAGCTGTCCGGCCTCGCCCTCGACCTCGCCGCCTGGGGGGCGGCGCCGGACTCGCTCGCCTGGCTGGACCCGCCGCCCGCCGGCGCCATGGCCGCGGCGCGCACGCTGCTGGCGGAGCTGGATGCGCTGGACGGCGCCGGGCGGGTCACCGCGACGGGCCGGCGCATGGCCCGGCTCGGCACCCATCCGCGGCTGGCGCGCATGCTGGCGGCGGCCGAGACCGAGGGGGAGAAGGCCATGGCCGCCGACCTCGCCGCACTGCTGGAGGAGCGCGATCCGATTCGCGGTCGCGAAGCGCCGGCGGATATCGGCCTGCGGCTCGACCTGCTGCATGGTGGCGACCACCCGAATGCCGACCGGCCGGCGATCCAGCGCATCCGCCGCGCCGCGGCGCTGCACCGCCGGCGGCTTGGCGTGCATGGCAGCGTCTACCCCGAGGGCGATCCCGGCGCGCTGCTGGCGGCCGGCTTCCCCGACCGGATCGCCGCCATGCGCGGCGTCATGGCCGGCGCCTTCCGGCTGGCGAGTGGCCAGGGCGCCCGGCTGACGACCACCGACCCGCTGGCCAAGTCGCCGCTGCTGGCGGTGGCGGATCTGGAATTGCAGGGCACCGAAGCGCGCATCCGCATGGCCGCACCGATCGACCGCGCGGCGCTGGAGGCGCGCTTCCCCGACCGCTTCGTGCGCGAGGAAGGCGCCGCCTTCGACGCCCGCGCCGGCGCGGTGCAGGCGCGGCGGCGGCTGCGCTTCGGCCCGCTGGTGCTGGAGGAGGCGACCATCCCGCATGCCGACCCGGCCGCCGTCGCCGCGGCGCTGGCGACGGCGGTGGCGGAACGGGCCTTGCGCGACCTGCCCTGGGGAGACACGGCGCGCCAGCTCCAGGCCCGGATCGGCTGGATGCGCCTCGCCGAGGGCGCGCGGGATGGTAGCCTTGCGGAGGGCGAGGCCTGGCCCGACCTGTCGGAGGCCACGCTGATCGCCACGGTGCAGGACTGGCTGGCGCCGCACCTGCACGGCAAGACCAGGCTCACCGAACTGGCCGGGCTGAACCTGCCCGACATCCTGCTGCAGGGCCTGCCCTGGGACCGCCGCCAGCGGCTGGACGCCGCGCTGCCCGCCCGGCTGCCGCTGCCGATGGGCCGCAGCGCCGCCATCGACTATGCGCGGGAGGTGCCGACGCTGGAGGCCCGCGCCCAGCACCTCTACAGCCTCTCGGCCCTGCCGAAGCTGGCGGAGGGCCGCGTGCCCCTGCAGGTCGCGCTGCTCTCGCCGGCCGGGCGGCCGATCGCGCTCACCGGCGACCTGGCGGGGTTCTGGAAAGCCGGCTGGCTGGACGCGCGGAAGGACATGCGCGGCCGCTACCCGAAGCATAATTGGCCGGAGGACCCGGCCACGGCGCAGGCCGACCCGCCGAAGCCTGGGCGCTAAAGCGCGATGGCTTGAGGCGGAATCGCCGAAAAGCCTGACTCGCGGAGCAAACCTCGGGCAAGGCGGGATGCGCGAGCGAAGGCGTACGCATCACGCGCCAGGCGGTGCAGCACGATCCTTGCAAGGCCCCGGCAACCCCTGGAACCGGAGCCCTGCATGACATTGCGTCCCCTGGCCCTCGCCCTCGCCCTCGCCCTCGCGGTCCTGCCCGCCGGCGGCCAGGCGCAGACGGCGCCGAAGGTCCTGCGCATCGCGATGACCGCGAGCGACGTGCCGACCACCGCCGGCATGCCGAATAACGGCAGCGAGGGCATGCGCTTCCTCGGCTTCCCGGTCTTCGAGCCGCTGGTGGACTGGGACCTGACCCGCGCCGACCGGCCGGCCGATATCCGCCCCGGCCTGGCGGAATCCTGGGCACAGGACCCGGTCGATCCGCGCAAATGGCGCTTCACCCTGCGCCAGGGCGTCAGCTTCCATGACGGCACCGCCTTCGGCGCCGATGCCGTCATCTGGAACCTCGACCGGTTCTACAGGAATGACAGCCCGCAATTCGATGCCGGCGCCGCGGCCCTCGCCCGCGGCCGCGTCTCGATCATGTCCGGCTACCGCAAGCTGGACGACCGCACGGTCGAGATCGAGACGTCGCGGCCGATCTCCTACCTGCCCTATCTGCTGACCTGGATCCTCTTCACCTCCCCGCAGAGCTACGCCGCGGCCGGCAATGACTGGGGCAAGGTGGCCGCGGCCGGCGCCGCCGGCACCGGGCCGTTCCGGATCAGCCGCTTCGTCCCGCGCCAATCGGCCGAGCTGTCGCGCAACGACGGCTACTGGAACCCCGACCGCAAGCCGAAACTCGACCGTATCCTGCTGCTGCCGATGCCGGAGGCGAATACCCGCCTTGCCGCGCTGCGTTCCGGCCAGGTGGACTGGATCGAGGTGCCGCCGCCGGATGCCATCCCCAGCCTGAAGCAGGGCGGCTTCCAGGTGGTGACGAATTCCTACCCGCATGTCTGGCCCTGGGTCTTCGCCGCCGGCAAGCCGGGCAGCCCGGTGGCCGATGTCCGCGTCCGCCAGGCGCTGAACTACTGCATCGACCGCGACGGCATGCTGGCGCTGCTGAACGGCACGGCGGAGCCGAGTATCGGCTTCTACAAGGCGAACGACCCGTTGTTCGGCAAGCCGGAGAACCGCTACCGGCTGGACGCCGCGAAGGGGAAGGCGCTGATCGCCGCCGCCGGCTATGGGCCGCAGAAGCCGCTGAAGATCACCATCGGCATCTCCACCAGCGGCTCCGGCCAGATGCTGCCGTTGCCGATGAACGAGTTCCTGCAGCAGTCGCTGAAGGAGAATTGCGGCGTCGAGATCGCCTTCCAGGTGGTGGAGTGGAACACCCTGCTCGCCGGCCTGCGCGCCACGCCGGATGCGCCGCAATGGCTCGGCGCCGATGCGCTGAACATCAGCCTGGTGTCCTCCGATCCCTCGCAGATGGCGCGCTGGTTCCTGTCCTCCAACGCGACGCCGGTCGGCTCCAATGCCGGGCACTGGAAGGACGCCGAATTCGACGCCGCCTTCGCGGCGGTCGAGACCGAGCGGGACCCGGCGAAGATCGCCGCGGCGCTGACCCGCGCGCATGAGCGCCTGGTCGATGGGGCGCCCTGGCTCTACATCGTGCACGACCTCAACCCGCGCGCCATGAGCCGGCGGGTGAAGAACTTCGTCAGCGCGCAATCCTGGTACCAGGACCTGACGCGGGTGGATCTGCAATAGGGCTGGGCAGGCTGCCGCGCCGCTGGGCGAGGGGGGAACCATGGCACGCGGCAGGATGCACCTGGTCGCCTATCTGAAGGCCGGGCCGAACACCAGCTACCCGAGCACCTGGCGCCACCCCGGCGCCACGCTGGACGATCTGTTCGATCCCGGGCGGTGGGAACACATCGCCCGGGTGATGGAGGCGGCCTGCTTCGATGCCTGCTTCTTCGCCGACGGGCTCGGCATCCCCGACCTCTACCAGGGGCGCTACGACGAATATGTCCGCCGCGGCGGGCAGCTCAGCCTGCTCGACCCGATGGTGCTGCTGCCGCTGATGGCGCGGGTGACGGAACGCCTCGGCCTCGGCGTGACGCTTTCCACCAGCTTCGTGCCGGCCTTCAGCGCCGCCCGCTGGCTCGGCTCGCTCGACCTCATCAGCAAGGGCCGCGCGGCGTGGAATGTCGTCACCACCGCGCGCGACTTCGAGGCGCAGAATTTCGGCCTGGCCGGCCTGCCGCCGAAGGACCAGCGCTACGACATGGCCGATGAGGTGCTGGAGGCCTGTGATGCGCTCTGGCACGGCTGGGACCCGGATGCGCTGGTGCTGGACCGCGCCGCCGGCATCTTCGCCGACCCGGCGAAGATCCGCCCGGCGAATTACGAAGGCCGCCATGTCCGCGTCCGCGGGCCGTTGTCGATCCCGCGCGGGCCGCAGGGACGGCCGGTGCTGATGCAGGCCGGGTCTTCCCCGCGCGGCCGCGAATTCGCTGCGCGCTGGGCGGAGATGATCTTCTGCACGCCGGCGACCAAGGCCGATGCCCTGGCCTACCGCGGCGACCTGCACCGCCGCATGGCGGCGATCGGCCGGCCGGCGGAGGACTGCGCCGTGCTGCCCTCGGTCACGGTGGTGGTGGGGGAGACCGAGTCGATCGCCCGGGAAAAGGCCGCCTACCTGGAATCCCTGGTGGATCCGGAACTGGTCCTCGCCGCCGCCTCCTGGGGCGTGGTCGCCGATCTCAGCAGGATCGACGACCCGGCGGCACTCGACCCGCCCGGCAGCCACCAGGGCGTCGCCGGCCACCGCGACCGCATGCTGCAGGTGGCGCGCGACCAGGGGATCTCCTTCGCCGAGGCGGTGCGCCGCCCGCGCGCGCTGCTGGCCGGCACGCCGTCGATGATCGCCGACCGGATGGAGGACTGGTTCCTGGACGGCGCCTGCGACGGCTTCATCCTGCCGCCGACCGTCTTTCCCACGACCTTCGAGGAATTCGGCCGCATGGTGGTGCCGGAATTGCAGCGCCGCGGGCTGTTCCGCACCGCCTATGCCGGGCGGACACTGCGGGAGAACCTGCGCGACGCCGGGTGAGTGCGCTGGCGCGGTCTTTGCAAAGACTGCGGCATTCCGTCCCCGGGAGGACCCTCCATGAGCCTTCTCCACCGCGCCGCGGGCCTCGGCCTTGCGGCGTTGCTGGCCGCGACGCCGGCGCTGGCGCAGCAGAAGACCCTGCGCATCGCGATGACCGCCGCCGACGTGCCCACCACCACCGGCGCCCCCAACAACGGCTTCGAGGGCGTCCGCTTCCTCGGTTATCCGGCCTTCGAGGGTCTCGTGCTCTGGGACCTGTCGCGCGCCGACCGCCCCGCCACGCTCCGCCCCGGCCTGGCGGAATCCTGGACGCAGGACCCGGCCGACCCGAAGACCTGGATCTTCAAGCTGCGCCCGGGCGTGAAATTCCATGACGGCACCGACTTCAACGCCGATGCTGTGATCTGGAACCTCGACCGGTTCTGGAAGAACGACAGCCCGCAATTCGAGCCCGCCGGCAGCGGCATCGCCCGCGCCCGCACGCCGATCATGGCCGGGTACAAGAAGATCGACGACATGACGGTGGCGATGAGCACCACCCGCGTCGCCAGCTACTTCCCCTACATGGC
>JBMOJU010000236.1:0-8513 GCA_049315625.1 Paracraurococcus sp.
TGGGCGCCGCCGCGCCAGGTCCGGCTGGTGGTGCCCTTCACCCCGGGCGGCGGCGCCGACACCACGGCGCGGCTGTCCGCCCCGAGCTTCGCCGCCGTCCTCGGCCAGCCCGCAGTGGTGGAGAACCGCCCGGGCGGCGGCGGCACCATCGGCGCGCAGGAGGTGGCCCGTGCAGCGCCGGACGGCACCACGCTGCTGGTCGATGCGGCGAACCAGGCGGTGGCACCCTTCATCTTCCGCAGCCTGGCCTTCGACTATGCCACGGCCTTCACCCCGATCAGCCGCGTCACCGTCTATCCGCTGGTGCTGGTGGTGCGGCCGGCCAGCCCGCTGCGATCGCTGGAGGTGCTGCTGAGCCGGGCACGGGCGGAGCCGGGGCGGCTCAGCTATTCCTCCTCGGGCAATGCCATCTCCAACCACATCGCCACCGCGCTGCTGGCGAGCCGGGCGAAGGTGGAGCTGACCCATGCGCCCTATCGCGGCGGCGGGCCGGCGCTGCAGGCGGTGCTGGCCGGCGACGTCGATTTCGGCTTCGCCACCGTCGCCTCCTCGGCGGCGCTGATCCAGCAGGGCCAGTTGCGCGCGCTGGCGGTCTCGACCGCGGCGCGGGTGGCGACGCTGCCGGAGGTACCGACGGTCGCCGAGCTCGGCTTCCCCGGCTACGACCAGGCGGAGTGGAACGGCGTGTATGGCCCGGCCGGGCTGGCTGACGAGGCGGTGGCGCGCATCCATGCGGCCTGCCTCGCCGCGCTGGCCGATGCCGCGGTACAGCAGCGGCTGGCGGCGCTGGGCGCCATCGGCCTCGGCACCGACCCGGCGCATTTCGCAGCGTTCCTGAAAACGGAGCGCACCGCCATGGAGGTCCTCGTCCGCGAGGCGAAGATCACCGCCGACTGATCAGCGACTCCCTCCCCCACCCCGGTTGAACGCATGCGTTCAACCGGGGTGGGGGTACCGGCGCCGCGCTACGTCCCCGCCATCACCCCTTCCCACCGCTCCACATCGCGCGCGACGTAGCGCTCCGCCTCCTCCGGCGGCGTCGCCAGCACCCGGTCGACGCCGAGCTCGGTCCACTTCCGCCGCATCGCCTCGGTCCCCTGCACCCGGGCGATCGCCGCATGCAGGGCGGCCTTGACCGGCGCTGCCGTCGCCACCGGCGCGAAGACCGCCTGCCAGACCACCATCTCGGCCTCGACGCCGATCTCGCGCCAGGTCGGCACCTCCGGCGCCGTCGCGCTGCGCGCGGGGGAGGTAACGGCAAAGGCCCGCGCCTGGCCACCGCGCGCCGTCTGCAACCCGGTCAGCGCGATGTCGTAAACCAGCGCGATCCGCCCGGCCGCGAGGTCGAGCGTCGCCGGCGCGCCACCGCGATAGGGGATCTCGTTCATCGCCAGGCCGGTGGTCTTCAGGAACAGCAGTGCCGCCATCCCCAGCGTGCCGCCGCCGCCGGTGCTGCCGTAGTCGAAGGCCCCGGGCGCGGCGCGGACCTTGGCCAGGAATTCCCGCCCGTCCTTCGCCGGGAAGTCGTTCGAGACCAGCATCACCATCGGCATCTCCGACAGGATGGCGATCGGCGACAGCTGGCGGATCGGGTCGATCGCCGCATTCGGCACCACGACGCGCAGCACGGCGTGGCTGGTGTTGTTGAACAGCAGCGTGTGGCCATCGGCCGGCGCCCGGGCGACGTATTCGGCGGCGATCATCCCGGCCGCGCCGACCCGGTTCTCCACCACCACCGGCTGCGGCAGCACCTGCGCCAGCGCCTCGGCCAGCACCCGGGCGCCGACATCGGTGGCGCCGCCGGCGGTATAGGGCACCACCAGCCGCACCGGCCGGTCCGGCCAGGTCTGCGCCGCGGCCGGCAGCGCGGCGGTCAGCAGGACCAGCAGGCCCAGCATCAATCGGTTCAGCATGGGCGTTCTCCCGCCAGCGTGGACGCAGGCCGCGCTTTAGGCTTCCTTACGCCGCTGAATGCAAGCCCAGGGAGGAACCGGATGAGCCAGACCGTGGCGATGACCGTCAACGGCCGCGCCGTCAGCGTGGCGGCGGACGACCCCGAGATGCCGCTGCTCTATGCCCTGCGCAACGATCTCGGCCTCACCGGCCCGCATTACGGCTGCGGCCTTGGCCAATGCGGCGCCTGCACGGTGCATGTGGAGGGCGTCGCCGCGCGGTCCTGCCAGCTGCCCGTCGGCGCCATGGCGGGCAAGCGCATCACCACGCTCGAAGGCCTCGGCACGGCGGAGAAGCCGCACCCGGTGCAGGCCGCCTTCATCGCCGAGCAGGCGGTGCAGTGCGGCTACTGCGCCAACGGCATGATCATGGAGAGCGCGTCTTTCCTGGCGCAGACCCCGAAGCCGACCGAGGCGCAGGTGCGCGACGCGCTGGCCGCCAATATCTGCCGCTGCGGCACCCAGCCCCGCGTGGTGCGCGCCGTGCTGCGCGCCGCGGCGCAGGCGTGAGGGAGGCGATCATGGACGGTATGCAGATATCCCGCCGCGGCCTGTTCCAGGCCGGCGGGGCCCTCGTCGTCGCCTTCGCCGCCGGCGGCGCCGGGCCGGCCGCGGCCTGGACCGAGAAGCCGACAGCGCTCGACCAGGTGGACAGCTTCATCGCAATCGACGCGCAGGGCCGCGTCACCATCACCGTCGGCAAGGTCGATCTCGGCACCGGGCTGCGCACCGGCTTCGTGCAGATCGCCGCCGAGGAGCTGGACGTGCCGCTGGCGTTGGTCTCGGTGGTGGAGGGCGACACCGCCCTGACCCCCGACCAGGGCCCGACCTATGGCTCGCTCGGCATCCAGATCGGCGGCGTGCAGCTGCGCCAGGCGGCGGCGACGGCGCGCGCGGCTCTGGTGGCGGAAGCCGCCTCCCGCCTCGGCCTGCCGGCGGCCGGGCTGCGCACCGAGGATGGCGCGGTGGTGGCGCCGGATGGCCGGCGGCTGGCCTATGCCACGCTGGTCGGCGGCCGCGCCTTCGCCCGCGCCGTCGACCCCGCCGCGACCATCAAGCCGCCCGAGGCGCGCAAGGTGGTCGGCAAGCCGGTCCCTCGCGTCGACATCCCCGACAAGGTGATGGGCCGCTTCCGCTACGTCCACGACCTGAAGCTGCCCGGCATGCTGCATGGCCGCGCGGTGCGGCCACCGGCGATGGGCGCGGTGGCGGAGGCAGTGGACGCGGCCTCGGTCGCCCACATCCCCGGCATCGTCAGGGTGGTGCACGAGAAGGGCTTCGTCGGTGTCGTCGCCGAGACCGAATGGGCGGCGATCAAGGCGCAGAAGGCGCTGAAAGTCACGTGGTCGTCCTGGGCCGGCCTGCCCGACCAGGCCAAGCTCTGGGAACACGTGCGCGCGACGCCGGTGGCGCAGCGCCAGGTCACCAGCGAGAAGGGCGACGCGGCGGCCGGCATCGCCGGCGCGGCGAAGAGGCTTTCCGCCAGCTACGACTTCGCCATCCACACGCATGGCTCGATGGGCCCGTCCTGCGCCGTCGCCGAGTTCCGTGACGGCCGGCTGACGGTCTGGACCGCCAGCCAGGCGACGCACAACCTGCGCAAGCAGCTCGCCATGATGCTCGGCGAAAAGGTCGAGCAGGTGCGCTGCATCTACCAGGAGGGCGCCGGCTGCTACGGCCGCAACGGGCATGAGGACGCCGCCGCCGATGCCGCGCTGCTGGCGCGCGCGGTGGGCAAGCCGGTGCGGGTGCAATGGATGCGGGCGGAGGAGCATGGCTGGGACCCGAAGGGCCCGCCGACGCTGATCGACCTGCGCGCCGGGCTCGACGCCAACGGCAAGGTCGTGGGCTGGGAGGCCGAGGCCTATATCCCGAAGGGCGCCGGCGGCAATGTCGACCTCGTCGCCGCCGAGCTCGGCGGGCTGCCGCGGGAGAACATCCTCAGCCCCGGCAACATCGTGCACAACCTGGCGCTGCCCTACGGCTTCCCGGCGGTGCGCACCACCTGCCTCCGGCTGGAGAGCACGCCCTTCCGACCGAGCTGGATCCGCACCCCCGGCCGCATGCAGAACACCTATGCCGGCGAGGCCTTCCTCGATGAGCTGGCGGCGGCGGCGGGCAAGGACCCGGTGCAGTTCCGGCTGGAGAACCTCGACGACCCGCGCGGGCGGGAGGTGCTGGAGCGCGCGGCGAAGTTGGCGAATTGGCAGACCCGCCCCTCGCCGCAGCGCGACCAGGCGGGCGAGATCCTGCGCGGCCGCGGCGTCACCTACGTGAAGTACGAGCTGGTGCGCACCTATGTCGCCGGCGTCGCCACGGTTGAGGTGAACCGCCGCACCGGCGCGATCCGCGTCACGGAGTTCCTCTGCACCCAGGATTGTGGCCAGATCATCAACCCGGATGCGGTGACCGCGCAGGTCGAGGGCAACATCATCTCGACGCTCAGCCGCACCCTGAAGGAGGAGCTGACCTTCGACCGCGGCACGGTCACCAGCCTCGACTGGGGCAGCTACAAGACCATCACCTTCGCCGAGGTGCCGCGGATCACGGTCGAGCTGATCGACCGCCCGGCGGAGAAGCCCTGGGGCGCCGGCGAGCCGGCGGCGGCGATCGTGCCGAGCGCGGTGAGCAACGCGGTGTTCGACGCGACCGGGGTGCGGCTGCGCAGCGTGCCCTTCACCCCGGCGAAGGTGCTGGCGGCGTTGCAGGGGGCGTAGCCGCCCCCCGTTAACGCATGCGTTCACCCCCCCCCCCGCGGCGCGGGGGGAAAGGTCACGCCCATGCGGGGCGGTGCGTGCCGAGGGGCACCGGCGGCAGCGCCCAGTGGGGCGGCGTTTCGGGCAGGTGCCCGGAATGCCGCAGCGCGGTCAGTTCGCCGAAGCCGCTCGGCCCGGTCTCCAGCAGGTCGTCCAGCGCCTCCATGCCCGGCACCGGCAGGCCGAAGGCGCCCTCGACCCGGCCCAGCCGGCGCAGCCATTGCCCGGTGCCGGCCAGCGAGACGCTGACCTGCCAGGAACCGCCCTCCTCCGCCCGCCGCAGCAGCGCCGCCAAGGTGCCAAAGGCGAGCAGGAAGCCTGAGGCATGGTCGAGCGCCTGGCAGGGCAGCACCTTCGGGTCCGGGTCGGCCGGGTCGGCACCGGCCGCCACCGCCTCGGCATGGTTGAAGCCGCTCGCGGTCTGCACCAGGGAATCGAAGCCGCGCCGGCCGCCCCAGGGCCCGACCGCGCCATAGGCCGAGAGCGAGGTGCAGACGATCCCCGGCCGCAGCGCCGCCAGATCCGCCGGCGCGAAGCCATGCGCGGCGACCGCGCCGGGGCGGTAGCCCTGGACGAAGACATCCGCCCCCGACGCCAGGCCGCGCAGCATTGCCCGCCCGGCCTCGGCGCGCAGATCCACCGACGCCGTGCGCTTGCCGCGACCGGTATCGACGATCAGATCGTCGAAGCTCGGCAGGTGCGCGGCGCTGATGTGCAGCACATCGGCGCCATGCGCCGCCAGCGTCCGGCCGCAGACCGGCCCGGCGATGACCCGCGTCGCCTCCAGCACGCGGAGCCCCTGCAGCGGCCGCGCGGCGAGCGGCGGCAGCGGCGTCGGCGGCGCGTCGCCGATCCGCTCCAGCCGCACCGGCGGCAGGCCCGCGACCGCCTGGCCCTGCGGATGCGTGTCCCATTCGGCGAGGCTGCGCATGGCGGCGACGCACATCCCGGCCTCGGCCGCCGCCTGCTCGAAGGCGAAGCCCTCCCAATCGCGCAGCGCCTGGCCGACTGCGGCGCGCGTGCCCTCGCAGCCCAGCAGGCGCAGCACGCCGGCGCGGTGGTGCGGGAAATTGGTGTGCAGCCGCACCCAGCGGCCATCGCCGCAGCGGTAGGTGCCGGCGATGTCGTCCCAGCGGGCCGGCGCCGCCGCGCCGTTCAGCCGCAGATAGCGCTCGGAGCTGAATTCCAGCGCCGCGTGGCGCATCCCGACCATGGCCTGCTGCGCCGCGCCGCCGCGCCGGTGGTGGATCTCGGCCACCGCCGCCGTCGCCGCGGCGATCACCGCCTGCGCCGCGGCGCCGATGCGGAAGGAGGAGGGCAGCGCCGGTTCCTCCCCCGCCAGCGCGGCCGGCGGCGTGCCGCGCAGGCCCGCGCCCTGCCAGAGCCCGTCGAGGATCGCCTGCACCGTGGGTTCCGTCATCCGCCTGTCCTCCTGCCCGCGACCCTAGATCAGCTGCCAGGCCGGCCGATATGCCCGGCGGACGCGTCGATGCGATCCCCGGGCGGCGCAACCGTTCTGTCAACGGCGAAATTTTGTCGGGCCGCGGGAAACGGCGGCGGCGCTGCGCGTTTTACGTGTGGGGACCCATGGCGGCGTCCCCCGCAAGACGCAGAACGAACGGAAACGACCATGGCCAATCAGCAAAACACGGGTGGCAGTGGCGGCAAGACCAACCCCGGCAATTTCGCCAATGACCGCGAAAAGGCCCGCGAGGCCGGCCGTGCCGGCGGCACCCACCAGGGCAAGGCGACGAATCCCGGCAATTTCGCCAATGACCGCCAGAAGGCGGCCGAGGCCGGGCGCAAGGGCGGCCAGCACAGCCATGGCGGGCATGGCGCGCCGGCCGGTGGCGGCAAGACGGAGCCCTGACCGGCACGGCCGGCGCCGGGGCGGCGTCCCGGTGTCGGCCACCCGACGGAGTCGCGTCCCCGAGGCAGGCGCGCGCCGGTCTGGGCGATCGGGCCAGCAGGTCGCGCCGCGCCGGATGTCCCGGCCCTGTCCCCTGGGGAGGTGCGGGCGCGAATCACCGGCTGGTCAGCCAGGCCTACCGCGGCGCCGGCACGCGTGCCGGACACTGGGCGGCATCGACCGGCCGCGGTGGTCGCCGCCGGCGCGTCAGTGCCGCGTCGAGGGCATCCGCCGATGCCGGCCGCCGACATGCCCGCTATGCGCCGGGTCGGGAGATCGTCGCGGCACGCGGCGCCTGATCCGCGCCTCGGCGCTGGCGGTGCGGGGTGAGCCGGTCCATATGAACCGGGAACCGCAGCGAAGCGGAGCGCGCGAAGCATGAAGGTCAACGTGGAGATCGAATGCACCCCGGAGGAAGCCCGACGCTTCCTCGGCCTGCCCGATCTGCGCCCCATGCAGGACGCGGTCATGGCCAAGGTGCAGCAGCAGATGCTGGATGCGGTCAACGTGCTGTCGCCGGAGAGCCTGCTGAAGACCTGGATGCCGCTGGCGCCGCAATCGCCCGACCAGATGCGTGATGCCATGGCGGCGATGTTCCGCATGTTCACGCCGGGCGGGGGGTCGTCGGGCGGCAAGCCCGGCCAGGGCTGACCGCAGGGCGTGAGCGTTACGGACCCACCGGCTCCGGCCCGCCCTGCGGCGGGAGCAGCGACGGCCCGCGCGGTCCTCCACTGGCCCCGGCTGGCGGTCGAACCCGCGGCACGTCCGCGCCCGCGCCCCGCCCGGCGCAGCGGGCTGCGACCTGGGCTGCTCGCCTCGGTACTGCTGCATGCCGGGTTCTTCGGCCTCATCGTGCTGGCGGTGCTGACCCGGCCGGCGCCGCGCGAACCGGGCGCCGATGCCGGCTACCCCGTGGAATTCTTGACCGGCGAGACGGCGCCGCCGGCCGGGCCGGCGACGCCCCCCTCCCCGGTGCCGTCGGTGCCCAATGTGGAGGAGGTCCCGCCGCCGGCTGCCGCGCCGGTGGCACCGCCCCCGCTGCCGCAATTCGCCGCACCGCCGCCGCCCCCGGCGGCCCCCCGTCCGGCCGAGGCCGCCGCCCCGCCGGTGCCGGTGCCGGTGCCGCCGCCCCCCGCCCCGCGCTTCGCCGCGGCCCCGCCACCACCGCCGGGCCAATTCGAGGCCCTGCCCCTGCCACCACCGCCGCCGGCGCCGCGCCAGGACCGGCCGCAGCAGGAGGCGGCGGTCATCGCCCCGCAGCGCCCGGCCCGGCCGGCACCGCCCGCCCCGGAGCGCCTGCCCGGGCTATGGCTGCCGGATGGCGCCCGGCTGTCGCCGAGCCCCTCGCAGCGGCCCGAAGCCCGGGCGCAACGGGGCATCGACCTCTCGCTCAACACGCTCTCGGTGATCGGCCGCAACCAGCCGCTGCCGCAGGTCAGCGTGCGCGGTGCCAATGTCGGGGAGGATTGGCGCCGCGGGTTCCGCCGCTGGCTGAACGAGAATGTCCGCTATCCCGCCAATGCCGCGGCGGTGGGGGATGAGGGGGTGAACCGCATCCAGCTGCTGGTCGCACCCGACGGGCGGGTGAAGTCCTGGCGGCTGGTGCAGCGCTCCGGCTCGGTCTGGCTGGATGCCGGGCTGGAGGGGCCGTTCCGCAACGCCGTGCTGCCGCCCTTCCCGCCCGGCGCCGATCCGGACGGGGTGGAGGTCACCCTGACGGTGTTCTGGAACATCATCCGGCAATAAAGCGGGGGGCGTTGCGGCCGACGCGCCAAAAATGCTGCATCCCGCGACCGAACAATGGCTTGAGCCCGCGCCGCGAGCGCAGGACGCCATCGGGTCTAGAGCGGGATGCGTTGAGGCGGAATCGCCGAAAACGCTGAATCCCGCGACCAA
>JBMOJU010000237.1:0-8500 GCA_049315625.1 Paracraurococcus sp.
CGAGGCGCCGGCCAGCGGCGGCAACGCCCCGCCGCAGACCATCCGCGTCTCGGTCGAGGTGCTGGAGGACCTGATGATGCTGGTCTCCGAGCTGGTGCTGACCCGCAACCAGCTGCTCCAGCTCGCCCGCAGCCAGGCCGACAACGCCTTCGCCGTGCCGCTGCAGCGGCTGTCGCACATCACCTCCGACCTGCAGGAAGGGGTGATGAAGACGCGCATGCAGCCGATCGGCAATGCCTGGGCCAAGCTGCCGCGGCTGGTGCGCGACCTTGGCGTCGAGCTCGGCAAGCGGATCACGCTGGAGATGCGCGGCGCCGAGACCGAGCTGGACCGCCAGGTACTCGAACTCATCAAGGACCCGCTGACCCACATGGTCCGCAACTCCGGCGACCACGGGCTGGAACGGCCGGAGGAGCGGATCGCCGCCGGCAAGCCGGAGACCGGCCGGATCATGCTGAACGCCCGACACGAGGGCGGCCACATCCTGATCGAGATCGGCGATGATGGGCGCGGCCTGAATGCCGAGCGGATCCGCCAGAAGGTGCTGGCGCAGGGCCTGGCGACCGAGGCCGAGCTGGCCGGGATGCCGGAGCGCGACATCCACCGCTTCATCTTCCGCCCTGGCTTCTCCACCGCCGCCGCCGTCACCGCCGTCTCCGGCCGCGGCGTCGGGATGGATGTGGTCAAGACCAACATGGAACGCATCGGCGGCACCATCGACATCCGCTCGCGCGAAGGCCACGGCACCAATTTCGTCATCAAGATTCCGCTGACGCTGGCCATCGTCTCCGCCCTGATCGTCGAGGCCGGCGGCGAGCGCTTCGCCATCCCGCAGATCGGCGTGGTCGAACTCGTGCGCGTCGGGGGTGAGGGGACGGCGCAGCTCGAGCGGATCAAGGACGCGCCGGTGCTGCGGCTGCGCGACCGGCTGCTGCCGCTGGTCAACCTCGCCGGCCTGCTGCGGCTGGACGGCACGGCAGCGGATGCCAGCGGCTTCGTCGTGGTGACCCAGGTCGGCAGCCATGTCTTCGGCATCATCGTCGACCGCGTCTTCGACACCGAGGAGATCGTGGTGAAGCCGGTGGCGCCGATCCTGCGGCACGTGACGATGTTCGGCGGCAACACCATCCTCGGCGATGGCAGCGTCATCATGATCCTCGACGCCAACGGCATCGCCCGCGCCACCGGCCTGGGCGCCGAGGGCGGGGACGCCGAGCCGGAGCGGGAGGCGGCGCGGCAGGCGCATCTCCTGCGCTCGGACCAGACCACCGCGCTGCTGCTGTTCCGCGCCGGGGAGGGTGCGCCGAAGGCGGTGCCGCTCGGCCTCGTCGCCCGGCTGGAGGATGTGGAGCGGGAGCGGATCGAGGTCGCCGGCGGTAGGCCCCTGGTGCAATACCGCGGCCAGCTCATGCCGCTCGTGCCGCTCGCCGGCCAGTGGGATGCCGCGACCACGCCGGCGCGGCAGCCGGTGCTGGTGTTCAGCGACGGCGACCGCGCCATGGGGCTGATGGTCGATGAGATCCTCGACGTGGTCGAGGAGCGCCTGGTGGTGGACGGCGCCGGCGAGCGGCCCGGCTATCTCGGCAGCATCGTCGTCGCCGGCAAGGTGACCGAGCTGCTGGACACCGCCTGGTGGCTGCGCCAGGCCGGGGAGGATTGGTTCGGCCCGGCCGCGTCGAAGACGGTGGGGGAGGCGCGCCGCGTCCTGCTGGTCGAGGACAGTGCCTTCTTCCGCAACCTCGTGGTCCCGGCCCTGGGTGCGGCGGGCTATGTCGTCACCGCCGTCGCCGACGCCGCGGAGGCGCTGCGGCTGCGCGATGCCGGCGCCGGCTTCGACGCCGTGCTGTCGGACATCACGATGCCGGGCATGGACGGCTTCGCGCTGGCCCGCGCGCTGCGCGCGGAGGGGCCCTGGCGCGACCTGCCGTTGATCGCGCTGACCGGTCGCGCCGCGCCAGAGGATATCGAGCGCGGCCGGGACGCCGGCTTCACCGACTACGTGGCGAAATTCGATCGCGCGGCGCTGCTGGAAAGCCTGGCGCAATGCCTGGCCGCGCCGGTCGGCGGCTGAGCGGGACGGAGCAGAGCGATGCAACAGGCCATGACCGCTTCGGCGCGCGCGCCGATGGCGGCCCCCTCCCGCCGCGAGGAGGCGGCGGAGGTCTTCCTCACCCTCACCGTCGCCGGGCAACTCTGCGGCGTGCCGGTGCTGGCGGTGCGCGACGTACTCGGCGCGCAGGCCATTACCCGCATCCCGCTGGCGCCGCCGGAGGTGGCGGGGAGCCTCAACCTGCGTGGCCGGATCGTCACCGCGGTCGATCTGCGCCGGCGGCTCGGCCTGCCGCCGCGCGAGGGCGGCGGTGGCGCGATGAGTGTGGTGGTGGAGCGCGACGGTGAACTCTACTCGCTGCTGGCGGATTCGGTGGGGGATGTCCTGCCGCTGCCGCCGCGCGACCGGGCGCCGAACCCGCCGACGCTCGACCCGCTGTGGCGGGATGTCTCGCGCGGCGTCCACCGGCTGGGCGAGAACCTGCTCATCCTGCTCGATGTCGAGCACGTGCTGGCGATCGGCGCATGAGCGGGACATGGGACGGCACGCCCAGCTGCCTGATCGTCGATGACAGCCGGGTGGTGCGCAAGGCGGCGCGGCGGATCGTCGAGACGCTGGGCTTCGCGGTGCGGGAGGCGGAGGACGGCGCCCAGGCGCTGATCGCCTGCCGCGAGGCGTTGCCGCAGGTGGTGCTGCTGGATTGGAACATGCCGGTGATGGACGGCATCACCTTCCTCCGCGCCGCGCGGGCCGAGTTCGGCCCGGACCGGCCGGTCGTGGTGCTCTGCACCACCGAGGCGGCGCTGGAGCGCATCGTCGAGGCGCTGGAGGCCGGGGCGCAGGAATACGTCATGAAGCCCTTCGACGCCGCGCTGCTGCAGGATAAATTCGCCCAGGCCGGCCTGCTGCCGGATGCTGCGGCATGACCGGCACCGCGGGGCCGCCGGCCGCCGGCGCACCGGTGCGCGTCATGCTGTGCGACGACAGCGCCACGGTCCGCACCGTCCTGGCGCGGTTGCTGGAAGCCGATCCCGGCATCCGCGTCGTCGCCCGCGTGGCGCATGGGCAGGAGGCGGTGGCGACGATGCAGCGGCTGCCGGCCGCGCTGCGTCCGCAGGTGGTGCTGCTCGATCTCGAGATGCCGGTGATGGACGGCATGACGGCGCTGCCGCTGCTGCTGCGGGACCGGCCGCGTCCGGCGGTGATCGTCGCCAGCGCGCTGACCCAGCGCGGCGCCGCCGCGGCCATGGCGGCGCTGCGGGCCGGCGCGGTGGACTACATCCCGAAGCCCGCTGCCGCCGGCGGCGGGCTGAACGACCCCGCCTTCCAGGCCGAGCTGCAGGCCAAGGTGACGGGCTGGGCCCGCATGGGGGCGCGCGGCCCGGCGCCGCGCGCAGTCGTGCCGAAGCCACCGGCACCGATCGCGCCGCTGCGCGGGCTGCGCGCCATCGGCCTCGGCTGCTCGACCGGCGGGCCGCAGGCGCTGGTTGCCTTCGTCCAGGCGCTCACCCGGCCTTTGCCGGTGCCGCTGCTGGTGGTGCAGCACATGCCGGCCGGCTTCATCGCCATGCTGGCGGACCATCTGAACCGCCTGGGCCGGCTGCCCTGCGCCGAGGCACGGGACGGCGAGGTGCTGCGGCCAGGCCGGCTCTACCTGGCGCCGGGCGACCGGCACCTGCTGGCCGAGCCCGGTGCGGGCGGGCTGGTCGCCCGGCTGGCCGACACGCCGCCCGAGAATTTCTGCCGCCCGGCGGTGGATCCCATGCTGCGGAGCCTTTCGGCCGCCTGTGGCGGTGCGGTGCTGGCGGTGATCCTGACCGGCATGGGCCAGGACGGGCTGGCGGGCTGCCGCGCCATCGCTGCCGCCGGCGGCACGGTGCTGGCGCAGGACGAGGCGAGCTCGGTGGTGTGGGGGATGCCCGGGGCGGTCGCCAAGGCCGGGCTGGCGCGGGCGCTGCTGCCGCCCGCCGCACTGGCGGAGCAGGTGCTGGCGGCCACGGCCGGGCGCCCGGGGATGGTGGCATGAACCGCGAGAGCTTCGCCTTCATCGCCGGCCTGGTGAAGGGCCGTTCCGGCCTCGTCCTGACGCCGGACCAGGGCTACATGCTGGAAACCCGGCTCGGCCCGCTGCTGAAGCGGGAGGGGCTCCCGGGCATCGACGCGCTGGCGCAGCGGCTGAAGGATCCGCGCGCCACCGCCCTGGCCGAGGCGGTGACCGAGGCGCTGACCACCAACGAGAGCAGCTTCTTCCGTGACGGCAAGCCGTTCGAGCACCTGCGCGGCGTCCTGCCGGGGCTGATCGCGGCGCGGGGGCCAGGCCAGGCCCTGCGCATCTGGTCGGCCGCCTGCTCCACCGGGCAGGAAGCCTACTCGATCGCCATGCTCCTCGCCGAACTCGGGCCCGCCGGCCGGCGCGCCGAGATCGTCGGGACCGACATCGCGCAGGAGGTGCTGGCCCGTGCCCGTGACGGCGGCTTCACCCAGTTCGAGGTGCAGCGCGGCCTGCCGGCCCGGCTGCTGGTGACGCATTTCCGGCAGGAGGCCGGGCGCTGGCGCATCGCGCCCGAGCTGCGCGCGATGGTGCGGTTCGAGCGCTTCAACCTGCTCTCGGACCTGCGGCCGCTCGGCCGGTTCGACGTGATCTTCTGCCGCAACGTGCTGATCTACTTCGACACGCCGACCAAGGCCCGGGTGCTGGAGGCGATGGCGGCGCAGCTCGCGCCGGATGGCGTGCTCTACCTCGGCGGGGCGGAGACGGTGCTGGGCCTGACCGGAATGCTCGCCCCGGTGGCGGGGCAGCGGGGCGTCTATGCCAAGGCGGCTGCGAGGGCCTTGGCCGGCTGAGAGGGTGCGGGTGCCGGCCGGCGGCGAGGATCCGGGCCTTGGCCGGCAGCACGGGCGCAGGTGTCGGCCGGCCCCGTCGGCGGGCCGCCCGGCGCGGGGCCGGGCGGCGGCGGCGTCAGGCCGCCTGGGCGGCCAGCGTGCCGGTCACCGCGCCGAAGGGGGCGCGGGCGGCCACCGGCGTCGGCTCCCGCAGCACGTAGCCGCGGCCCCAGACGGTGGCGATCAGGTTGTCGGCGCCGGCCTGGGCCAGCTTCTTGCGCAGCTTGCAGATGAAGACGTCGATGATCTTCACCTCCGGCTCGTCCATCCCGCCATAGAGATGGTTGAGGAAGGCCTCCTTGGTCATCACCACGCCCTTGCGCAGCGTGAGCAGTTCCAGGATCGCATATTCCTTGCCGGTCAGGTGCACCGGCGTGCCGGCCACCGTCACCTCCCGCGAGCCGAGGTTGAGCACCAGCGGGCCAACGACCAGGTTCGGCTGGGCGAAGCCCTTGGTACGGCGGACCACCGCCTGGATGCGGGCGATCAGCTCCTCCCGGTCGAAGGGCTTGGTGATGAAGTCGTCGGCGCCCATGCCAAAGCCCTTCACCTTGGCCTGCGGCCGGGCCTGGCCGGAGAGGATGAGCACCGGGGTTTCCACCCGCGCGGCGCGCAGCCGGCGCACCACCTCGTACCCCTCCATGTCCGGGAGGACGAGGTCGAGCACGACCACGTCGTAATCGTAGAGGCGGGCGAGTTCCAACGCCTCCTCCCCGGTGTCGACGGCGTCGACGATCATCGCCGCCGATTTCAGCATCGCCACGATCGCGCGGGATACGGGCAGGTCATCCTCAACCAAAAGGGCACGCATGCTGGGGGTCTCCACACGTCTTGCGTGCAAAAACTAGCACCGATGCGCGGGTTGTGAAGGAGAAATTCACGTCCAGGGCGTATTATTTTTCGATACAATTCGCTGCCGAATGAAGAATCCCAGGGACGGCGTTAATCGTATCGAAGGAAATCAGATGCTTGTGGGGATGCGGGTGGCAGCCGGCGCGCTTGCCCGGCTTCCGCGCACCGTGATGCACGGTAAGGTTGTATCGGCTGGCGGCGTCGCTTTTTCCATCGAAAGTCTCTCTCCCTGGTTGCGGCTCGGCGCCCGGCTGGACCTGACCGGCCCCGACGGCAACACCATCCCGGGGGAGGTGGTGGCGCTGCGCGACGGCCTTGCCACCGGCCTCGCCTTCGCCCCGCTGGATGGCATCGGCGCCGGCACCCCGGCCGTGCTCGGGCCGCCGGCGGCGCTGGCGGTGGATGCCAGCTGGCTGGGACGGGTGGTGGACCCGCTTGGCCGGCCGATCGACCGGCGCGGCCCGCTGCGCCCCGGCCCGGTATCGCGCCCGCTACGCGCCGCGCCGCCCCCGGCGGGCCAACGCGCCCGGCTGGGGGAACGGCTCGACCTCGGCGTGCGGGTGCTGGACGCCTTCGCCACCTGCCGGCGCGGCCAGCGGCTCGGCCTGTTCGCCGCCTCCGGCGTCGGCAAATCCACCCTGCTGGCCATGTTGGCGGCCAACGCTGCCTGCGACGTGGTGGTGCTCGGCCTGGTCGGCGAGCGCGGGCGGGAGTTGCGCGAGTTCATCGAGGACGATCTGGGCCCCGACGGGCTCGCCCGCGCCGTCGTCGTCTGCGCCACCTCGGACAGCCCGGCGCTGCTGCGGCGCGAAGCCGCCTATGCCGCCATGACGGTCGCCGAGCACTTCGCCGCCGCCGGGCAGCAGGTGCTGCTGCTGCTCGACAGCGTCACCCGCTTCGCCATGGCGCTGCGCGAGATCGGCCTGGCGGCCGGCGAACCGCCGGCGACGCGCGGCTACACCCCCGGCGTCTTCGCCGAGCTCCCGCGCCTGCTGGAACGCGCCGGCCCGCGGGAGGAGGGCAATCCGGGCAGCATCACCGGCCTATTCACCGTCCTGGTCGAGGGCGATGACCATGACGAGCCGGTGGCGGATGCGGTGCGCGGCATCCTCGACGGCCATGTCGTGCTGGATCGACGGATCGGCGAGGCGGGCCGCTACCCGGCGGTCGACGTGCTGCGCAGCCTGTCGCGCACCGTGCCCGGCTGCCTGGCGCCGGCGGAGCGTGCGCTGATGCTGCGCGCCCGCCGCATCCTGTCGCTGCATGCCGAGATGGCCGACCTCGTCCGGCTCGGCGCCTATCGCGGCGGGACCGACCCCGCGGTGGATGAGGCGATCCGCCTGGCACCGCGGATCGAGGCGATGCTGGCCCAGGGCAAGGGGGAGGGCGGGACGGTGGAGACCGCCTTCGCCGCGCTGGCGGAGGCGCTGGATGGCGGATGATCCGCTCGGTGCGCTGGCGCGGCTGCGCCGGCTGGAAACCGCGGAGGCCAGGCGACGGCTGGCGGTCCAGCTCGGCCAGGAGGCGGCGGCGGAGCGGCGGCTGGGGGCCGCGGCGGCTGCCCTGCCGGCGGAGCATGCGGTGGACGGGGCCGCGTGGCGGCTATGGCTGCCGCGCGGCCTGGCGGAGCGGGACCGCGCCGCCCTGGCGCGTGACGATGCCGCGGCGCGGCGCGGCGCGGCGCAGGCCCTGCTGGCGGAATGCCGCGCGGCGGAGCGTGCCGTCGCGCAGCTGCGCGAGGCGCGGGCCGAAGCGGCGCGGCGGCTGGCGCTGCGCCGCGACCAGGCCCGGCTGGATGAGGCCGCACAGCGCACCCGCACCACGGCGTGACGCCGGCAGGGCACGACCGGCCCGCCTTGCGCGTTGGGCCTTCCGGCATGGGAGACATGGCGATGCATGACATTGGGCGATGGGCGATCCTGGCGGCGGCGCTGGCCGCCCCCGCAGCCCTGGCGCAGCCGGCGCCGCAGACCGCGCCGCCGGAGCGCATCGGCCCGGTCTGGGACCACCGCGAGCACCAGCCCAACCCGGCCGAGATCGAGGCGCGGGAGCGCGCGCGGGGCGTGCCGCAGCCGCGCCAGCCGGCGGAGGCGCAGGAGGTCGACAGGCTCTACCGCGATCTCACCGGCAGCGATCCGAACGCGGCGCCGCGCGCCACTTCGCGCGACACCGATCGGCGTTAGCGCGGGATCGCCTACTGCCGCGACCAGACGGCGGCGGGAGCACGCCGCGCCGGCGCAAGCCGGCGCGGCCGTGCCACGGCGGCTACTGCGCCGCCAGCACGCCGCGGCGGATCTGGTCCAGCTCGATGCTCTCGAACAGGGCGCGGAAATTGCCCTCGCCGAAGCCCTGGTCGCCCTTGCGCTGGATCAGCTCGAAGAAGATCGGGCCGATGACGGTGCCGGTGAAGATCTGCAGCAGTCGGCCGCCCTCCGGCGTCGGCGCGCCATCGGTCAGGATGCGGTTGCGCGCGAGGCGCGCGACCTCCTCCGCGCCCAGGTCCGGCATGCGCGTCGGCAGCAGCTCGTAATAGGTGTCGGGCGTGTCCATGAATTCGATGCCGGCCGCCCGCATCCCCTCGACGCTGGCGAAGATGTCGGTGGTGCCCAGCGCGATGTGCTGGATGCCCTCGCCACCATAGGCCCGCAGGTACTCCTCGATCTGCGAGCGGTCGTCGCTGCTCTCGTTGATCGGGATGCGGATCTGGCCGCAGGG
>JBMOJU010000635.1:0-1925 GCA_049315625.1 Paracraurococcus sp.
GCGGGGCGGCGGCCGCGGAACCCGTGGTGGTGGGCGATGCCATCCCGGACTCGCTCACCGGCGGGGCCGGCGATGCGGCGCGCGGCCGGGCGATCGTGCTGGACCGGCAGCGCGGGCTTTGCCTGCTCTGCCATGCCGGGCCCTTCCCGGAGGAGCGCTTCCAGGGCGACCTGGCGCCGAGCCTGTCGGGGGCAGGGTCGCGGCTCAGCGCGGGGCAGTTGCGCCTGCGGATGGTCGATGGCCGGCGGTTGAACCCCGCCACCATCATGCCGTCCTACTACAGCACGGAGGGGTTGGTCCGGGTCGGCCGCGCCTGGCAGGGCCGCACCATACTCAGCGCCGAGGAGATCGAGGATGTCGTCGCCTTCCTGGTCACCCTGCGGGACTGACCGCCGCGCCCTGCTCGGCGGGATGCTGGCGATCGCCCTGGTGCGGCCCGCCGCGGCGACGCCCGAAGCGCTGGCGGAGGCGATCTTCGACTTCACCAAGGGCGCCGCGCCGCGGCCGGGCGGCGTACTGCTCGACATCCCGCCGCTGGTCGAGAACGGCAACACCGTGCCCGTCTCGGTCGAGGTCGACAGCCCGATGACCGAGGCCGACCACGTTCGCGCCATCGGCCTGTTCAACGAGCGCAACCCGCTGCCGCATGTATTGACGGCGAAGCTTTCGCCGCTCTCGGGCGCGGCGCGGATCGGCGCGCGCATCCGGCTTTCCAACACCCAGCGCCTGGTCGCCGTGGCGGCGCTGAGCGACGGGACCTTCCGCTATGGCGAGGCCCAGGTCGTGGTGACCCTCGCCGCCTGCGTGGAGGGCTGAGCCATGGCGCGCACCCTGCTTCGCGTCCCCGCCACCGCCGCGCGCGGCGAGGTGGTGGAGATCCGCACGCTGATTCAGCACCCGATGGAAACCGGCTTCCGCCCCGGCGAGAACGGCAGGATCCTGGACCGCGACATCATCCGTCGCTTCGCCTGCCTCTATAACAACCGTTTGGTCTTCGAGGCCGAGCTGCATCCGGCGATCGCCGCAAACCCCTACCTCACCTTCATGCTCCGGGCGGATGAGAGCGGCATCCTCGCCTTCACCTGGGAGGGCGACAACGGTTTCTCCCAGACCGAGACGCGTGCGCTGACGGTGGCATGAGGCGGCTTGCCGTCCTGGCGCTCGCGGCCCTGACCTGCGGCGCCGGGCCGCGCTCGGGCTTCGAGACGATGACGCCGGAATTGCAGGCGATGCAGCGCGACGACCTGGCCAATCCGGGCATGCTCTACGTGGCGGAGGGCGAGGCGGTGTGGGAGCGGGAGGGCTGCGCCACCTGCCACACGGTCGGCGCCATGCGCGGCGTTGCCGCCCACTACCCGGCGCTGGATATGGCGAGCGGCGCGCCGATCGACCTTGGCGGCCGCATCGCCCAGTGCCGGGAAGCGCGCCAGGGCAAGCCGCCGCTGCCGCGGGAGGGGGCACCGATGCTGGCCCTGGCCGCTTTCGTCGCGCACCAGTCGCGCGGGATGCCGGTGCAGCCGGATACGCGCCTGGTGGCGGCGCGGCAGGAGGGCGAGGCGCTGTTCCGCGAACGGCGCGGGCAGCTCAACCTGTCCTGCGCGCAGTGCCACGACGACAATGCCGGCCGGACCCTGGCGGGCAGCCGCATCCCGGAAGGGCATGCCAACGGCTATCCGCTGTATCGGCTGGAATGGCAGGGCCTGGGCTCGTTGCAGCGCCGGCTGCGCAACTGCATCGCCGGCGTGCGGTCCGAGCCCTATCCCGCCGGCGCGCCAGAGTATGTCGCGCTGGAGGCCTACCTGGCGGCGCGGGGCCGTGGGCTGGTGGTGGAGACGCCGGCCGTGCGGCCGTGACGAAAGGAAGCAAGGCCAGGGAGGAAGTATCCTCCCTGGACCCACCTCTATTTCTCTGAGTCGGCACCCGTC
>JBMOJU010000238.1:0-8488 GCA_049315625.1 Paracraurococcus sp.
CCTGCAGGAGAATATCTGGCGCGCCGCCGAGCAGGAGACGGAGGACGGGCTGAACTGCAATTCTGGCCGACCGGACTGCATGGCCGGGACGAAGGGGCGCATGACGATCGTGGAGGACCGGCCACAGGACCGTGCCCGTCGCCAGCAATTGCTGACGAATTCGGTCCTGCCCGCCTGGGTGCAGCGTTGCGGCGCCGATTGCGCGGAAACCTGGAACGGCATCATGGTGCAGGCGCGCGGCATCCAGGCCAGGGCGGATTAGCGGATGCAGGCGCGCCGCCTTCGCCTCGCCGTCGCCCTCGGCTGCGGGTTCCTGCTGCTGACCATCGGCATCGGCGCCGCCCTGCTGCTCGACCGGATGGAGGCCACCGCGCGGACCAACGCGGTCCAGCTGGTGCAGCGCGCGGCGCGGGTATCCGAAAGCACCGTCAACCGGCATTTCGTTTCGGTTGATGGAATGCTCGCCGGCCTCACACCCGTGCTCGGGCAGATCGCCCGGGACGGCGTGGTGGACCGCGGCGCGGCCAACCGCATGCTGCGGGACCTGAATTTCCAGACCCTCAATTTCCGCGACCTCGTCATCCTGCGCCCGGATGGGCGGCCCTGGGCCAGCGCCCTCGCCGGCACCCGCAACCGGCTGCTGCCCATCGATCCGGCGCGGCTCGCCGAAGCGCGCATCAGCGGGACGGCGGTGGTCAGCGGGCCGGTCCGCAACGCGCTGACCGGCGAATGGACCCTGTTCTTCATCCGCAGCCTCGAGCTTCCCGGCGCGGAAGGGCTCGTGGTGGCGGCAGAAGTGCCGATCGCCCTGGTCGCCACCATGCTGTCGCCGGTGGGCGAGGTGCCCGGCCTGCGGCTTTCCGTCGAACGGTCGGACGGCCAGCTCCTCACCAGCCTGCCGCATGACGAAACCCGCATCGGCCGCAGGCTGCCCCGCAGCGCGACAACCCTGCCGGCGGATGGCAGCGCCACGGAAGTGCCAGGCCGCTTCGTCGATGTGCCGGTCTTCGCCGCGGCGCGCCCCCTGCTTTATCACGGCATCATGGTGGTCGCGAGCCTGGAGACCCGTGCCGCCTTCGCCGCCTACGGGGAAGACCGCCGGCGCCTGCTGTTCGGCGCATTCGGCTCCGCCATCCTGATCGGCGCGCTCGGGCTCGCGCTCAACGCCGCGCTGCGCCAGCGCGAGCGGATCGAGGCGGAACGCGCCGCCGCCCGCGGGCTGCTGGAGAGTGCGATCGAAAGCCTGCCCGACGGCTTCGTCATGTTCGACGCCACCGACCGGCTGGTGATCTGCAACCAGCGCTACCGCGACCTCTACGCCGTGAGCGCGCCCTTCATCGTCCCCGGCGCACTGTTCGCGGACATCATCCGCGAGGGCGCCAGGCGCGGCCAGTACCCGCAGGCAGGTCCCGACATCGAGACCTTCGTCGCCGACATCACGGCCTGGCACCGCGGCGACCACCCCAGCATGGAGCGGCTGCTGCCGGATGGCCGCTGGGTGCTGGTGACGGAGCGCAGCACGCCGGATGGCGGTACCGTCGGCATCCGCACCGACATCACAGCGCTGAAGCACGCGATGGAAGACCTGGCGCAGGCGCGCGATACCGCCGCCGCGGCGACCGAGGCGAAGTCGCGCTTCCTGGCCCGCATGTCGCACGAATTGCGCACGCCGCTGAACGGCGTGCTGGGTCTGGCGCAGGTCCTGTCGCGCGACCCGGCGCTGTCCGGCCGGCAGCGCGCCCAGGCGGAAACGCTGGAGTCGGCGGGGCGGCACCTCGTCGCCGTCGCCAACGACGTCCTCGACCTCGCCAAGGTCGAGGCCGGGCGGCTGGAACTGCGCCTGATGCCGACCGACCTGCCGGGCCTGCTGCGCGATTGCGCGACCATGGTGCGCCCTTCCGCCGACGCGAAGCGGGCGACGGTCGTGCTGGACCTGGACCCGGCGCTGCCGGACGCGGCGGAGACCGACCAGACCCGGCTGCGGCAACTCATCCTCAACCTGCTGTCCAACGCGGTGAAATTCACTCCGGCGGATGGGCGGGTGGAGCTCTCGGCACGGCCGATGGGGCCGGTGGATGTGGCGGGCATGGTGCCGCTGCGGATCGAGGTGCGCGACACCGGCCCCGGCGTGCCGGAGGCGCAGCGCCGCGCCATCTTCGGCGATTTCGTCCAGCTCGACCGCGGCCAGGCCGGCGGCACCGGCCTTGGCCTGGCGATCGCCGCCGGCATCGCCGAGCAGATGGGCGGCAGCATCGGCTGCGAGGCCAATACCCGGTCCCCGACCGGCCAGGGCGCCACCTTCTGGGTGGAACTCGCGTTGCGCCGCGCCACCGCCCCGGCGCCGGCGCGGCCGGCCCCCACGCCGGCAGCGCGCCGGTCGTTGAACGTGCTGGTGGCGGATGACGTGCCGGCCAACCTGGCGGTGGCCCGTGCCCTGCTGGAATCCGCCGGGCACCGCGTGCAATGCGTGGCCGATGGCGCGCTCGCGGTCCGCGCCGTGAGCGAGGCGCCGGCCGACAAGCCCTTCGACGTGGTGCTGATGGACGTCATGATGCCCGGTACGGACGGGATGGAGGCGACGCGCATGATCCGCGCCCTCCCCGGTCCCTTTGCCCGCGTGCCCATCCTGGCGGTCACCGCGAGTGCCTTCGCGGAGGACATCAATGCCTGCCGGGATGCGGGAATGGACGCGCATCTCGCCAAGCCGATCGAGCGTGAGGCGCTGGTCGCGGCGCTGGCGCGGCTGACCGGCGACAGCCCGGCGCCGGCCCTGCCCGCCAGCCTGCCGGAACCCGAGGATTTCGGCCGCATCCCGCTGCTGAGCCGCCGCGCAGGCGCGGCGCTGGTGGTGCCTGGGCTGGATCCGGATTCGGCGCGCAGCCTGGCCGGCGAGTTCATCCGCGAGATGCGTGATGCAGCCGAGCAATTGCGCGAGGTGGATGCCGAGACCCCGGACCGGATGGTGCCGGCGGCGCACCGGCTGGCCGGCGCCGCGGCGACGCTGGGGGCCACGCGGCTGGCGACCGCCGCGCGGCAATTCCAGACCGATGCGCGGCGCCTGCCGCCGGAGGCACTGGCGCGGCTGCGCCTGGTTGTGCTGGAGATCGCCGCGGAGACGCTGGCCGCCTTCGACCAGGCGGCGGCCGAACCGCCGGATGACGAGCCGCGGATCGCAGTGGCGGGCTGAACGATCTGCCCGCCGGCGGCGCAGCCTGCGCAGCCGCGCGCCAGCCCGGCGTGGCGACCCGGCTGGCGGGCGATGCCAGGGCGACCAGCCGAATCTTCGGTTTGGCACGTCGCCCGGGCCTGTTGTTCGCAACGCAGATTCACGCCTACAGGCGGTTCCGCCTTGCGGCGACCTGCTCTGGCCGCATGGCATGCGGCTTGCTGCCACGCGGCGTTCGGCCAGCGGAGGCACCCCATGACCCCATTGCCCGGCGGCATGCCGCCGCAGGACCGCGACCTGGCCGGGTATGGCCGCAACCCGCCCGATCCACGCTGGCCGGACGGCGCGCGGCTCGCCCTCTCCTGTGTCGTCAACGTCGAGGAAGGCGCCGAGCTGTCGATCGCCAGCGGCGACGAGCGCAACGAGGCGGTGCCGGAGACACGGCAGCTGGTGGAAGGCGCCGCCGATCCCTGCATGGAGACGCATTTCGCCTATGGCTCCCGCGTCGGGCTGTGGCGGATCCTCGACCTGCTCGACCGCTACGGGGTGAAGGCGACGTTCTCCTGCTGCGGCCGCGCCGTGGCGGTGACGCCGGCGCTGGCCGCGGCGCCGGCCGCCGCGGGGCACGAGGTCAGCGCGCATGGCTGGCGTTGGGAGATGCACGCCAACATGCCGGAGGCGACCGAGCGCGCGGTGATCGCGCGCACCGTCGCGGTACTGGGCGAGGCGGTGGGCACGCGGCCGGTCGGCTGGCACACCAAATCCGCGCCCTCGGTCAACACCCGGCGGCTGCTGCGGGAGGAAGGCGGGTTCCTGTACGATTCGGACGCCTATGACGACGACCTGCCGCGGCTGGTGCAGGTCGGCGGCGCGCCACATGTGGTGCTGCCCTATGCCTTCGACACCAACGACATGCGCTTCGCCCCCGGCATGGGCTTCGTGCAGCCGGAGGATTTTTCGCGCTACTGCATCGGCGCCTTCGATCAATTGCTGCGGGAAGGGCCGAAGATGATGTCGGTCGGGCTGCATCTGCGCACCATCGGCCGGCCGGGGCGGATCCGCGGGTTGGAGCTGCTGCTCGAACACGTGACGCGGCAGCCCGGCGTCTGGATCGCCCGGCGCATGGACATCGCCCGGCACTGGCGCGCGATCTCGGGCCTGCCGGCGTGAGAAACGACAACCCGGTGGCGCGCTGGCTGGAGACACCGGCGCGGGTGGTCGCCATCATCGGCGGCTGGTGGCTGCTCGGTCTCGCCTTCCTCACCTGCGTCGAGATCTTCGGGCGCAAATTCTTCAGCTTCTCGCTGCTCGGCGTCGACGAGATCGGCGCCTACACGCTGGCGGTCTTCTCCACGCTGAGCTTCGCGCATGCGCTGGTGGTGAAGTCGCATACCCGCGTCGATTTCCTGTTGGGACACCTGCCGCCCTTCCTGCGCGCGGTGCTGAACACCCTGGCCTTCGTGCTGCTGGCGGCGCTGGCGATCTTCGCCGCCTGGCGCGGCTGGGCGGTGCTGGAGGAAAGCCTGCTGTTCCAGGCGCATGCCAATTCGCCGCTGAACACCCCGATGTGGCTGCCGCAATCCGCCTGGCTGGCCGGGCTGGTCGCCTTCGCCATCGCTGCCGGGATGTTCGGCGCGCATGCGCTGCTGCTGTTGCTGACCGACTGGCGCAAGGTGAACCGCTGGTACGGGCCGATGACGCTGGAGGAGGAGGTGGCGACGGAGGCCAGCGCCATCCTCGCCCGCGGCGCCGACAAGGAGATCGTGCAGTGATCGGCGTCGGGGAGGCCGCGATCGGCTTCGGCATCCTGGTGGCGCTGCTGTTCATCGGGCTGCACGTGGCGACCGCGATGTTCCTGGTCAGCGTGCTCGGCGCCTCGCTCTATCTTTCGCCGGCGCTGGTGGATGCGCTGGGGACGCAATTGTGGGCTTCGATGGAGGACTACGTCCTGCTGTCGATCCCGCTGTACATATTGCTCGGTGAGATCCTCGTGCGCAGCGGCAGCACGGACAAGCTGTACCGAAGTCTGGCCGATTGGCTGAACGTGCTGCCGGGCGGGCTGCTGCACACCAATATCGCCGCCTCCGCCATCTTCTCCGCCGTCTCGGGATCGTCGGTCGCCACCGCGGCGACGGTGGCGACGGTGGCGCTGCCCAGTTTCCGCACCCGCAAATACGACGACCGGCTGGTGCTGGGCTCGATCGCCGCCGGCGCCTCGCTGGGCAATTTGATCCCGCCGGGCATCGCGCTGATCGTCTATGGCGCCATGACCAACACCTCGGTCGGGCAGCTCTACGCCGCGGCGGTGATCCCGGGCATCGTCATGACGGTGCTGTTCATGGCGACCATCGTCTTCATGGCCTGGCTGAAGCCCGACTGGGTCCGGCAGAAGGAGGCGGTAGACCGCTTGGGCGTGCGGCTGCGCCGGCTGGTGGACCTGCTGCCGCCGCTGGTGATCTTCGCCATCATCATGGGCAGCATCTACAGCGGCTGGGCGACGGTGACGGAAAGCGCGGCGCTGGCCTGCGTCGCCGCGCTGCCGATCGCCGCGATGTATGGGCGGCTCAATATACGGATGCTGCACGACTGCTTCGTGGCGACCGCCAGCCTGACGGCGATGAGCCTGCTGATCCTGGCGATCGCCTTCTACCTGAATTTCGTGCTCGGCCTGCTCGGCGTCACGCCGGCCCTGGGGGCGTTCGTGACCGGCATCGGCGCCACGCCGCTCATGCTCATTCTGGCGCTGACGGTCTTCTACCTGCTGCTCGGCGTCTTCTTCGAGACGCTGCCGATGCTGGTCGGCACCGTGCCTGTGGTCTTCCCGGTGATCGTCGCGGCGGGGATCGACCCGGTCTGGTTCGGCGTCTTCATCGTGCTGATGTGCGAGATCTCGCTGATCAGCCCGCCGGTGGGGATGACGCTCTATGTCATCCAGGCGGTGCGGAAGGAGGGCACGATCGCCCAGGTCTTCGCCGGGACCATCCCCTTCTTCATCGCCATGGTGGTGATGACCGGCCTGCTGATCGCCTTCCCGGGGATGGCGACCTGGCTGGCGCGGCTGACCTACGGGTAGCGACGTCCCCTTCCACCGCTCCGCGGGAAAGGCTGGGTTGGGGATGCTACGCTACGCCGGCAACACCCCGCGGACATACGCCGCAATATCCTTCCGCCGCGCCACCCAGACCTTGTCGCCCCGCGCCGCCAGCGCCCGCAGGATCCCCTCCACCGCGCGGAACCGCGCCGGCCGGCCGCAGATCCGCAGGTGCAGGCCGATGTTCAGCAGCTTCGGCACGCCGCGCTCGCCCTCCTCGACCAGTTGGTCGATCGCCGCCTCGGCGTAATCCACGAATTGGCTCGGCACGACGAAGCCGTTGGGGTGGAAGAACTTCATGTCGTTGCAGTCGAGCGCGTAGGGCATGACCAGCAGCGGCCCGCCCGGCACGTCCCGGTCCCAGTACGGCAGGTCGTCGTCGAAGGCGTTGCTGTCGTACAGGTACCCGTGCGCCGCCAGCAATTCGCGGGTCCAGGGACTCGGGCTGCCGCGGCAGAAGAAGCCGACGGGGCGCTCACCGGTCGCCGCAGCGATCGCCGCGGTGGCGCGCAGCAGCGACGCCTCCTCCTCCTCCCGGCTGGTGAAATCGGCATGCGGCCGCCAGACCCAGCCATGGTTCGCTGCCTCATGCCCAGCAGCGATGCAGGCACGTGCCAGTTCCGGCGTGCGTTCCACCGCGCGGCCGCACATGAAGAAGCTGGCCTTCACGCCATGCCGGTCGAAGGCATCGAGGAAGCGCGCCAGTCCGGCCCTGGTACCGTAGGAGAAGATCTGCTCCTGCCCGAAATCGCGCCGGCCGGGCGGCACCACGCTGATCACCTCGCCGATGCGCTCGTTCTCCGCATCGCCCGCCTCCAGCGCCATCTCGGCGCCTTCCTCGTAGTTGACGACAATGGAAACGGCGAGCTTCGCCCCGCCCGGCCAGGCGATGCGGGGCGGGTTCAGGCCATAGCCCATCAGGTCGCGGCGCATCCGTGCATCCCTCTCGATCGGCACCGATCTTGCAAAGACCCGGCCAGCTTCGCCAGCCCCCCTCTGCCAGCCTCTTGGGAGACGCCATGTTCCGCCCGCTTGCCCTCGCCGCCGGCCTGTTGCTGGCCGCGCTTCCGGCCTTCGCGCAACAGGTGCCGCTGCGCGCCGTCGGCCACTTCAGCCAGAACACCAAGCAGATCGAGATCGAGAAGGCCTTCTACGCCGCGCTGCCGGCGCAGACCGGGATCAACCTGCAGATCAGCTTCAACCCGATGGACCAGATCGGCCTGCAGGCCGCCGACGCACTGCGCCACCTGCGGACCGGCGCCTTCGACGTCATGGCGGTGCTGATCGGCCAGGTGGCGCGCGATGAGCCCTTCTTTGACGGGCTCGACCTCATCGGCGTCTCCACCAACGTCACCGACCTGGCCAAGGCGGTGGAGGCGGGGCGCGATGCCTTCGACAAGCGGCTGCAGGAACGCTTCAACGCCAAGGTCATGGCGCTCTGGCCCTTCGGTCCGCAATACTTCTTCTGCAACGCGCCGGTGAAGGGCGTCGCCGACCTGAAGGGGCTCAAGGTCCGTAGCTACACGCCGTCGATGACCGCGCTGCTGCAGCATGTCGGCGCCATCCCGGTAACGCTGCAATTTTCGGAAGTCTACCCGGCCTTGCAGCGCGGCCTGGTCACCTGCGGCGTCACCTCCGCCGTCTCCGCCTATGCCGGCAATTGGGGGGAGGTGACGACGCATGTGCTGCCGCTGTCCGTCGCCGGCGGCGTGCAGGGACATTTCATGAGCCTCACGGCGTGGAAGCGCTTCACGCCGGAGCAGCAGGCGGCGCTGGTGAAGGCCTTCCAGGCGCTGGAGAAATCCATGTGGGATTTCGCCCAGGTCAGCGACACTGTCTCGCTGGATTGCCTGGCCGGCAAGCCGGGCTGCGAGGGGCGGAAATTCAGCGCGGTCATCTCCGCCGTACCGCCCGAGGACGACGCCAAGGTACGTGATGCCGTCAGCACCGTTGTGCTGCCGAGCTTCCGCGACGGCTGCAACCGGATCTGGGGCGAATGCAGCGCGGTGTGGAACCGCACGGTGGGCGCCGCGCGGGGATACACGATCCCGTAGCCGCCTCCCTCCCACGCTGCGCGTGGGCCCCTCCCTCTCCCGCAGGGCGGGAGAGGGGTCAGGCAGAGATCGCGTCGATCGCCGCTGCCAGCACTGCCAATGCCGCGGCGAAATCCGCCAGTTCCATCGCCTCCGCCGGGTTGTGGCTGCCATGCGCGTTGCGGATGAACAGCATCG
>JBMOJU010000636.1:0-1918 GCA_049315625.1 Paracraurococcus sp.
CTGGATCGCCTTCGGCGGCGTCGCCGACCAGCCCTGGCTGCGGCTGCTGCGGCCCGGTTTCCGCCACTGCTTCGCGGTGCTGGCGGATGCCGCCGGCTGGACCGTGCTGGACCCGCTTTCGGGCCGGCTGGTGGTGGCGCGGCTGGATATCCCGGCTGCCTTCGACCTGCCCGGCTTCTATCGCCGCGCCGGCTTCGTGGTGGCCGGCCCCTTCGCCCCGGCGCCGCCGCGCTGGCGCCTGCTGCCGCCGCTGGCGCCCTTCACCTGCGTCGCGCTCTGCCGCGCCGTGCTGGGCGCCGGCGCACCCTTCGCGGTGACGCCGTGGGGGCTGTTCAGCGTGCTCGAAAAAACTAGGAAAAAAAGCTTGACACGCCGCGTCACCCCGCGCTAATCCTCCCCCTGTCAACGGGCGACCTGCGCCCGACGGCATCCTCCCGATCCCGCCCCGGACTTCCGCAAAGGCCCGCCCCCTCCCCAGGGGGCGGGCCTTTGCGCGTTCCGGGCCCGGCATCCCAACAGATCGAGGTGACGCGCATGGGTGGCCTGTTCCGCGCCCCGAAGCCGGTCGTCGTCCCGCCGGCGCCAACCCCCGAACCGGCGCCCGCCCCGCCCCCGCCCGAACGGCAGGGCGAGACGGCCCGCGCCGCCGCCCGCGACCGCGCCGCGCGCGGCCTGGACGGCACCATCGCCACCGGCGCACGCGGCGTGCTGGAGGCGCTGCCCGCCGCCCCGCGCAAATCGCTGCTGGGGGAATAGCGGCATGGACCCCACCGAGATCCTCGCCCGCCATGACGCCGCGCGGGAACGCCGCCGGCCGCTCGAGTCGCTCTGGCAGGCCTGCTACGACCATGTGCTGCCCGGCCCCGCCGCCGGCGCCGCGCTGTTCGACGCGACCGCGGCCGACGGCGCCGAACAGCTCGCCGCCTCCCTGCTGGCGGAGCTCACCCCGCCCTGGTCGCGCTGGTTCGGCCTCGCCCCGGCCCGGCCGACCGAGGACCGCGACGCGGCCGCTTCGCTGGACGACGCGGCGGTGACGCTGCAGGGCCATCTCGACCGGTCGAACTTCACCGTCGAGATGCACCAGGCCTTCCTCGACCTGGTCGTCGCCGGCACCGGCCTGCTGCTGGTCGAGGAAGCGCCGCTCGGCGAGGCCTCCGCGCTGCGCTTCACCGCGGTGCCGATCCGCGCCGCGGTGCTGGAGGAAGGCGCGGACGGCAGGCTTTCCACCATCTACCGCCAGGCGCGGCTGACCGCGGCGCAGATCGTTGCGCGCTTCCCCGGCACCGCCCTGCCGCCGGCGCTGACCCGCGACGCGGAGGACCCGACGCAGCACGCGGTGCTGGAAGCGATCTGGCCGGAGCGCGGCTCCACCCGCTACGCCGCCATCCTCGCCGATCCTGCCGCCCCGTTGCGGCTGGCGGAAGGCCGCTTCGCCGAAAGCCCGGCCATCGCCTTCCGCTGGCTGAAGGCGCCGGGCGAGACCTATGGCCGCGGCCCCGTCATGAAGGCGCTGCCCGACATCCGCACCGCCAACAAGGTGGTGGAGCTGGTCCTCAAGAACGCCTCCATCGCCGTCACCGGCATCTGGCAGGCGGAAGACGACGGCGTGCTGAACCCGGATACGGTGAAGCTCGTCCCCGGCGCCATCATCCCGAAGGCGCCGGGCAGCGCCGGCCTCACGCCGCTCGCAGCACCCGGCAATTTCGACGTCTCGCAGCTCGTGTTGCAGGACCTGCGCGCGCGCATCCGCACCGCACTGCTGGCCGACCGGATCGGCCCGCTGCAATCAGCGCCGATGACGGCGACCGAGGTGCTGGAACGCGGCGCGCAAGCGGCGCGGCTGCTCGGCGCCACCTATGGCCGCCTGGCGCCGGGCGCGGCCTATGCCGTCATCGGCGTGCGCGGCGGCAACGCCAAT
>JBMOJU010000637.1:0-1918 GCA_049315625.1 Paracraurococcus sp.
CCGAGGTCGCCGCCGGCATCCACCACGATGATGTCGCCCGGCGCGGCGAGGTCGATGGCGCGGTGCAGCATCAGATTGTCGCCCGGGCGGGCCTTCACCGTGAAGGCCGGGCCAGCCACCACGATACGGCCACCGAAGGCGCGGAAGCCGCCGCGCATGGTCTGCATCCGATTGACCACGTCGCCGATATTGGCGGCGGGGAGCTTCGCCGCGCGGGCGCAGAGCGCGGGATCGACGCGGGTGGTGACGGGGCGGATGCGGAAGCCGAGGGTCATGCCGATTCCTTCAGGGGCGGGCGGCGCGCATCATGCCGGCCCCGCCCCGACTGTCGAGGCACCGCGTGACCATCTTCATCCGCCCCTTCATCCCCGACGATGCCGCCGCCTTCCGCGCGTTGCGGCTGGAGGCGCTGCGGCTGCATCCGGAGGCCTTCGGCGCAGCCTTCGAGGATGAGGCCGCGCGCGACCCAGCCTCCTTCGCGGCGGGACTGGCCGCGCCGCCGCCGAGCCTCGTGCTGGGCGCCTGGCTTCCGGACGATCCGACACCGCTGGGCATGGCGGGCCTTTACGCCGATCGCGGACGCAAGCTGGCGCATCGCGGGCATGTCTGGGGCGTCTATGTCCGCGAGGCGGCGCGCCGCCATGGCATCGCGCGGCTGCTGACGCTGCGGCTGCTGGAGGCGGCACGGGTGGCGCCACTCGACGTGCTGCTGCTCTCGGTCACCGCGGGCGTGGCCGGGCCGCGGGTGCTGTACGAGAGCCTCGGCTTCGTCGCCCGCGGCGTCGAGCCAGCCGGCCTGAAGCTGGGACCGGGTGATTACCGGGACATGGTACTGATGTCGCTCGACCTGCGCGGCGGCTGATGGCGCCGAAGCTGCCGTTGGTGCAGGCTGGGGCGGGCGAAACGGGAGGAAACAGCATGATCGGACGGCGCGGGATCCTGGCGCTGGGCGGCGCCGCGGCGCTTGGCCGGACGGCGCGGGCAGCGGCCTGGCCGCAGCGGCCGGTACGCATCGGCGTGCCATTCGCCGCGGGCGGCAGCAGCGACATCTGCGCCCGGCTGGTTGGCCGGCAGATGCAGGCGGCCACCGGCCAGCCCTTCGTGACCGAGAACATCGCCGGCGGCAACGGCGTGGTCGGCACGCTGGCCGTGCTGCAGGCGCCGGCGGACGGCCACACGCTGCTGCTTGGCGCGACGACCACGTTCTCGGTCAACCCGCACCTGATGCGCAACCCGGGCTACGATGCCGACCGCGACTTCGCGCTGGTCGGCGTCTTCGGCACCACCGCGAGCTATCTGATGGTGGCGGCCGACAGCCCATGGAAGACCGCGCAGGAGTTGTTCGCCGCCATCCGGGCGCAGCCGGGGAAGCTGAATTCCGGCTGGTTCAACGGCTCCTCCCGCATCCCGGCGGCGCTGCTCAAGCGCGTCGGGAAGTTGGAATTCGAGGAGGTGTCCTACAAGATCGTGGGCAATGCCATCACCGACCTGATGGCCGGGCAGATCCAATTCGTCTACATCGACATGGTCGCCGCCGATGCGCACCTGAATTCCGGCCGCTTCCGCGCGCTGGCGGTCACCGGGCCGGACCGTTCCCCCCGCTTCCCCGACCTGCCGGCGATGCGGGAGCTATATGATGGCTTCGAGACCAATGGCTATATCGGCATGGGCATCCGCAGCGCCGTGCCGGCCACCGTGCAGCTGGAGGTAAACCGCCAGATCGTCGCCGCGGTGCAGGAGCCGGAGGTCAGCCGCCGGCTGCGGGAGATGAGCATGGAGCCGGTGGCGATGGACCTGGAGACCACCAGCACCTATGGCCGGGCGGAGCGGGCGAAGTACGGGCGCATCATGCGGATGGCGGGAATCGAGCCGGAATAGGTCCGGCCAGAGCCGGTGATCGTCCTGGTTGGCACGACCC
>JBMOJU010000638.1:0-1909 GCA_049315625.1 Paracraurococcus sp.
AACGAGGACCCCTTCTTCGAGGTCGACGACGTCCCCTTCCTCGCCTGGACCTGGCCGCAGGCGGAGGCATTGCAGGCGGCGACCGAGCCCTATGTCCGCGCCCGGCTGGAGCGCCAGGGGTTGACGCTGCTGTACATGGCGCATTGGGACGCCCAGGGCCTCTACGCCAAGACCGAGATCCGCAGCGTCGCCGAGCTGCGGGGCACCCGCTTCCGCGCCTACAACAACGTCACCGCGCGGATGGCGGAACTGATGGGCGCGACGCCGGTGACGGTGCAGGCGGCCGAGGTCAGCCAGGCCTTCGCCACCAACGTGATCCAGTCGATGTTCACCTCGGCGCAGACCGGCGTGAACGTCACCGCCAGGGACTTCACCCGCTACTGGATCAATGTCGGCGGGATGCGGACGCGGAATGCGGTGTTCGCCAATACGCGGGCGTTGCAGGCGCTGGATGCGCCGCTGCGCGAGGCGCTGTTCGCCGCGGCCGCGAGCGCCGCGACGCGTGGCAAGGAATTGGCGAAGCAGGCGGAGATCATCCAGTCCGACCGGCTGCGGGAGAAGGGCATGCTGCTGCCGGCGCCGTCCGACCAGCTCATGGCGGAGCTCAAGACGATCGGCGAGACGCTGACCGGGGAATGGGTGCAGCGGGCGGGGCCGGAGGGGGTCCAGATGCTGGAGAAGTATCGGGCGGCGGCGCAGTAGGCAGAAAGAGTGGGGGAAGGCGCTTCCCCCACGCCTCCTTCGTTTTCTGTGGGTTGGCTATTCGGCTGCGAGGCGGGTGCGTTCCAGGAGGCCAGCCGCTGCGAGTGCATCGGCGATACGGCGGATCTCCGCCTGCTCCAACTTCTTCAGCGGCGGGCGGACCACGGCGCGGGGCAGCTTGCCGAGCAGCACCAGCGCTTCCTTCATCCGGTTGTGCATGTCGAAGAAGGGATCGGCGTAGAAGACCTGCGCGGTCGGCCGGATGCGGGCGTTCAGCGCCTGCGCCGCGGCGAGGTCGCCGGCCTGCACCGCATCGAACAGCCGCGCCTGCAATTCGGCGATCACGCTGCCGGACCCCGACAGCAGGCCGGCCGCGCCGGTGACGAGGGAGGCGAAGAGCCAGGCGCTGTGCGTGGACAGCACGTTCACCGGGCGGCGCAGCCCGTGCAGCACCTCGATATGCCGCTCCGCCAGCGCCGGGTCGTTGCACCAATCCTTGATGGCACGGAAGCTCGGCACCTCCTCCGCCAGCCTGACCAGCGTGTCGATCGGGTAGGTCAGCCCGGTGACCGCCGGGTACTGGAAGATGATCAGCGGCAGGTCGGTGGCGGCGGCGATGGCGCGGACATGGTCGGCCAGGCACTCCGGCCGCGCCGCGTTGCCGCGCGCCAGCACGCCGGGCGGGAAGACCAGCAGCGCCGAGGCGCCGCCCGCCGCCGCAGCCTTCGCCAGCCGCACCGCCTGGAGCGTGCCGTCGGCATAGACCCCGTTCACCACCGGGATCCGGTCGCCGATCTCATCCAGCGTGATGGCCAGCACGCGCTCCTGCTCCTCCGGATCGCAGGAGGCGACCTCGGAGGCATGCGCATTGGTGGTGATGGCGGTGACGCCCTTCACCGCGCCGACGTCGCGCAGGTGGGCGCGGTAGGAGGCTTCGTCGATCGAGAGGTCGTCGTGGAAGGGCAGCAGCACGGCGGGGATCACACCGCGGGGCTCATAGCCGGGGAAGCGGGCGGGCATGCGGGGTGTCCTCCTCGTCGGCTCTCTGCGGCCGGTGCGGGGTGGCAGCGTGGGGAGGCGCGCATTGTGCTGTCAAGCCGCGCTGCTAGGGTGCGCCGCAACGCGTACCCCCGAGGAAACCGATGCCCCTGCCCCGCCGCCTGTTGCTCGGCGCCACCCTGGCGCTGCCGGCGCTGCACGCCCGCGC
>JBMOJU010000639.1:0-1907 GCA_049315625.1 Paracraurococcus sp.
TGTCATTGCCGGCATTGCCGAGCAGCGTATCGTCGCCGCCTGCCCCCGCCAGCGTGTCATCACCGGTATTGCCGGTGATGGTATTGACTGTGGCGTTTCCGGTGCCGGCATGTGCCGCGCCAGTCAATACCAGGGCTTCAAGCTCGGCCGCCAGGGTATAGGCGATACCGGCCAGCACCGTGTCGGTGCCCTCGCCCGCGACTTCAAGGATGAGGTCTGCCGCGCTGTCCACCACGTAGGTGTCATCGCCAGGCCCGCCGGCCGTGCTGTCGGTGCCGGTTCCGCCATCCAGCGTATCCGCGCCGAGGCCGCCCAGCAGCGTGTCGTTACCGGCGCTGCCAAGCAGGCTGTCGGCGCCGTCGCCGCCATCGACGTTGTCATTGCCGCTGCCGGCATCCACCATATCGGCGCCGCCCGCCGCGGCGATGCTGTCATTGCCGCCCAAGCCGTAGATGCTGTCGGCGGTCTCGCCCACCAGATGCAGGCGGCCAAATCCGGGGCCAATCGTATCGGCTGCATTGGTGCCGTAGATGTTTGGGTCCGGCTGCCAGCTTGCCGGGGCATAGACGACATTGGCAGATTCGCTGAGCGTCCCCGGCGAGCCGATCACCAAGTCCGGTGTACCGTCGGCATTGAGGTCGCCCAGCGCGGCGACGCTAGCGCCGGTGAGGCTGCCCGCCATGCCGACGATCTTCGCCCCGCCGATGCCCTCGGCAACGAGGGAAAGATCGACCAGCCCCTTGCCACCGCCCCACACAATGTAGGCCGCGCCGGCATTACTGCCTCCCTCGGCATTATGCGGCGTGCCGATCACCGGGTCGGCGATTCCATCGCGGTTGAAGTCGCCGCCCGCAGCGACCGAGATGCCGATGACGTCGCCGACTGCTTCCGCCTGGATGGCGTAGCCGCCGGTGCCGGCCGCCACAGCACTGAGCAGTACCTGGGACGTGTCGGCCTTGCCGAAGAGGACATAGGCGCGGCCGCTGCCGGGAGCGGCGACCAGCATATCGGCCAGACCATCGCCATTGACATCGCTGAGCCCGGCCACCGCCGCGCCCGCCTGTTCGCCGGCGCTGCCAATGATACGATAGCCGCCCGAGCCGGCAGAAACGCCGCTCAGCAGCACCTCGGTGCTCGCGCTGCGGCCAAATACCACATAGGCGGCACCGGCATCGACGCCGCCCGCATCATTGCCGGCCGCGCCGATCAGGATCTCCGCCCGGCCGTCGCCGGTGACGTCGGCCAAGCTGCCGAGCGCATGGCCGGCGCCATCGCCCGCCACCTCGCCGCGGATCCGGAAGCCACCACTGCCCGCCGTGATACTGGTGAGGTTTACCGCCACATCGCTCGCCTTGCCGCGGACGACGTAGACGGCGCCAGCGTCGACGCCACCAGCGTCATTTCCGGCGGCGCCGACCAGAATCTCCGCCTTGCCGTCGCCGTTCATATCCGCGATCGAAGCCAAGACCGCGCCAGCCGCATCGCCAGCCGCCTCGCCCTTGATGATGAACACTTTGCCGTTGCCGCTGCCCTGCGTCGGGTCGCCGAGGTCGATTCCACCGGCCGTAGCGCTGCCCCAAAGTACGAAGGCGGCGCCCGCGTCTACCTTGGTGCCGTTCTCCATGCCCGGCGCGCCGACCAGGATCTCCGCCCGGCCATCGCCATTGAGATCCGTGATACTGCCGACCGCGGCACCGGCATGGTCCCCAGCATTGATACCCTCGACGGTGATCTCGGCTGCCGCGTCCGCACCGAAAGTCAAGCTGGTTCCGCCGATGGTGCTGCCGAACACGACATAGGCACGGCCCGCATCGGGCAGCTTATCGTCGCTGCCAGGGGCGCCAACGATCAGTTCGGGCACCAAGTCGCCATTCAGGTCGGTAATGCCTGCGACCCAGTTGCTGCCG
>JBMOJU010000239.1:0-8413 GCA_049315625.1 Paracraurococcus sp.
ACCAGGCGCTGGCCCGCGGCGGGCCAGGTCCAGCCCTGGGTGGTGATGTCGGTCAGCCTTGTGCCGAGCGCCAGCACCAGGTCGGCCTCGGCGAAAGCGGCGCGCTGCGCGTCCGGGTTCCGCAGGCCGAGATCGCCGACATAGAGCGGGTGGTGGTTGGGGAAGAGATCCTGCCGGCGGAAGGAGACGGCGACGGGAGGCTGCCAGGCCTCGGCGAAGTGCCGCAGCGCGGCGCGGCCTTCGGGCGATTCGAGGCCGTGACCGGCGAGCAGGATCGGCCGTTCCGCCCCGCGCAGCAGGGCCGCCAGCCGGGCCGCATCGGCCGGCGCGGGCGGCACGGGGGCGGGCAGCGTCGCCGGCAGCAGCGGCGTGCGGCACGGCATCGCCAGCACGTCCTCGGGCAGGGACAGCACCACCGGCCCCGGCACGCCGCCCATGGCCATGGCATAGGCGCGGGCGATGAATTCCGGCGCCTGCTCGGGGTCGGTGACCTCGCCCACCCACTTCGCCACGCCGCGGAACATGTTGGCGTAGTCGATCTCCTGGAAGGCGTTGCGGCGCAGGTCGCGCTTCTCCACTTGGCCGACCAGCAGGATCAGCGGCGTGGCGTCCTGCTCGGCGGTGTGGACGGCTATGCTGGCGTTGCAGGCGCCCGGCCCGCGGGAGACGAGAACCACGCCGGGCCGGCCGGTCAGCTTGGCATCGGCCACCGCCATGAAGCCGGCGCCGCCTTCGGAGCGGCAGGTGACCAGGTCCAGCGCGTTATGCGCGTGCAGCGCATCCAGCAGCGCGATGTAGCTTTCGCCCGGCACGCAGAAGGCCCGGTCGATGCCCTGGGCGGCAAGGAATTCCACAATTCGTTCGGCGGCGGTGGGCATGCGGCGTCCGGTCGTTTCCTGGTGTCTGGACTACCGCAGCGCTTCCGGCTTGCAAACCCGCCCGGCCGCGAACCGTGGCGATCGGCCGCCGCGTTCAGCGCGTCTCAGTGCGGAACTGCGCCGCCAGCCCGGTCACCGCCTCCTCCGTCAGGCTCAGCGTCACCTCGGCCTGCCAGGTGCGGCGGCCCTCGCCATGGGCTTCGTGCAGGCATTGCCAGCCGGACTCCGCGGGTCGGCAGGTGAAGCCCATGGCTTCAAGCCGCCGCACCACCGGTGCCGCCGCGCTGCCGGGCGGGAACGCCGCCAGCAGGTCGCGCTGCAGCGCCTGCGGACCCGCGGTCAGCCCCATCCGGCGATAGGGTTCGAGCGGCGTGTCCGGCCGGTCATCACTGCTCAGCCAGGCGATGCCGCCGAGCGCCAGCAGCACGATCGCACCGGCGAAGGCGCCGCGTGGCAGCGTGCCCGGCTGCAGCAAGGGGCCGCCGATGGAGGGTCCGCCATCCTCGTTGCGCGCCATGCCGGCTCAGTCGCGGTTGCGGCGGATCAGCCGACCCGGTGCCTCGCCGGTCAGGCCATGGCCGGCACGGAAGACCGGCACGCCGTTGGTCCAGACCTCCTCGATGCCGTCGCTCTCCTGCTTCGGGTCCTCGAAGGTGGCGCGGTCCAGCACCTTGTGCGGGTCGAACAGCACCAGGTCGGCATAGGCGCCGGGGCGCAGCACGCCGCGATCCACCATGCCGAACAGTTGCGCGGTGCGGCCGGTCATCTTGTGCACCGCCTGCTCCAGGCTCAGCAGGCCGAGCTGCCGGGAATAGAGGCCGAGCACGCGCGGAAAGGTGCCCCAGAGGCGCGGATGCGGATGCGCATCATGCGGGATGCCGTCCGAGCCGATGACGGACATCGGATGCGCCATGATCCGCCGCACATCCTCCTCATCCATCTGGAAGGTGATGGCACCGGCCGGCAGCAGCTTCTCCGCCGCGGCGCGCTGGTCCATGTTCCAGCCGCGCGCGACATCGGCCAGGTCCTTGCCGGCCATCTCCGGGAAGGGCACCGACCAGGTGATGATGACGCGGACGTCGTCGCGCAGCTTGTCCGGCATCAGCACCGTGGAGCCCGCCGGGTAGGGGTACATGTCGTAGGCGACTTCCTGCAGCGCGGCGCTGGCTTCCAGCAAGGCGAGGGTCTGCACGCTGCGGCCGTAATTCTCCGGCATCGAGCATTTGTGGTGGCTGATCCAGACCGGCACGCCGACCCGCTTGCCGATCTTCAGCGTCTCCTCGATCGAGGCGCAGACGCGGTCGGCCTCGTCCCGCATATGGGTGAAGTACATCCCGCCGGCGGCGCGCAGCGGCTCCGCCACCGCGATCACCTCCTCGGTCGTCGCGTGCATGTTGGGCTTGTAATACAGGCCGGTGGAGAAGCCCGAGGCGCCCTCGGCCAGTGCCTCGGCGACCAGGCGGCGCATCTCGGCGATCTCCCGATCGTTCGCCGCGCGATAGAGGTCGTCGCCCATGACGCGGTAGCGCAGCGTCTGGTGGCCGATGATGGCGTAGGTGTTGACCGCCGCGGGTGTCCGCCGCACCGCGTTCGCATAATCGCCGAAGCTGTCGAAGGAGAAGCCGGAATCACCCACCAGGTCGAGCGGCGGCGGCGGCCGCTTGCCTTTCTGCTGGGTCAGCGGCGCCAGCGAGACGCCGCAATTGCCGACGACGACGGTGGTGACGCCCTGCGACGACTTGCAGCGCAGGCATTCGCAGCCCGACAGCACGGCGCGGTCGTCATGCGTGTGCGCGTCGATGAAGCCGGGGGCGAGGGCGCGGCCGGTGGCGATGACCTCGCGGTCCGCGCTCGCCCCGCCGAGATCGCCGACGCCGACGATGCGGTCGCCGGTGACGCCGAGATCGCCGACGCGGCGCGGTGCGCCGGTGCCGTCGAACAGGGTGACGTCGCGGATGATGAGGTCGCAGCGAAGGGCCATGGGATCGGAAGTCCGCCGGGCTGGAATGGAGCCCGATCATGTCCCGCAAGCCGCGCCCGCGCCAGGGGTGGCGTCAGCCGGTGACCCGGATGGTGAGGGCGAAGGTTTCGACTGGCGGGACCGTCTCCCAGGCCCGGGCATGATCCAGCCGCAGCCGCGCCTCGCCCGGTTGGATGGCGCGGAAATCCCAGCGATGCAGGCCCGGGGCGCCGGGCATGGCGCCCGATGGGAGATAGTCCTCCGCCTCCACGCGCAGGGCGGGCGCCCCATCCGCGGCGACGCGCCAGCGAAAACCGGTGGAGGGGTTCTCCAGCAAGGACAGCCGCAGCGTCGACCCAACCGCGAGGTCGATGGTCCCACCATCGGCTGCCGCATCGATGTCGATGCCGGCCGCGCGGCCCCGCCGGGGCAGCGCGGCAAGGAGGATCGTCGCCGCGGCGTGGCGTCTGGTGGTCAGCACTCCACCCCGTACAATTCGCGCGCCGCCTGCCGGCTGATCAGCCCATCCGCCACGTCGCGCTTCACCTGGTCCGGGTCGCGCTGCTTCGGGTCGCCCATGCCGCCGCCGCCCGGCAGCTTCAGCAGCAGCCGGCGGCCCTTCGGGACGATCTGGAAGCCCTTGGTGCGCAGCGGCGTGCCGTTGGCGTCGTTCAGCCCGACCCAGCCGGTGGCGCCCTCGCCGCCGCCCTCGCGGCCCTTCGGCGCATTGGCGACGCGGTCGAAGATCGCATTCACCGCGAACTCGGCATCGCCCTTGGCGCCGATCTCCATCACCTGGCCGAAGCCGCCGCGGGTGCGGCCCGGCCCGGCCGAATCTGGGCGAAGCTGTTTCTGCCAAAAGATCACCGGGGCGACGTTCTCGGTCGCCTCCACCGGCATGGTGCGGACGCCGGACGGGAAGGCGATGCCATCCAGCCCGTCCTTGGTCGGGCGCGCGCCGGTGCCGCCGGAGTTGAAGGTGATGATCTCGAAATCCTCGGTCTCCGCCGCCTGGCCGGAGACCTGGGCGCCGCCGCGCAAGGGCGGGTTCCACAGCGCCGACGATCCCTCGGCATTGACCCGCGCCGGCACCGCCTGATGGAGACACCCCATCATGAGGTCGGGCAGCAACTGCCCGACGACGTGGCGGACGGAGACCGGATAGGGCCGCGGCGCGTTCAGGATGCAGCCTTCCGGGATGACCATGTGGAAGGGCGAGAGGCTGGCCCAGTTGTTCGGGATCTCGGGCGCGACGACGCACTTGATCCCGAAGCAGGAATAGGCGCGGCAATAGGCCGGGGGGACGTTGATGCCGCGGGTCGAGAGGCCGGAGGTGCCGGCGTAATCCACGGTGATGCGGTCCTCGGCGATGGTCATCGCCGCGTTCAGCGTCACCTCGAACTCGTAGCCATCCGACTTGATCGATCCGGTAAAGGTGCCGCGTGGCAGCTTGCGGATTTCATCGAGCGTCGCGTGCAGGGAGCTCTCGAAGATGAACTCCGCCAGCGGGTCGATGCTGTCCATGTCGAACTCGTCCAGCATCTCGACCAGCCGCCTGGCGCCGGCATCGTTGCAGGCGCACAGGGAGTAGACGTCGCCTTCGAGCTCGACCGGCGTGCGGCTGCCGGCGCGGAGGAAATCGAAGAAGGTTTCGTTCGGCACGCCGCGGTCGAAGCATTTGACGATGGGGATATAGAGGCCTTCCTCGAAGACCGAACGTCCCTCCGGCCCCATGCCCAGGCCGCCGATGTCGATGATATGGGCGGTATTGGCGAAGAGGCCGACGATCTTGCCGTTGCGGAAGGCCGGGGTGACGACGGTGAGGTCGTGCAGGTGGCCGGTGCCGAGCCAGGGGTCGTTGGTGATGTAGTGGTCGCCGGGCTGCATGCCGGCAGCGGGGAATTTCGCCAGGAAGTGGCCGACCGATTCCATCATCGAGTTGACGTGGCCGGGCGTGCCGGTGACGGCCTGCGCCAGCATGCGGCCCTGAAGATCGAAAATGCCGGCGGAGAGGTCGCCCGCCTCGCGTACCGTCGTGCTGAAGGCGGTGCGGATCATGGTCTGCGCCTGTTCCTCGACCACCGCGATCAGGCGGTTCCACTGGATCTGGCGTTGGATGCGCGCGAGCGCCCCGATGTCCTTCATCACGCGCTCTCCTGCGTCAGGTCGAGATACCCCAGCCCATCCATCGCACAGGACCAGCCTGGCCCCACCAGCGTGCTCGTCTCCGCCTCCGCCACGATGCAGGGCCCCGGCACCACCGCGCCTGGCGCCATCGCTGCGCGGTCATAGACCGGCCAGTCCGCGACCTCGCCCGTCACCGTATCCCGCACCGCCTGCGTCCGGATCGGCGCCGGGGCAGGGGCGGGATGCGCCGCGGCGGTGGGTTCCACCGGCTCGACAATCGTCGCGACCGTCACCGCGAAGCTGAGGATCTCCACGTCGCTGCCCGGCACCGGCCGGTCGTAGAACCTTGTGTATTCGGTGTCGTAGAGCGCGCGGATGGTCTGCACGTCCTCCACCGTCATGTCCCGCGGCGGCAGCGGGACGGAGATCTCATGCCCCTGGCCGACATAGCGCATGTAGGCGATGCGGCTTTCCTTGGTCTCCGCCCCGAAGGCGCCTTTGGCGACGACCGATGCGGCTTCCGCCGCCATCCCCGCCAGCAGCGCATTCACCGCCGCCACGTCGAAGGATGCGAAGCGCTGGTACAGGCTCCGCACCACCTCATACGCCACCGGCGCGCGGAGAAACCCGATCGCGCTGCCGACACCGGCGCCGGAGGGCACCAGCAGCCGCTTCACGCCGATCTTCTCCGCCACGCGGTAGCCGTGCACCGGCCCGCCGCCGCCGAAGGCGATGATGCTGCGTCCGGCGAAGCCCTTGCCGCTTTCGATCGCATGCACGCGGGCGGCGTTGGACATGTTCTCGTCCACCATCTCGACCACGCCGAGCGCCGCCATCTCGGCGGAAAGCCCCAGCCTGCCGCCCACCTCGGCCGCCAGCGCGTCGCGCGCGGCCTCCGGGTACAGCCGCAGCGACCCGCCGGCGAAGGCCACCGGGTCGTAGCGGCCGAGCGCCAGGTTGGCATCCGTCACCGCCGGCTTCGTGCCGCCGCGGCCGTAGCAGGCCGGGCCCGGGTCGGCGCCGGCGGACTCCGGCCCGACCGTGATGCGGCCGAGGCTGTCCACCGCGGCGATCGAGCCGCCGCCGGCGCCGATCTCCACCATCTCGATCACCGGGATGCGCAGCGGCAGGCCGGAGCCCTTCTTGAAGCGGCCGACGCGGGCGACCTCGAAGGTCCGGCTCGCCTGCGGCTGGTAGTCGTCGATCAGGCAGACCTTGGCGGTGGTGCCGCCCATGTCGAAGGACAGCACGCGGGTCAGGCCGCGCTGCTTTGCCACATGCGCCGAGAAGATGGCGCCGCCCGCCGGCCCGCTTTCCACCAGGCGGATCGGGAAGCGCGCCGCCGTCTCCAGCGTGGTCAGCCCGCCACCCGAGAGCATCATGAACAGCGGGCAGGCCAGCCCCGCCTCCCGCAGCCCGATCTCCAGCCGGCCGAGATAGCTGGCCATCCTCGGCTGGACATAGGCATTGGCGACGGTGGTGCTGAACCGCTCCCATTCCCGCATCTCCGGCGAGACCTCGGAGGAGAGCGAGATCGGCACCTCCGGCCACAGCCGGCGGACGATGGCGGCCGCCTGGCGTTCATGCTCGGGGTTCACGAAGGAATGCAGGAAGCCGATGGCGACCGCCTCGATCCCTTCCTCGCGCATGAAGGCGACATGCGCCTCGACCGCCGCCTCATCCAGCGGCAGCAGGACGCGGCCGGTATTGTCCAGCCGTTCGGTCACCGGCAGCCGCCAGCGGCGCGGCACCAGCGGCTGCGGCAGCTCGATGTTCAGGTCGTACTGGTCGTAGCGGGACTCGTTGCCCAGCGCGAGGACATCGCGGAAGCCTTCCGTCGTCAGCAGCGCGGTCTTCGCGCCCTTGCGCTCGATGACGGCGTTGGTCGCCAGGGTGGTGCCGTGGATCACCAGGATGATGTCGGCGGGCGCCATGCCGGCCTTGGCCAGCACCATAGCGACGCCTTCCAGCACGCCGAGCTCGGGCGCCGCCGGCGTGGTCAGCACCTTGGCGGTCCAGCGCTCGGCGCCGCGTTCGATCGCCAGGTCGGTGAAGGTGCCGCCGATGTCGACGGCCAGCTTTGCACTCACGCGCCATACTCCGCCGCAAAGCGCTGCGCGACCGAACACGCCACCGCAAAATCCTCCATCCGCATCGCCTCGTGTGGGTTGTGGCTGCCGTTCTGGTTGCGGACGAACAGCATCCCCGCCGGGATGCCCGCCTGCGCGAAGGCCGCCGCGTCATGCCCACCGCCGGAGGCCATGGTCAGGTACTTCACCCCCAGCGCCTCTGCCGCCCGCACAAGCCCGGCCTGCACGCCCGCATCCATCGGGCTGGCGCGGCTGCCGGCCTCCAGGCCCAGCTCGAACTTCACTCCGCGGCGCGCCTCGATCTCGGCGACCTTGTCGTAGAGCACCTCGAACAGCGCATCGCAGGAATGCAGGTTGACGCTGCGGACATCGAGCTGGAAATGCGCCTCGCCGGGGATCTTGGTGAAGCCGGCCTCGGGGGCAGTGGCCAGCACGCAGAAGGTGCAGACCATGCGGTGGCCGCGCGCTTCCAGCAGGCACCAGGCCTCGTCCATCGCCACCGCCAGGTCGGCCAGCGCGATCGCCGCATCGCGCCGGTATTTCCGCGGCGTGGCGCCGGAGTGGTTCCATTCGCCGATGACCCGGCCCGCACGCAGCCGCCGGCTGCCGGGGATACCGGTGATGATGCCGATGGGGATACCCTCCACGTCCAGCACCGGTCCCTGCTCGATATGCACCTCCAGATAGGCCGCGACATTGTCCGGCCCGATCGCCCGGCGGCCGGCGGCGATGAAACCGGGGTCGAAGCCTTCCTCGGTCATGTGCTCGGCCAGCGTCCGGCCGCTATCGGCCCGGCGGACGCCCAATTCCTCGGGTTTCATCGTGCCCAGCGCGCCGCGGCTGCCGGGATAGCTGGTGGGGAACCAGGCGCCGGCCTCCTCGGCGCGGATCGCCATGACGGTGACGTCGCGCGCCGGGATGAAGCCGGCGCGCTGCATGCCGGCCACCGCCGCCAGCCCGGCCAGCACGCCGGCGGCGCCGTCGTAGTTGCCGCCCTGCTGCACGCTGTCCATGTGGCTGCCGAGGATGACCCGCTTCGCCGCGCGGTCGGCGCCGGGCAGCGTCAGGTACATGTTGCCGACCGGGTCGACCTGGCGTTCCAGCCCCAGCGCGTCGCCCGCCTCGGCCAGCAGCGCATGCGCCATGCGCTCGCCCGGACCATAGGCTTCCCGCGTGATGCCGACGCCGTCGAAGCTCCGCGCGCGCAGCTCGGCGAAGAGCGTCTCGGCGAGTGCAATGTCGGGCGTGAGGTTGGGTAGCATCGCGGGCTCCTGCGTCGTTGGTGTCCTAGCGAATCCCATGCCGAAGACTGGGGAGGAAAAAGCATTTCCTCCCCAGACCCCACCTTTGCTTTTTCT
>JBMOJU010000640.1:0-1905 GCA_049315625.1 Paracraurococcus sp.
GCAGGCACCGACGAGGCCGCGCGGGCCCGCTGAGGCGCCGCAATCCCGCTGCGGGTTGGGGGCGTGAGATGAGCCTGGAACGGCCCTCGCCCCCCGAGGAGCGGATCGCGCGGCGCACCGCCTCCCGCCCCGATACTCTGGCGCTCCTGCGGGATTTCCTCCGGCGACGGCGTGCCACCGACGGCATCGCCCGGCTCGGGCTGCCGTCCGGCGTCGTGCCGGCCGCCGCGGCCCACCTGCTGCCCGGCGCCGGCCTCCTGCTCCTGCTCGCCACCGGCGTCGCGGCCCAGGAAGCCCGCCGCACCCCGCCGGCCTTCCTCGACCTGGTGCCGCTCGGCGGCGGCGCGGTCGGCAACCTCAGCCTGCCGGAGGGGGCCGCGCCGGACCACCGCTTCCCCGTGCTGTTGCTGATCCGCGACGCGATGGACCCCGGGCTGCGCGGCCAGACCTATACCGACCGCTTCCTCGAAAACGGCGTGGCGGTGTTCGAGCCGGATTACTTCGGCGGCGCCGAGGAGCCGATCGAGGGACCGCCGGACGACCAGCTCGGCCCGGCGCTCGCCGCCATCGCCGCCGATCCGCGGCTCGACCGGCAGCGCCTGGCGGTGCTCGGCCTGGGGCACGGCGCCCGCGCCGCGCTGCGCGGCCTGGGCGCGGGACGGCCGGCGCGGGCGCTGGCGCTGCTCTACCCCGGCTGCGACGCCACGCTGGCCGCGGCGGCCGGGCAGACCGGCGCCGCGGCGCGCGTGCTGCTGCTGCACGGCGATGCCGATGCCAGCAACCACCCCGGGGCCTGCGCCGGCCTCGCCGCCGCCTTCCCGCCCGGGGTGGCGGTCACCCACCGGGTCATCCCCGGCGCCACCCATGGCTGGGATGCCTTCGAGGTGGTGCAGCCCGGCAAGACGGTCGGCCTGCCCGACCCGTTCAGCCCCGACCCGCACGGCAATGGCCCGATCATCAGCGCCCGGCCGGACCAGCGGACCACGCAGGTCGTGGCGGACCGGGTGCTCGGTTTCGTGTTGCGGGCGATCGCGCCGGCCGCGCTGCCGCCCTCTGGCGTGGATGCCAGGCCATGAGCGTGCGGCGCATGGCGATCCGCCCGTCCAGCCTGGTGCCGCACGGCTTCTGGCTGCCGCCGGCCTGCCTGGCCGTCGGCGTGGTCCTGCCTTCGCTGAGCGCGCTCGCCCTGCGCGGCATCGGCCTGGCGGCATTCTGCCTGGTGCTGTTCGGCCTGTTGACGATGACCGCAGGCCGGGCGACCCGCGCCGATCTCGGGCCAACGGCGGTCCTTGTCGTCGCCGCCTCGGCGATCGCGCCGGCCCTGGCGGATCGCCTGGCCTGGGTGCTGGACGTCCCGCCCGGCCTCCACATCGCCATCGTCGTCTTCGCCGCCGCCCCGATCGCCCAGAGTGTCGGGCCACTCGCGGCGATGCTCGGGCTGCCGGACCGTGCCGCGACCTTCGCTGCCCTCATCACGGTGCTGCTGGCGCCGGTCGTGCTGCCCGCTGCGGTCTCTCTCTCGGTGGGCGGGACGGCCGGCCTCGCGGGCGACGCCCTGGTCCATCGCGTGGCGATCCTGGCGCTGCTGCCGGCGCTGATCGCGTTTGCGCTGCGCCAGGCCTTGCCCGCGCAGGTCGCCGAATGGCGGTTGGATTTCCGCGGCCTGGTCCTTCTCGCGCTGGCCGTCGTGGCGGCGGCGGCCGGCCAGGGCATCCGTGGCTGCCTCGCGGAGCCGTCGCAGGCCCTGCAGCTGGGTGCCGTGGCCATCGCCGTGATGGCGACGGCGATGGGCTGCGGCTGGGTCCTGACCCGCCGCTTCGGGACCGGTGTCGCCCTTGCCGGCCTCTATGCCTGCGGCGCGCGCAGCATGGGCTTCGCCTGGGCCGCGGTGGCACCAGACCTCGA
>JBMOJU010000240.1:0-8407 GCA_049315625.1 Paracraurococcus sp.
CGATGGCAGAAAAGGTGGTGCTGGTCACCGGCGCGCAGCAGGGCATCGGGGCCGCCTGCGCCCTGGCCTTCGCGGCGGCGGGCTACGACGTGGCGGTGAATTGGCTGGACCATGCGGCGGATGCGGAAGCCGTCGCCGCCGGGGTGCGCGCCGCCGGCCGGCGTGCGGCGCTGATCCAGGGCGATGTCGGCAGCGTCCCCGGCTGCCAGGCGATCGTCGCGGGCGCCATCGACGCGCTCGGCCGGATCGATGTCCTGGTCAACAATGCCGGGATCTTCCCGCGGGTCGATTTCCTGGCGATGACCGAGGCCGAGTGGGACCGGGTGCATGCGGTCAACCTGAAGGGCAGCGCCTTCGCCGCCCAGGCCGCGGCACGGGCGATGGTCGCCGCCGGCACGCCGGGGGCGATCATCAACCTGTCCTCCTCGGCGATCCGCGGCACGCCGGTCGGCGTGCACTACAGCGCGACGAAGAACGGCGTGATCGGCATCACCCGGTCCATGGCGCTGGCGCTGGCGCCGCACGGCATAAGGGTGAATGCCATCGCCCCCGGCACCACCGACACGGCGCAGCCGCGCTACGGCAATACCGAGGAAGAACTGCAGGCCTTCGGCCGGGCCCTGCCGCTCGGGCGGCTGGGCCGGCCGGAGGAGATCGCCGACCTGGCGGTGCACCTGGCCTCGGAAAAATCGGCCTGGGTCACTGGGCAGGTCTGGCACATCAACGGCGGCGGCTACATGCCCTGAGGCAGGCGTCTCAGCCCGCCTGGGCGGCCGGCGCGTGGGCCTCGATCCGCGGCTCGGCGGCCTCGGCCAGGGTCGGCTGGGCGGGGTGCAGGGTGACATCGGCGCCGCCATCCGGCACCAGCCAGCGGTTGGTGTAGACCACCCGGGCCCAGCCAAGGACCAGCACCGCCAGCATCACCAACAGCCCCACGGGGAAGCCGATCAGCGCGTGCAGGATCAGGTTCAGCACGAAGGTGCCGACCGTCGCCGCGGCCACGCCCAGGATGCGCATGTGGTCGGGCTGCGCGTCAAACCAGCGGTTGGCGCGGTAGACCCAGGCCGGCGCGGTGATGGCGATCTGCGTCTCGCCACCGACGTCGCGCGCCGGCAGTTCGGGCGCGTGGCCGATCATGTCGAATTTGAACATGACCCGGGGTCCCATCACCACCAGCAGGAACAGCAGGACCATCAGCGTGAAGGGCACGCCGGCAAACCAGGTGAGGGTGAGCATCACCCCCAGCCCGCCGAGCGCCGACCAGAAGGCCGCGAGGAATTGCTGCTGCTGCGGCAGCCTGTCAAACCATTGGTTGTAGAGGTATATGCGATCCGAGACCGTCATGCCCTGCCCTCCCCTGCGTCGCGTCCGGCCAACGCGCGGCGGCGCGTCCAGAAACTGCGCGGCGGCGCCTCCTGCCATCCCGCGGCAGCGCCCCCGAGCCCGGTGGGATGACGCTACCGGATCAGGGTGCCATGCCTCAACAAGGATGCGCACCCGGCAATCATTCCGCCCGGACGCCGACCGCCCGGATCACCTCGCGCCAGGTCTGCCGGTCGGCGGCGATCCGCCGTGCCAGGGTCGCGCCATCCTCGAAGCGCGGGGCGAGGCCGCTTTCGGCCAGCCGCTTCGGTAGGCCCTCGCCGGTCATGGCCTGGCGCAGCGCCGCCTCCAGCCGGGCGGCGACCTCGGCCGGCAGGCCGCGCGGGCCGCAGATGCCGAACCAGCCGGTCACGTCGAAGCCGGGCACCGTCTCGGCCAGCGGCCGGACATCGGGGAAGAGCGCGGAGCCACCGGTATCGGCCAGCGCCAGCAGCCGGATGCTGCCGTCGCGCAGCTGGCCAGGCACGTCGGCCAGGTTGGTGATCATGAAGTCGGTCCGGCCGCCGAGGATGTCGAGCGCCGCGGGCGTCGCCCCCCGATAGGGGATGTGCACCATGTCGGTGCCGGTCTTCTGCTTCAGCAGCTCGCCCGACAGATGCTGCGCCGAGCCCACCCCGGCGCTGCCGAAGCTGACCTGGCCCGGCCGGGCCCGCGCCGCCGCCAGCACATCCTGCACGCTGCGATAGGGGCCCTTGGCGGACACCATGAAACCATAGGAGGAGAGCGCGAGGTTGCCGAGCGGCAGCAGCGCCTCCCCCGGGTCGAGCGGCAGGGTGGCGCCGATCAATTGCGGTACGATCGCCAGGGTGCTCATCGGGCACTGGAACAGCGTGGTGCCGTCCGGCGCGCTGCGCGCCACCTCGGCCGCGCCGATCACGCCGTTCACCCCGGTGCGGTTCTCCACCACCACCCGGGCGCCGAGGATCGGCCCCAGCGCCTCCGCGGTCAGCCGGGCGACGAGGTCAGAGGCGCCGCCGGCGGCGAAGCCGCTGACCAGGCGGATGGTGCGGTCCTGCGCCAGGGCGGGCATGGCCACGACCAGCCCCGCCAGCGCCAGCAGCGCACGCCTCAGGAAGCGCCGCATCGATCCCTCCCCGGTTCCGTTCGCGGCGATCTTCCGGCGCCCGGCGCCCGGGCGCAAGCCGGCCCGCCGCCGCCGCTCAGCGCGGGCCGGTATAGAGGATCGTCACGCGCGACGGCTCCAGCGGCGCCGGGTAGGGCGGCTCGACGCGCGCCACCACCGCGCCGTGGTCCGACCGGACCGACCAGTCGGTGATCCGCAGCGAGCGGGCGCGGCGCAGATCGGGCCCGGCCGAGCCATCCTCCAGCCAGGTGCGGCAGGCCTCGAAGGTGACGCTGTCGAAGACCGGGAGCCCGTAGAGCCACTCATCCACCCGGCCGCCTTCCTTGCGCATGACCTCGGTCGGGCGCATCGGCCGCTCGATCACCCATTCGGCGACGCGGCCTTCGACATCGATGGCGAATTCGCGCTGGCCGGTGCGGGTCGCGTCGAGCGTGACGTCGAAGGCGAGGAAGATCGGTGGCTCGGCGAAGCGCGGCGCGGGATCCACCCGGAACCAGAAGCGCACCGTGCGGCGATCGGCCGGGTTGGGCAGGGTGATCCGCGCCTCCACCCGGTCGCCGGCGCCGATGCCCTGCCAGCGGCCGGGGTCGCTGCCCTCGGCGGCGAATTCGATCAGGTTGCCGGATTGGTGGGCGCCGCCGGCGATCCACCATTGCCACCACAGGCCGCGCTCCTCCGCCGCACCATCGCCGAAGGCCCGCAGGGTGCCGCATTGCGGCAGGCTGCGGCTGTTGGGGTCGCAGCCATCGAGGCCAATCCAGTGCGAGCAGCGGAAATCATCCGCGGCGGCGTCGCCCGCCTGAGACCGCGCCGGGGGACGCCGCGGCAGGCTCGCCGGCACCGTCCACTGCGCGGCGATGCCGGAGAGCCGGGTGCCCTCGATGGCGCGGACATAGGCGCCGCCCCAGTTCTCGCCCGGCACCCGGGTCGGCGCCCGGCGATAGTCGCGGACCCGGGGCTCCGGGATGGGCGCGTGGCTGGCACGGCTCGCCTCGCGCGTGGCCCATTCGGGCGCGGCGAAACGCCAGGCGGCGGCGCGCACCTCCCACGCGGCCAGCTCGGCGCCGCCGCCCGTCGGCCGCGGCTCCAGGCCGTAGCGCGCCAACTGCGCCGCATCGGCGCGCAGCGCGTCGAAATCCGCGGGCGGCCCGGCCCAGGCGACCCGGTAGAAGCCCTTTTGGCCCTCCTCCAGCAGCCAGAACCCGATCTCGCGTTCCAGCCGTACCGCCACGCGCGGCGCGGCGGCAGCGGCACGCCGCGGCAGCGCGCCCGCCAGGGCCGCCGCGCCGGCGCCGGCCAACAGCGTCCTACGCGGCAGCAGCAGGCGGCTCAGCGCTTCCATTCGGCCCTGGCCTCGTCGAAGCATTTGGCGAAGCGGCTGTCGCCGCTGCCGCGGAAATCCGTCAGCACGTCGTGCAGGTGCTTCGCCAGCGTCCGGCCGGCCTCGCTGTCCTGGCGCGTGTGCAGGCCGGCGATCTCGCGGTTGCGGGTGATGCGCGCCGCCATGGCGTGCAGCGCGCGACCCATCGCGTCGTCGGGGGGGCTACCGAGGATGTCCATCGCGCAATGGGCGATCAGCCAGGACTGGGTCGCATGGCCGCTGGGGTAGGAGGGATGGCCCGGCACGTCGATCGGCGGGAAGAGCGCCGGCAGGTATTCATGCGGGCGCGGCACGTTGAACAGCGCCTTGAACTGCAGCCCCGCCACCAGCCCGACATTGCTGGCAGCCTGGAACAGCCGCGTGGTCCACGGGTGGGAGGCCGGGTTGGCCTTCAGCAGCCCGAGGAATTGGGTGATGAACTCATCCCGCTGCGCCAGGATCTCGGGCATCGCGTCGGCCCGTTCCTGGCGCGCCAGGCTGACCAGCAGGGCGACCATGTCCCGGTCGACCGGCCGCGGCGCCGGCACCTCGAAGCTCTGGGTGGCCGTGCTGCCCGGGCGGGTATAGCTCAGCACGCCCTTCCCACCTGGCGCCTCCCGCGAATAGCCGAGGCAGCGCCCGAGCTCCTGCTGGGCCAGCGAGGCGTACCAGAAGGCATCCCAGTCCCGCAGCCGGTAGCCATCCAGCGGCAGCGTCCGCGGCGTGGGATAATCGATCACCTGGGGCTGGTCGACGAAGGGCAGGTTGAAGCGGTCGGGGTAGATGGTGCCGCCGGAGCCCGCACCCTGGCCGGTGCTGCTGCCGGTGTTGCCCGTGTTGCCGGTATTCCCCGTGTTGCCCGTCATCGGCCCCCCCTGCTTGCATCAATCCGGCAGGCCAGCGGCCCGCAAGCGCTCGATCCAAGGGTCTAACACTTTCGTTGTGAAAGCGCAGCGGCGGCGATAGGCCGCCAGCGAGAAATTTGGCAGTTCCTGCAACAATTGCCCGGCGACGCGATGGGCGTCATCGATGCGGCCGAGGGCGACCAGGCTGGCCGCCAGGGTGCGCAGGTTGTAGATCGCCGCGCTGGCCCGGCCGGCGGCACGGCTGGCCCATTCGACGGCCTCCTCGTAGTTGCCGTCGACATAATGGGCCTGCCCCAGCGCCCCCTCATGCCAGTAGAGCCGGGTGTCGAGCGGCGACAGCCGCAGCCCGTTGCGGGCGCGCGCAACCGCCAGCGCGCCATCGCCAGCGAAGCCCGCGCTCAGGCTGCCGAGCGTCCAGGCATCGGCCATGTTCGGGCTGATCTCGAGCGCCCGTTCGTGCAGCATCAGCGCCCTGGCATGGTCGCGGAACATGTAGGCCAGCACGTAGGCATGCAGCGCGGTGGCGCGGGCGTCGTTGCGGTCCAGCTCCATCGCGGTGCGGGAGACCGCGGCCGCCGCCCGCGAATCCGCGTCCGGGTCGGTCGAGCGGCCCTCGCCGATGCGGAAGATGTACCAGTAGGCCAGCCAGGAATACGCAGCCGCATAGCTCGGGTCGGCGGCGATGGCGTCGCGCAGCAGCGGCTCCGCCTGGGCGTGGGAGGCGGCGTCCATGCGTTCCAGCAGCGCCTTGGCCTGCAGCACGCGTTCGTAGCCGGTCAAGTTCTCCGGCCGCTTGAGCTGCGAGCGCTGCAGCTCCCGCTCCCGCACATGCGGCGCGATGGTGCGCAGCACGCGCTGGGAAATCCGCGCCTGCAGGTCGAAGATGTCGTCGATCTCGCCATCGAAGCGGTCGGTGCGGATGATCTGGCCGGTGCTGGCGTCGCTCAGCTCGGTGCCGACCCGCAGCCGGTCGCCGGCGCGGCGGACGGTGCCGTGCAGGACATAGCGCACGCCGAGGTCGCGGCTGATCAGCCGGACGTCGATCGTCCCGCCGCCGAAACCGAGGGTGGAGGTGCGGGCGATGACGAACAGCTCCCGCACGCTGCCGAGCGCGTGGATGATCTCGTCCACCAGCCCGTCGGCGACATGCGCATTGGTCGAGTCGGGCTGCGCCTCGCGGAAGGGCAGCACCGCGAGCGAGGGCCGGTCGGGCAGGCTGAGCCCGGCGATCACCGCGGGCGCCTGCACCCCGTTCTCGACCGGGCGCGACATGCTCTCGACCGCATAGGCGCGGACCGGGCGGTCGATGTTCTTCAGCCGCTGCTCGCCGAGGTCGCGCACCTGGCCGGCGAAATGCGGCCCCAGCGCCTCCCGCGCCGCGGCCGAGAGCACCACGCCATGCGGCTCGGCGATGCTTTCCAGCCGGGCGGCGATGTTCACGCCATCGCCCAGCAGGTCGCCCTGCTCGGCGACGACGTCGCCGACATGCAGGCCGATGCGGAAGGCGATGCGGCGGTCCTCCGCCTCGACGGTGTCCAGCCGGCGGACCGCCGATTGCAGCGCGGCGGCGGCCAGCAGCGCATCCATGGCCGAGCCGAATTCGGCCAGCAGCCCGTCGCCATTCACCTTGAAGATGCGGCCGTTCTGGCCGGCGACGGCGGGCTGCACGGCGGCGCGGAACAGCTGCCGCAGCCGGGCGAGCGTGCCTTCCTCATCAAGGCCGATCAGCCGCGAGTACCCGACCACATCCGCGGCGAGGATGGCCGCCAGCCGGCGCTTTTGACGAAGCGGCGATTCGGGCAAGCGGACCGTTCTCCGGAGCCAACAAGGATGTCAGGTGCGTAATGTGATTATTCTGGGCCGCGTTCTCAAGCCCCGAGCGGGCGCGCCGGCGCAGGGTAAACATATTCCGGGAGGCAGGCGAGACCGCCGCGGCGGCCTGCCGCGCGGCGAGGTCCCGTGCAATGGTACCGCATGACCTTCTCCCTCATCGCGCGCTGCCCGCGCACCGGCCAGATCGGCGCGGCCGTCACCACCTCCTCCATCGCGGTCGCCACCCGGGTACCGTTCTGCGCCGCCGGCATCGGCGCGGTGCTGACACAGCACCGCACCGACCCGCGACTCGGGCCGCGCGGCCTCGACCTGCTGCGCAGCGGCTGTTCGGCGGCGGAGACGCTGGCAGCGCTGGTCGCCTCGACGCCGCATGCGGGCTGGCGGCAATTGGCGGTGCTGGATGCGGCGGGCGGCACCGCGCATCACCATGGCGCGCGGGTGAAGCCGGAACGCGGCGTGGCGCATGGGCCGGGCGTGGTGGCGATCGGCAACATCCTGGCCTCGCCCGATGTCCCGGCGGCGATGCTGGCCGGGTTCCTGGCGGCACCGGACGCACCGCTGGCCGAACGCCTGCTGCGGGGGCTGGAGGCCGGCGAGGCCGCCGGCGGCGAGCATGGCGCCGTCACCTCGGCCAGCCTGCTGGTCGTCTGGCGCGAGGCCTTCCCCTATGTCGACCTGCGGATCGACCTGTCGCCAGCCCCGCTGCCGGCGCTGCGCCGGCTGTGGGAGGCCTATGCGCCGCTGGCCGACGGCTTCGTGCAACGGGCGCTGGAGCCGGACGACGCGCCGGTGATCTGAGGCCGGTCGCCGGCGGGCGGCGAACCGGGCGGCGCGCGGGATGTTGGTGTGCCACAGCTTTTCCGGGACACCCCAGCATGAGTCTCTTCGGCAGCATCGTTTCCAGGATCCGCGGCCACAGCCAGGCGGCACCGCCGGCCGGCACCGCCGAGGCGCCGGCCGACCCGCCGGGCGCCCCCACCGCGACCGCCCTGCGCGACGTCGATGTCGCCGGCATCCTCGATGGGCTGGCGGCGAAGGCGTCGCAGAAGCTGGACTGGCAGCATTCCATCGTCGACCTGATGAAGCTGCTCGGCCTCGACAGCAGCCTCGATGCCCGCAGGGGCCTGGCGCAGGAGCTGCACCACGAGGGCAGCACGGCCGATTCGGCGGCGATGAACGTCTGGCTGCATCGCCAGGTGATGCAGCAGCTGGCGCAGCACGGCGGCAAGGTGCCGGAGGAGCTGCGCCGGTAAGACCCGCGGCCTACAGCGCCTTGTGCCGGCCGTCGCAGAGCGGCGCCTTGCCGGTCGCCTTGCAGCCGCAGAACCAGGCCTGGCCGTCCTTCTCGGCGGTGTATTTCAGCGGCGCGAAGGTGCTTCCCTTGTGGGTGCCGTCGCAGAAGGGCTGCTTGCTGGAATTGCCGCAGGTGCACCAGTAGTAGCTTTTCCCGGCCTCCACCTGCACCGGGTAGGGGGCCTTCTGGGCGATGGTGGGCTGCGGCGTGGCGTCGGACATGGTGCTTCCTCCCGGCGTGAGACGCAGGCAGCATCGATCTTGACCGACCGGCCTGTCCAGCCCGCCGGCGTGACCGCAAGAATACCACAAGACGGGCGTTCTTCGCCGAAGGGAATCAGCATGCTTTGCCATTACGGCTCGAAGGCCGGCACCATGGCCAGCCCGCCTCCGGTGGCCCGATTTCCCAGCGTCAATTTCAAGGCTGTTCGACCCGGCGCCAACTTGTTAGCCTCCCGACACCGATCGAATGAGGATCGGGCATCGTAATGGCGGGGACAATAGCTGATGTCGGAGACGCAGAAAGCCCTCCGGGTCTTTGTCGCCATGACGGGCAACCTTGGCAAGAACTCCCGTTACCGGGACGCC
>JBMOJU010000241.1:0-8404 GCA_049315625.1 Paracraurococcus sp.
CTGGGGCGGGAAACACCCGCCGCCCATCGCCGTTCCGGAGGCCCGCTTGTTCGACCTGCCCGCCCTCGAGGCCGCCGCCGCGTTGGTCCACCGCACCTTCCCGCCGACCCCGCAATATGCCTGGCCGCTGCTGGCGGCCCGCGCCGGCGCCGAGGTGTGGGTGAAGCACGAGAACCACACGCCGACCGGCGCCTTCAAGGTGCGTGGCGGCCTGGTCTACATGGACCGGCTGAGGCGGGAACGGCCGCATGTCGCCGGCGTGGTCAGTGCGACACGCGGCAACCACGGCCAGAGCCTGGCCTATGCCGGCGCGCGACATGGCGTGCCGGTGACGATCGTGGTCCCGCACGGCAACAGCGCGGAGAAGAACGCCGCCATGCGGGCGCAGGGGGCGGCGCTGCTCGAGCACGGCGCGGATTTCGACGCCGCACGGGCGCATGCGGCGGTGCTGGCGGTGGAACGCGGGCTGGAATTCGCGCCCTCTTTCGCGCCGGACCTGGTGCGGGGCGTCGCCACCTATGCGCTCGAATTCCTCCGCGCGGCGCCGGCGCTCGACACGCTCTACGTGCCGATCGGTCTCGGCTCCGGCATCTGCGGCTGCATCATGGCGCGCGACCTGCTGGGCCTCGGCACCGAGATCGTCGGCGTGCAGAGCACCGCCGCGCCGGCCTATGCGCTGTCCTTCGCCGCCGGCCATGTGGTGACGGTGGACAGCGCCGATACCCGCGCCGATGGCGTCGCGGTGCGCACCCCCGATGCGGATGCGCTGGCCATCATCCGGCGCGGCGCGGCCCGCATCGTCACCGTGACGGATGAGGAGGTGGCGGCGGCGATCCGCGCCTATTGGCAGGATACCCACAACCTGGCGGAAGGCGCCGGCGCCGCGCCCCTCGCCGCGCTGCTGCAGGAGCGGGCGCGCATGGCAGGGAAGCGGGTCGGGCTGATCCTCTGCGGCGGCAACATCGACCTGGCGCTGTTCCGTGACTGGGTGCTGGCGGAACGGCCAGGCGCGCGGTAATTCCCGGCGAAGCAGAAGGGGAAGCATCCATGGCCGATTGGCACCGTGTCGCCGCCGAGGCGGACCTCGCCGAGAACATGCCGCTGGCCGTCCGCATCGGCGATCTCTCGATCGCCGTGGTGAAGCTGGAAGACGGCATCTTCGCGGTGAACGACGTCTGCACGCATGAATATGCGCTGCTGTCGGACGGCTATTGCGAGGAGGGCAAGCTGGAATGCCCGCTGCACCAGGCGTGCTTCGACATCCGCACCGGCGCGGCGCTGAACGAGCCGGCGGAGGTTCCGGTGGCGACGTACAAGGTGAAGGTCGAGGCCGGCGAGGTATTCGTCGAAACCTGATTCCATCGGCGTCACAGCTGAGTGAACCCGGAAACGATCATCGTTTGGTTCTTGAAGTCTTCTACGGTGACCTGGAATTTTGGGGGAGAGGAATCAGGAGGAAACCACCGTGACCCTGCACCGCATCGTTCTCGCCGCCGCCCTTGTCGTTTTTGCCGCGCCAGCCCTGGCGCAGCCCACGCCGGCGTTTCAGCGCGCCATCCTCGCCGAGCTGAGCCCCGAGACCCGCGCCGAGATCGAACGCCGCGCCACCGGCGGCAACTCGGTGTCCGAGGTGCTCGAGGTCGTGCTGCTCAACAACCTGCAACTGGCGAATGCGGGCGGCGCCAAGATCGTCGCCATCGATTTCGGCCGCGAGACGGCGGTGATCGATGTGCCCGGCCAGTCTATGCGGGTGGTGCGGTTCAACCGGCAGACGCTGACCGTGAAGAACTGAGCCTGGGCGCCGGGGTCAGTTCGGCGCGATCTGCGCCGCCTTCACCACCTGCGCCCATTTCGCCGTCTCGGCCGCGATCTGGGCCTTGAATTCGGCCGGCCCGGTCTCCAGCGGATCGAGCCCCGCGGCAATGATCCGGCCCCGGACCGCCGGCAGCCGGAGCGCGGCCAGGATGTCCTGGTGCAGCCTCGTGGTGATCGCCGGCGGCAGGCGGGCGGGCGCGAGGATGCCATACCAGGACCCCGCCTCGGCGCCCGAATAGCCGAGTTCGGCCAAGGTCGGCACCGCGGGCAATTCCCGCCAGCGGTGGCCATCCGCCACCGCCAGGGCGCGCAGTGTTCCATCACGGATCTGCGGGACGGCGACGGTGGAATTCATGAAGCCGCCCTGCACCTGCCCGGCCAGGATGGCGGCCTGCGCGGGCGCCGCGCCGGAGAAGGGGACATGCGTCAACTCGATCCCGGCGATCGAGGCGAAGAGCACCATTGCCAGGTGGCTGGCATTGCCGATGCCGGCGGATCCCATGGTGAGGCCGCCTGTCTGCGCTTTCGCCGCGGCGATGAAGCCCGCCATGTCGGTGATGCCGGTCGCGGGGTGCACCACCAGCACCATGGGATGAGAGGCGCAGTTGATGATGGCGGTGAAATCGCGCACCGAATCGAAGGGCAGATAGGGCATCAGCGCCGGATTGATGACATGCGCGGTCGCCGCCAACAGCAACGTCGTGCCGTTGGGGGCGGCCCGGGCCACGACCTCCGTCCCGATTGCGCTGCCGGCGCCGGGGCGGTTCTCCACCACCACGGGCTGGTGCCAGGTCTCCATCAGCGGCGCGGCCAGGCTGCGGGCGAGGATGTCCGAGGGACCGCCGGGCGCATAGGGGACGATGATGCGCACCGGCCGGTCCGGCCAGGGATCCGGCAGGGACTGGGCGCCCGCGGCCAGCGGCGCGGTGAGCCCCGCCGCCAGCAGTGCGCGTCGCAGCATCAGCCGTGGACCCGCGGCGCGCCACGCCGGCGCCAGGCGCTCATCTGCTCGGCCGACGTATGCACATGCACGACCACCGGTCGGTCCTTCACCGCGAAGGCGCGGGCGATCGCGCCCTCGACCTCGCCTTCGGTCGAGATGGTGATGCCGACCGCGCCGAACACCCGGGCCCAGGCGGCGAAGTCGGGGTTGGTGAGCTTCACCGCGGATTCGTAGGGGCGGTTCGGGTAGCGCACCTCATGGTGCATGCCGATGGTGCCGTAGCGCTTGTTGTCCGAGATGACGAGGATCGGCGCGGCGCCATACTGCATGGCGGTGGCGATCTCGTTGCCGCTCATCAGTGCGCCGCCATCGCCGCAGAAGCCGATGGCCTGTTTCCCCGGCCGGCGGATTGCCGCGGCGACCGCCATCGGCACGCCGGCCCCCATGGCGCCGACGACGGAGGAGAGAAAGTTCTGCCCCGGCCGGAAGCCGATATAGCGGTGGATGAAGGAGGAGAAATTCCCGGCATCCGAGGTGACGGCGGCATCCGGGGCGAGGTGCTTGGCGATCTCGACGCAGACGGCGGCGAAGTTCACGCCATCCGGCATGCTGTCCCAGTCTGGTGCCATCAGGGTCGTATGGATGGCGTTGAGGCCGGCGACCCAGCCGGCGCGCTTCGCCGCGCCCGCCGGGGCGCCGCGCCGCAGCAGCGCGCGGATGACGGCGGCGGGATCCGCGGCGATGCCGAGGTCGGGGCGGAAGACGCGGCCGATCTCGTTCGGGTCCGGCCAGACCTGCACCAGCGGCAGTTGCGGGTCGGGCGCATTGGGGAAGGTGTAGGACTGGCTGACGGAATCCGTGATGCGCTCGCCGATCGCCACCAGCAGGTCGGCTTTGCGCATCTCGTCCAGCAACTGCTTCGGCACGCGGATGCCCATGTAGCCGCCGTAGTTCGGATGGCCGGCATCGAAGAGCTGTGGCCGGCGATGGGTGGGGGAGACCGGCAGCACCCATTGCTCGGCCAGCTGGCGCAGCTCGTCCAGCGTCGTCGCATCGGCGTTGGTCAGCGCGCCGCCGACCCAGACCAGCGGGCGCTCGGCCTTGGCGAGCATCTCGGCCAGCTGGTCGAGATCCTCGGCGCGTGGACCGCCATGGACCCGCGGGCGTGGCTTGGCCATCGGCGTGTCGGTGATCTCGTCGAAGATGTCCTCCGGCAGGATGACGGCGACCGGGCCGGGCGTGCCGCTTTCGGCCAGGTGGAAGGCGCGGGCGATGGATTCGCTCGCCTGCACCACCTCGTTCACCTCGATGACGCCCTTGGTGATGTCTGACAGCAGTTTCGAGTAGTTCTGTTCCTGCAGCGCCAGGCGGCCGAAATCCTTGCGCTCCACCTGGCCGCACAGCACCACCAGCGGCGTTGCATCGTGGTAGGCGGTGTGCAGCGCGACCATGGCGTTGGACAGGCCGGGGCCGCGGGAGACCAGCAGCACGCCGGCGCGGCCGCCCTGCATGCGGCCATCGGCCACCGCCATGAAGCCGGCGCCGCCTTCGTGCCGGCAGACGATGAGCCGGACCTCGGGCGTTTCGGTCAGCGCATCGGTCAGGCCTAGGAAGCTTTCGCCTGGCACCATCCAGATGGTGTCGATGCCATGCGCGATCAGGCTTTCGGCCAGCACGCGACCCACGGTCTTGCTCATTCTCGTTTCCTCCGAAGCGTTCTTGCTTATTCCCCGCGGATGCCGGCCTCCGCCACCACCCGCTGCCATTTCGGCACGTCGCTTTCCAGCAGGCGCTCCAGCCCAGCCGGCCCGGTCAGCAGCGGCACGGTGCCGGCGGCGGCGAAGCGCGCTTTTACCTCCGGCAGGTCGCGCAGCGTGGCCAGGGTGGCGGAGAGCTTCGCCGCGATCGGCGCCGGCAGTCCCTGTGGCGCGGCGATGGCGTACCAGTTCAGCGCGACATAGCCAGGGATGATCTCGGCGATCGCCGGCGTGCCGGGCAGGCTGGGCACGCGCTGTTCCGTCGCCACGCCGAGCAGCCGGGCGCGGCCGCCCTGCACATGCGGCAGCGTCTCCACCGTCGACGCGAACACCATGTCGATCTCCCCGGCGAAGAGCGCGATCATCGCCGGCGCCGCGCCGCGGTAGGAGATGTGTTCCAACTGAATGCCCGCGGCCGAGGCGAAGAGCGCCCCGGAGAGATGGTTGGACGATCCCGCACCGCCGCTGCCATAGGTGAGCGTCGCCGGCCGTGCCTTCGCCGCAGCGACCACGTCCTGCACGCTGCGCCAGGGGCCGTCGGCGCGCACCACCATCGCGGTCGGGATGTCCGCCACCAGGCTGATCGGCGTCAGCGCCGTGCGCGGGTCGAGCCCCTGCCCGGGATACAGCGCCGGAACCGAGGCGAGCGAGGCGCTGGTCAGCAGGAAGACGGTAGCGTCGGGCGGCGCCTGGATGACGGTGCGGATGCCGATGCTGCCGCCCGCGCCCGGGCGGTTGTCGATCAGGAAGGGCTGGCCCAGCCGGTCGCGCAGCAGCTCCGCCAACAGCCGCCCGACATTGTCGATCGGCCCGCCGGCACCGAAGGGGATGACGATGCGGACGGGGCGGGTGGGCCACGCGTCCTCGGCACGCGCCCACCTGGCGAGCAGCGCGGGCGAGGCCAGCAGGGCGCGACGGAACACGTGGCTCAATCCCGCCAGGAACTGTCCACGAGGTCCAGCTTGCGCAGCAGGCCCGGCCATTCCAGCAGGCCGTAGCGGCGCGAATTCGGCGGGTCGTACATGGCGCAGGATTTCGCCACGACCTCCTCCGACGGCATGTTGAGCTCGGTGTTGCAGGCCATCGCCTGCAGCTGCGCCTGGCAGGCGCGCTCCATCCCCCACATGGCGGTGAAGGCTTCCGGCACGCTTTCGCCCAGGGTCAGCATGCCGTGGTTGCGCAGGATGCAGTAGTTCAGCGGGCCGATGGTCTGCGCCAGCGCGTCACGCTCGGACGGGTCGCGTTCCGGCCCGCGGAACTCATGGTAGGCGATGCGGCCGTAGAAGCGCGTCGCCGTCTGGGTCAGCGGCAGCAGCCCGCATTTCAGGGAGGAAACCGCCATCCCCGCGATGGTGTGGGTGTGCATCGCCGCCATCGCATCCGGCCGCGCCCGGTAGATCGCGCTGTGGATGGTGAAGCCGGCGGGGTGCAGGCCATAGGGCAGGTCCGGCTTGTAGAGGATGTCGCCCTCCACGCTCACCTTCAGCAGGCTCGACGCGGTGATCTCGCCGAACAGCATGCCGTTCGGGTTGATCAGGAAGTGGCCGGGGCTGCCCGGCACCCGCGCGGTGATGTGGGTGTAGATCATGTCGGACATGCCGTAGCCCTCGCACAGCCGGTAGCAGGCGGCGAGGTCGAGCCGGGCCTGCCATTCGGCATCCGGGACGGAGGCGCGGAGGGGCGCGATCCGCAGTGCGGCATGGGACGTCATTCTGGGACTCTCCGGGGGCATCCCATTCAACCAGCCTTCCGGCCCCGCTTGAAGGGGTGTTGCGCGGGGCCGGGATCGGGCGGAGAGTCCGCCGCTCAGGAAATGCCCGGAACAGCGAAGATGAGCGATTACGCCCCCGTCACCGATGCCAGCGCCTGGCGCGGCGCGGCGATCGCCGATGATCCCGCCTGGATCAGCACGCTGACGCCGGCCGAGGTCGAGGACCTGGCTGCGGCGTTGCGTGGCGTGCAGGCGCGCGGCATCCCGACCACCGCCATAACCCGGGCCGATTTCCCGCTGCCCGCGCTCGCCCCACGGCTGGCGCAATGGCTGGAGGAGGTGCGCGGCGGCCGCGGCTTCTTCGTGGTGCGCGGCCTGCCGGCGGGGCGGTTCGACGAGGCGGAGCGGGAGGCGATCTTCTGGGGGCTGGGGACGCATCTCGGCACCGCCGTGTCGCAGAACTCGCATGGCGAGATGCTGGGGCATGTCTTCGACCAGGGTCGCACCTATGGCTCGGCCAATACGCGCGGCTACCAGACCAAGGCGCGGCTGGATTTCCACACCGACCGCTGCGACCTCGTCGGGCTGCTGTGCCAGCGCCGGGCGAAGGATGGCGGGCTTTCCTCGGTCGTCAGCACCATGGCGGTGCACAACGAGATCCTGCGCACCCGGCCGGACCTGCTGCCGATCCTCTACCGCGGCTTCCACTATTCGGAGCGCGAGGCGGCGGACAACCCGAACGGCGTGACGCCGCGGCCGATCCCGGTGTTCAGCCGGGCGGGCGGCCTGGTCTCCTGCCGCTTCATCCGCAACCCGATCGAGACCGCGGCGCAGCGCCGCGGCGTGCCGCTCACCACGGCCGAGCGTGAGGCGCTGGAGCTGATGAGCACACTCTCCGCGCAGGAGGACATGCGGCTCGACATGATGCTCGAGCCCGGCGACATGCAGTTCTGCAACAACTATGTCACGACGCATGCCCGCACCGAATTCGCGGATTGGGCGGAGCCGGCGCGGCGCCGGCTGATGGTGCGGCTGTGGCTCACCTTCGATCAGCGCCGGCCGTTGGCGCCCGATTTCGGCGAGCATGATGGCATCCCGGCGAAGCTGGCGCCGGAGACGGCGGTGCTGCCCGCCTGATGCTTCGTCGCACGCTGCTGGCCGCGGTACTGGCGCCCTGGCCGGCGCTGGCGCAGGGCTTCCCCGTACGGCCACTGCGCATCATCGTCCCCTTCGCCCCGGGCGGGTCGGGCGACATCACCGCGCGGATGGTGGCGAAGTACATCGAGGAAACCACCGGCCAGGCCGTGGTGGTGGACAATCGTCCCGGCGCCAACGGCGTCATCGGCACCATGGCGGTGAAGCAGGCGGCGGCGGACGGCTACACCCTGCTGCTGGCCACCACCAGCACGCATTCCGCCAATCCCAGCACCGTGCGCGACCTGCCCTACGACCCGGAGCGCGACTTCACCACCGTGGGCTTCTTCGGCTCCAACGGATCCTACCTGCTGGTGCGGCCGGAGGCGCCGTGGCGCGACGTGGCGGCGCTGGTCGCGGCGGCGAAGGCGAAGCCGGAGGGCGTGTTCTTCGGCCATTACAACGCCTCGTCCCGCGTGCCGGGGGAGTTGCTGAACGTGCTCGCCGGGGCGCGGCTGCAGGGCGTGCCCTACCGCGCCATCGGCGCCGCCTTCAGCGATCTGCTGGCGGGCAGGCTCGACCTGATCTTCGCCGATACAACCGCGGGCGATGCCTGGCTGAGGCAGGGCCAGGTGCGCGCGCTGGCGATCACCCGTCAGGGCCGCTGGGACCGCTGGCCCGACTTGCCGGCGCTGAGCGAGACCTGGCCGGATTTCGTCCTCACCGGCTTCCTCGGCGTCGCGGTGCCGGCGGGCACGCCGCCCGCCGTGGTGCAGCGGCTGAACGCGCTGGTCAATGCCGCCATCCTGGCGGAGCCGGCGCGCAGCCGGCTGGTCGAGTTCGGCTTCGTCCCCGAAGCCTTCGACCTGCCGCGCATCGCCGAGCTGGTGCGGATCGAGCGCGAGAAATGGTCCCGCTTCGTCAGGCTGGCCGGGATCGAGCCGGAATAGGCGCGCCCAGCTCGGCATTTGCCTCGCCCAGCGCCGGCGCGCCGGTACGGACCGGCGGCCGGTCGCCGTCGAAGGAGACCGGCAGGGCGATCCC
>JBMOJU010000641.1:0-1903 GCA_049315625.1 Paracraurococcus sp.
AGCATCGCCGTTGGCACGCCCAGTCCCGCAAAGGTCAGCGCGTCATGCCCGGCGCCGGAGGCCATCTCCAGCACCGGCACGCCAGCCGCCTTCGCCCCGCTGCGCAGCGCCGCGCGCAGCCGCGCATCCATCGGTGCCGGCGGCACCGGCAGACGCGGCCCGTAGTCGATCGCCACGCCGCGCTCCGCCAGGATGCGCGCCGCCTGGTCCTGCAGCAGCGCCTCCGCCGCGGCCAGCACCGCCGGGTCCTCGCTGCGGATGTCGAGGCTGAAGGTCACCGCGCCGGGAATCTTGGTCGGCCCATGCAGCACCGGGTCGGTCGAGAATTCCCCCATGGTCAGCACCAGGTCGCGCCCGCCGGATTCGGCGACCTTCCAGAACTCCTCCAACGCATGCGCCAGCGACGCCACCGCCAGCACGGCATCCTGCCGGCCCTGCCGCGGCACCGCGCCGGCATGGCCCCAGGCGCCCGTCGCGGTGCATGCGCGGTGGCGGATGCTGCCGCGGATGCCGGTGACGACCGCCGCCGGCAGCCCCGCCTCCACCAGCACCGGGCCCTGTTCGATATGCGGCTCGATGAAGGCGTGGATGTAGGCGGGGTCGAGCGAGCTGCGGCCCTGGCGGATGAAGTCCGGATCGAAGCCTTCCTCCGCCATGTGCTCCGCCAGCGTGCGGCCGCTGTCGGTCCGCCGCAGCGTGTCGGGCGCATCCGGCGCCAGAAGGCCGAAGGCGGCGCGGCTGCCGAGATAGAGCATCGGGAACCAGCACATCTCCTCCGCCCGGATGCCGAGGATGACAAGGTCGCGCGGCAGCATCCGCCCCGCCTGGCGCAGCCGCGCCGCCAAGGCGAGCCCCATCACCACGCCCGCCGCGCCGTCGTAGTTGCCGCCATGCGGCACGGCGTCGAGATGCGAGCCGATCACGACCGGCGAGGCGCCGCGATCCGTGCCGGGCAGCGTCATCGACAGCGTGCCGATCGGATCGGTCTCCACCTCGAGCCCGACTTCCTCGGCCGCGGCGCGCAGGATGGCATGCGCCGCCCGCTCGCCCGCGCCATAACTGGCGCGGCTGACGCCGGGCGGATCCTGCGAGGCCTCGCGCAGCGCCGCGAAGACCAGCCCCGCCATCCGCACCGCCGCATCGCCGCCCATGTCGCCCCCAACGCTATGCCGATGCCCTTGTGGCGCCGGGTCCGATCGGCTGCAATGCGGCGCACCATCACGACGCGCCGGAGCCCGCCCATGCCCGAATTCGACCTGGTCATCCGCAACGGCACCATCGCCACCGCGAGCGATGTCTTCCCCGGCGATGTCGGCATCGTCGGCGGGCAGGTCGTCGCGCTCGGCCGCGGCCTCGGCGCCGGCGCGGAGGAGATCGACGCGACCGGCAAGCTGGTGCTGCCCGGCGGCATCGACAGCCACACGCATATCGAGGAACCGCGCGGCGGGCCGACGGTGAATGCCGACAGCTTCTCCAGCGGCAGCGCCTCGGCGGCCGTCGGTGGCACCACCACGGTCATCGGCTTCGCCCGTCAGGAACGCGGCGGCTCGATCGCCGAAGGGGTGGCGGAACACATGGACCGCGCCCGGCAGAGCCGCATCGACTACAGCTTCCACATGATCCTGACCGATCCGCGGCCGGAGATCGTAGCGGAGGAGCTGCCGAAGCTGGTCGCCGCCGGCTACCGCAGCTTCAAGATCTTCCTGACCTACGCCGGTGCCCGCGTGACAGACGGCCAGGCGCTGGAGGTGATGGCGGCGGCGCGGCGGCTCGGCGCCCTGGTCTGCATCCATGCCGAGCATCACGAGCTGATCGAGTTCCACACCAAGGCGCTGCTCATCTCGGCCGTGCTGCTGCTGCCCATGGTGCCGCTCGGCGCCCGGGGTGACCTGCGCCGGTTCGC
>JBMOJU010000642.1:0-1902 GCA_049315625.1 Paracraurococcus sp.
ACATCCGCCAGGGTAGCGGCTGGCCGCCGCGCGACATCCTGGTTCCCTGGCCGCAGCGGCTGGCCGATGCGCCCTGGCCGGAGGGGGCCTGGACCGCCTACCACCACAGCATCCTGCTGATGGCGGAATTCGTCGCCGTGCCCCCCGCCACCGCCGGCGACCCGCCGCCCTGGAGCACCGCGCTGCGCACCGCCGACCCCTGGGCCGCCGGGGCGCCGACGGACGCGCAGGTGCGGGATTCGGACCATTTCCACGCCCTGCTGGCGCTGCGGGCGGAGCGGGACAATCCGGGTCCCCCCGCGCTCGACATCACCCTGCGGGCGACCATCGAGCGCGGCCTCGATGCCGAGATCGACGAACTCTTCGACCTGGTCGATTTCCGCCCGCCGACCCTCGCCGAGGCGCGGGTCCAGGCCGGCAACATCCTGCGCTACTTCGAGGGGCTGCTGACCTTCAGCGCCGGGTCGCACCGCACCACGGTGCGGCTGGCGACGGCGGCGCAGCGGATCGCCCAATTCCAGGCGGTCTACTACAAGAACGTCTTCAAGCGGGCGCGGCCGTCCATGGTCTCGCCGCGCCTCATGCCGCCGCTCGACCCGCCGGGCCACCCCTCCTACCCCAGCGGCCATGCGACCGAGGCCTGGCTGATCGCGCTGGTGCTGGAACAGGTGCTGCCGCGGGAGGTAACGGTACCGCTCGACCGGTCGGGCGTTGCCTTCCCCACCGGCGACCGGCCGCTGCGCCGGCTGGCGGCGCGCATCGCCCGCAACCGGGAAATGATCGGCGTGCACTACCCGAGCGACAGCGAGGTGGGCCGGCGGTTGGCCGAGAACAGCCTTGGCATCCTGCTGCGCTGCCCGAGCCTCGGCGTGCCCGACCCGGCGGGTTTCGACGGCGACGGCATCCTGACCGGGGCGCTGGGTGGGATGATCGCCGCGGCGCGGGCGGAGTGGGCCTGAGCGCGACACAGGGCTAGGCTTCCTCCAAAAGGGGGAAACCGGCATGAAGATCGTCGACGCGCAGATCCATATCTGGTCGAGTGGCACGCCGTCCGGCCTGCACCGCAAGGTGGCGTCCTTCAGCGCGGAGGAGGCCCTGGCGGAGATGGACGCGGCCGGCGTCGACGCCGCGCTGATCCACCCGCCGGGAAGCTGGGACCCGGACTCCAACGCGCTGGCCGTGGCGGCGGCGCGGCGCTACCCGGACCGCTTCGCGGTGATGGGCCAGTTCCCGCCCGACCGGCCGGAGAACCGCCGCCTGATCCATGGCTGGAAGGACCAGCCCGGCATGCTCGGCCTGCGCTGGGCGCTGCTGGAGCCGCAGCAGCAGGCCTGGCTGCGGGACGGCACGCTCGACTGGCTCTGGCCGGCGGCGGCGGCCGAGGGCCTGCCGGTGGCGACCATGGCGGGGCTCTTCCTGCCGGAATTCCGCCGGATCGCCGAGGCGCATCCGGACCTCAGGCTGATCATCGACCATTGCGGACTGCTGCGCCTGGCGCAGGATGCGGCGGCCTTCGCCCGACTGGAGGAGCTGGTGGCGCTGGCGCGGCTGCCCAATGTCGCGGTGAAGGCGACCGGCGCGCCGCACTATTCCACCCAGCCCTACCCCTACCGCAACATCCAGGACGGGCTGCAGCGCATCTTCGACGCCTTCGGCCCGCGGCGCTTCTTCTGGGGCACCGACATCACCCGGATGCCGTGCAGCTACCGGCAATGCGTGACCTTCTTCACCGAGGAGCTGCCCTGGCTGCGGGGCAGCGACCTCGAATGGGTGATGGGGCGCGGGCTGTGCGACTGGCTCGGCTGGGACCTGGCCTTCGACTGACGCGCCGGCGCACGAGGTACCGCCCTGCGGCCCGCAGGGCCGAGGCGCCGAATGGCGCCCGCCGCCGGTGCGGCGAAG
>JBMOJU010000013.1:0-33105 GCA_049315625.1 Paracraurococcus sp.
ACCGGCGGGTCCGTACCGCGGTCGGCCAGCACGATGCGCCAGGTGCCGCCGCCGCCGGCACGGAAGGGGTCGGTGACGCCGACGCTCGCCAGGGACCCGGCCTGGACCGTCAGCGACTCCCCGCTGCCCACCAGCGGGCCGTACAGCGTGAGACGCTCGGCCACGCGCAGGCTGGCCAGGCCCGAGGAGCTAAGCCCCGCCGGGCCGATATCCAGCGGGCCGGCGGTGACGATATCGATGCCGCCGGCACTGCCTTCGATCGCGCGGATGCGGTTGTCGGGGTTGGTCAGCGTGACCATCCCGCCGGCCTTGATCTCGAGGCCGCCGACCAGCAGGGGCGAGATCTGGGTGACCGTCCCGCCCACGTCGATCGTCATCGTCCCGGACGTATTGTAGCTGCGGTCCAGCAGGAAGGAGCCGGGCGACGTCATCCGGAGGTCGACATCGCCGAGATCGACGACCCCGTAGATCGTCGAGACGGTGATCGGGATCAACAGGCTCCGGGCGCGGCCGAGCGGCCGGATGAAGTCGCTGCGCGCCTGCAGCAGGTCCGATGTCGTGATCGGTGCCGACGAACCCGAGATGAAGCGGAGGGTTTCCGGCGCGATGTCCAGCGTGTCGATGGACTGCGAGATCCGCGTGCCAACCGTATTGCCCAGCGGCCCCGAGGGGAGCAGCGCGAGGACGTTGTAGCCCTCGGCAGCGCCGCGTGCCTCGAGCGACCAGGTGCCGGTGGCATCCGAGGCGACGCCGGCGAAGAAGGCCCGGTCGACCATGATCGTCAGCGGCACCCCGGGCGCGGCGGTACCGTCGGCGGAGTATACCTGCCCCGCCAGCCGCAGGTATGGCGTCGCCTCCGGCACGTTCCGCAGCGCCGGGGTGCCGGCCGTCGATACGTACCAGGCCGTGGCGTTGAAGCCCGAGGGCAGCGTGCCGGGCGTGATGGTGGTTGGCAACGGGGCTGTGCCGACCGTGTCGGTGATCGGCACCGAGGTCACGTCGCTTGCGCCACCCGGGATGGTGGCGCCGCCGGCAGCGTAGCCGGCGGTCAGCGTGCCCAGGTTCCGGCCCAGCACTGCGCCGGTGACCCCGGCGCCGGACACCGTGTTGCTGGCGTAGACAGACGCGATCGCTCCGGTACTGATGCCGGCGATGCCCCCCACCATGGAGCTGCCGCCAACCGTGTCGTTCGGGTTGGTATTGCCGATGATGCCGTCGTTCGATCCGACGACGCCGCCGACCGTGGAGGTGCTGCGAACCGTGCCCACCGCAGTGGTCTTGCCGACGGTGCCGTAGGGCGAGCCGACGCTGCCGCCGACGGTGCCGTAGGGCGAGCCGACGCCGCCGCCGACGGTCGAACTGCCGCCGACCGTGCCGGCCGCGGTGGCGTTGCTGATGCTGCCGCTGTTCCATCCGACGATGCCGCCCGCGACCTGGCCTGCCGTGACGCTGGCGTTGACGCTGGCCTCGGCGATCGTGCCGGTGTTCAGGCCCGCCACGCCACCGGCGACGCCGCCGGCCGCGACCGTCCCTTCCAGGCTGACGCCGCGGATGCTGCCGGCATTGGTCGCGGCGAGGAGTCCCGCCACGCCGGGGCCGTAGACGGCGGCGTTGGTCATCCGCAGGTCGCGGATCGACGCCGTTTCGGTGAGGAAGCCGAACAGCCCGGCGCCGGCTTCGGAGACGGTGTCGGTGGTGAAGTTGCGGATGGTGTGGCCGCGGCCGTCGAGCAGGCCACCGAACTGGGCCACGCCCGCGAAGTCGCTGCCCTCGAGGTCGATATCCCGGCCGAGCGCATAGGCGGCGTTCGGCGCGCCGGCCATCGCGGCAAGCTGGGCCGGCGTGTTGACCAGCATCTCGGGCAGCAGGCCACCCTTGACGAACCGGCTGTAGTCCGTGGGGGTCGCATAGCTGTACGGGTTGTAGAGCAGCGTCGTGCTGCCGCCGACCAGCTTCACGCTGCCGCCCTGGCCGAACGCGACCGTGCCGGTGCCCGTGCCGGTGCTGTCGGATTGCAGGACCAGGCTGCCGCCATGCAGGTTGGTCAGGCCCGCATTGACGTTGATGCTGCGGTAGGCGCTCAAGGTCAGGGTGTTGGTCGAGATCCAGGTGAGCGGCGAGGCGACCGTGATGTCGCCGGCGCCCTCACCGGCCCCGGTGACGAGGGTGAAGTTGCTGTAGATCAGCTGGTCGGCGATCACCGCAGGATCGATCCGCGACACACCCGCGGGGACGTTCCCGGTGGTGATCATCACATCCGTCGGGTCGAGCAGGAGCGTCCCGGCCCTGCCGGTCCCGCCGCGCAGATCGGCCCGACCGCGGTAATCCAGCACACCGGCGCTCGACACCTCGGCCATGCCGCCATCGGTGCCGCCACGGGCGCTGAGCGTGCCGCCGAACGTCGTCCTTTGGTCCGACCAAACGATGATCTGGCCGCCGCTGCCCTTGCCGCCATCCGCCACGATCCTGGCGCCGTCGTCGATCCGGGTCTCGGTGGCATTCGGGACCGCGCGGCGGGAGGCCGGTTCCGCCGCGGCCGCCTTGCCGGGCGGCTTGCCGCCGATCTGCACATCACCGCCCTGCGTCGCGCCGCTCGCGTCGATCCGCGCGGTCCCGGACACGGCGACGACCTGGCCGGAGACGGTGACGCGGCCGCCCTGGCCGGCCGACCCGCGGGCGCTGACCGAGCCGGACACCCGGGCGGTGCCGCCGGCCCGCACCGTGACCGATCCGCCCTTCTCGCCATCGGCGATGATCGGCGCGTCGGCCTGCACATCCCCGCCGGCGACCAGCAGGACCCGGCCTTCGCGCGCCACCGTGCCGGTCGCCCGCAGGTAGCCGTCGCGGTTGCCGGCCAGGGCATAGACATTGCCGCCCACCGCCCGCAGCGCGACCTCGGCGGCCTCGATCCGGCCCTCGTTGCGGACATCGCCGGCCGCGCCGCGCACCACGACCCGCGCGGTATCGCCGACCGGGCGCAGCACGAGGTCCTTCGACGCCGCAAGCACCGCCTGGCCGCCCGCCTGCACGGTGCCGCTGTTCGCGACCTCCGCGCCATGCAGCACCACGCTGCCGCCGGCCACGATGGTGCCACGGTTGACCACGGTTCCCGGGCCGGCGCCGCTGAGCGCCAGGGTGCCCGACTGCATGAAGCCGGCCGCATCGGCCGGCCGGGTGCTGGCGACGAAGCCGCCGCCGGTGATGACCTTGCCCTGCGGCGTGACGACGATGCCCTGCGGGTTGACCAGGTAGACGCTGCCGGTCGCCGCAAGCGTTCCCGCGATCGCCGAAGGCCGGTTGCCGGTCACGCGGTTGAGCGTCGCGCCGGTGCCGTTGTTGACCTGCACGCGCTGGCCGGCGCCGATGGAGAAGCTGCGCCAGTCGACGATGCCGGTCCGGCTGGACTGGGTGACCGTCAGCGCCCCGGCGCCGGCGGCGATGCGACCGCTGCCGGCGACGAATTGGCCGCCCTGGGGCAGCCCGGCGCCGCCCTGCTGCGGCCCACCCGCCCGGGCGGCGGGTGGCACCACCAGGGCGGTGGTGACCAGCAGCGCGCTGCGGAGGAGGGGCAGCTTCACCATGCGAGGCTCACCGCGGCGTGGAGGAATGCCCCGTCGGCGCCCTGGTTCGGCGCCCGCACCAATTGCCAGCCCTGCTCCAGGCGCAGCGCGACCTGGCGGCCCATCTCGTAGCGCAGACCCATGCCGATGCTCGCGGTCGTCACCCTGGCCGGCGTCGCCTCGCTCACCACCGGGTTGCCGGCACGTGCGTAGTCGGCGAACAGGTGCAGCTGCGCCGAATCCTCCGGCAGCCGGGCGGAGAGGGTCGGCAGCAGCCGGAAGCGCGGGCTGCGCAGTTCCGTGGTCAGCAGGAAACCCTGGCTGCCGGAGACGCCGAATTCCTGGTAGCCGCGCACCGAGTCGACGCCGGCGATGGCCAGCTGCTCGCTGGGCAGCAGGTTGCCCGAGGCCAGCTGGCCGGTGGCGCGGAGGACGAGGCCGACCTCGCGGCCCAGGGGCAGAAGGTGGCTGACCGTCATTCGGCCATACAGGTAACGGGCCTTCGCGCCCGGCGTGCCACCCTGGTCCGTCCCGGAGGGCTGGAAGGCCTGGTCGGTATTATCCGGCAACATCCCGCCCGGGCTCAGCGCCAGGTTGCCGAGGATCTGCGTATCGCCGAACGCGGTCGGCAGGCTGGTGCCGTAGCGCAGGGTGAACTGGCTGATTTCGCTGGAGGACCGCTGCACCGAGACGCCGCCAAAGGCCAGGTTGTTGTTGGTGGTCTTGTATTCATAGCCGATGGCGAATTCCTGGCCGACGCCAAGCCGCCAGGGCAGCTGCCGCAGGACATACTGCCCGGCCGCATTCACGTTGCGGCCAAGGGAATTCAGGTCGGGCCCGATGCGCGGGGACTGCAGCGCATAGCCGCCGGACAGGATGATCGCCTGGTCATCGGGCAGCGGGATCTGCCAGCTCGCGCTGTGTCCGGCGGAGCCCGGTTCCTGGGTCTGGCCGTCCGCACCGGTGCGGCGGTTCCACAGGTCGGTGCTGCTGCTGAACTGCCAGCTGACCGTGTGCCCGCGGTCGAGCGCGTTGCCCCACCCCGCGCCGATGGTCCAGCGTTCCCACCCGGTGACCGGCGAGCCGGTATTGGCGAAGCCGAGGCTGGCGATCAGCGGGATACGGTCTGCGGCGTGCAGGACGACGTCGGTGGTACCGGGCGCCTCGCCGGCCTGGAAGCCTGGCTCGACGGTCAGGTACGGGCCGCTGTTCAGCCGGGTGATGCGTTGGTCGAGCGCCGGCTTGTCGATGCCCTGGCCCGGCTGGAGCGCCGCCCCCGCGAGCAGGTAGCGGTCGCTGAACCAGCGGTTGCCCGCGGCGGAAACGCGGCCAACGCGGTATTCGGCGACGACGACGCGCAGGACACCATCGGTGACGTCCTGTTCCGGGATGCTGACGTCGACGAAGGGCCGGCCGACCTCCAGGCAGTGCGCGGTGATCGCCTCCCGCAGGTTTTTCAGCAGGGCCTGATCGATCTCGGTGCCGAGGAAGCGCGACAGGACCGCGGCGAGTGCGGCGGCGCTCGGCACCTCCAGCCGCGACAGATCGACGCCGGCGGGGGGCGGATCCGCCGCCACGCTCGTCGTCGGCTCCGGCACCCCCACGATGCCGAGGAGCGGCAGGGCGAGGGCCTGGCGATGCGAAATGCCGACGATCAACATTGCCACTGCCATGAAGACGCGATTCATTGGCCGACCGGCGCGACCTCGGGCAGATTCCGGTGCTGAATCATACCGATCGGCGCCATGGGCCCACTCCTAACGCGGAGCAGGATAAACCATCTTGTGGGAGTTATATCAACCTCAGGTAAAAGCGATTAAAAATTAATCGATCCCGAGGCTAGGGCGCGAGGCCTGGGCAGGGCTCCCGTCGAAACGCCGCCTCTGCCTTGAGGCCGGTCGGCAAGGCCGCGACCCGTCGCCCCGGCTTCGGGACGGGTGGCTCCGCATGAGGCGTCAGCAGTCCAGGCTTCTTCAACCCTGGATTGTGTTTGCGTGAATCCCCGCCGGGACGCCGCGCCGCCGGCCGCGGAGCGACGGCGCCGGCGGAGCGATCGAGCCACGCGGTCAGCTCGGCGGCGTCGCGGCATGCCACCCACCGAAACCCGCACCGCATGCCGACCAGGCCCGGTGTCTTCTCCCGTGAGATGGCAAATTGCTTTGGCTCTCAACTCTCGGTAACTCTACAGCGCTGCCCCCTAGCCGAACGGAACCCATGTCCGCATCGCTCTTCGATCCGACCTCCGTCGAGGCCGATGCCAAGCCGCCGCCCGTCGACCGGAAGCTGGATGGTTGGATGGTGCCGTTCATGCGGCTCGGCGGCCGGCTCACGGCCTGGATCTTCGGGGCCTTGCTGCTCGTGCTCGTGGTCCTGTGGCACCGCGTGGTCTATGTGGTCCCGGCGGGTGGCGGCGGCGTCATGTGGCAGATGTTCTTCGGCGGCACGGTGACCGACTACGTCTACGCCGAAGGCATCCACATCATGTTCCCGTGGGATCGTTTCACGATCTACGACACCCGGGTGCAGGTGGTGGAGAGCGACCTCACCGTCCTGACCAACAAGGGCCTGCCCATCGAGCTGAAGCTGACGATCCGCTTCCACCCCGATTACGACACGCTCGCGCTGCTCGATCAAAAGGTCGGCAAGGATTACGTGTCGAAGATCGTCAAGCCGACCGTCGAATCGGTGCTGCGCAGAAACATCGGCCGGGAGGATCCGGAGTCGATCTACACCAACAAGGAGGGCGTGCTCTCCTCGATCGTCTCGCGCGCCATCGAGGAGGCGAGCGAGCAATTCGTCTCCATCGACGACGTCATCATCCGCCAGGTCACCCTGCCCGAGCCGCTGCGCGACGCGATCAACGCCAAGCTCACCTTCCAGCAACAGGCGGAGGCCTATGAGTTCCGCCTCACCTCGGAAAAGCTGGAGGCCGAGCGGAAGCGGATCGAGGGCGAAGGCACCAGCGCCTGGCATCGCATCATCCGCGAAAGCCTCACCCCCGAATTGCTGAAGTGGGAGGCGATCCGGGTCGATGGCGAGATCGCCAAGTCGCCGAACGCCAAGATCCTCATCATGAACGGCGCCAATTCCAATCAGCTCAACCTCAATGTCCAGTGACCCCGCGCCGAGGCTGCGCCGCGACCTGCTCCGGCATGGCGTCGCGGCGACGGCAGGCCTTGGCCTGGGCGGGATAGCGGGCCGCCACGGCCGCGCCGAGGACGCCCCGCCCGGGCGCGAGGAATTCGTCATCGCCACCGTGGTCGACCGCGAGTCGGGCACCCCGCTGCAGAACGGCGCGCAGCTGGCGATCGATGCCGTCAATGCGTCCGGCGGAATCCTCAAGCGCAGATTGCGGCTGCGCACGGAGGTCACGAACCTGACCAGGGGGAACATCCGCGCCGCAGCGATCGACGTCGCGTCGCGCGTGGTGGGGGAGGACGACCTGATCGCAGTGATCGGCCACCATGCCGTCGCCGATGCGCTGCCGGCGGCGATCACCTACCTGCGGCGCGACGCCGTGCTGATCACGCCGGGCATCAGCACGACCGCCCTGACCATGCACGGGTTGAAGAACCTCTTCGCCATGCTGCCCGACAATGCCGAGCTCAGCACGCAGACCGCGCGCTTCGTCGCCAACCTGGGCAACCGGCGCGCCATGATCCTGCGGGAACGCGGCGTCGAGGCGCTCGAGGTCTCGCTCGCCTACCGCGACGCCGCCGCGAAGCTGCAGATCACCATTGCCGACGAGGCCTCGCTGCCCTCGGTCCATCACGTGCGGAACGTCACGCCGCGCCTGCAGGCGCTGAAGATCGACCATGTCGTGCTGATCTGCCCGCTCGACTGGCAGATCGAGATCGTGCGGTTCATCACCACGCTCGGCCTCAACGTGTTGTGCGTGCTGCCGACGATCGAGAATGCGGTCCTGGTGCAGAAGGAGCTGACCCGGGCGCTCGGCGCCACCACGTCCGCGCCCTTCCGGAACCGCGTCCTGATGCCGGTGCTGCGCGACCCAAGGTCGCCGACGCCGACCCAGGCGGAATGGGAGCGCGCCTACCAGGAGCGGTTCAGGATCCCCGCCTCCGACTACGCCATGCAGGGCACGGACGCCGTCGGGGTGATCGTCGAGGCCCTCCGCATCGTCGGCCGGATCGGTTCGCCCGGGCAGGATGTCGCGGGGGCCCGCAAGGAACTGGTCGAGAACATGATCCGGGTGATGCATGGCGAGCTGGCCTATCGCGGGGTCGGGGGCCGCATGTCGTTCCGTCGCAATGGCCGCATGTACACGCGCATGCTGGGCTTCGCCTCCATCCGCTCGCCGGAGGAGCGGGACACCGCCTACTACCTGCCGGGAGCCTGAGATGACGATGCTGGACAGCCCCCGCCGGCGCCGCAGCCGGGGCGCCATCTTCATCCTGGCGGTTGCGCTGTTCCTCGGCGTGCCGCTGCAGGATGGCGCGGCGATCGAGGGCCGGGACTACGTGCGGGTCATCGGGGCGCCGGAGGTGCTGCCCTACCCCGCCGCCGTGGCGAACGTGCTCGCCCAGGGCGCCCGCCGCAAATTCCCGCAGATCGAGCAGGCGGCGGAGAACGGCGCGCTTGCCGAATTCTGCGGCAAGAAGCTGGATTCACCGGACGTGCTGATCATCCCGGTGCGCGATGATCTGCCCAGCAACACGCAGTTCTGCACGACCCGGCTTGACCTGCTGGTGCTGCCCTTCGGCCGCCAGGTCGTCACCCTCTACACCGCGGCGACCGCGACACCCTTCGCGCTGACCCGCGACCAGCTGTACCGGGCGATCGCTGCGCAGCTGCCGCGGCGCGACGCGACCGGCCTGTCGCCCGACATGTTCGGCCCCAATCCGAACATGCGCTGGCGGGACATCTCCCCCGACCTGCCGGATGAGCCGATCCGCCTGGTCGGCCCGCCGCAGCGTTCGGTCTTCTGGCTGATCGTCGAGGATCTGCTGATGCGTCCGGCCTGCCTGGAGCATCCCAAGGTGGCGGAGCTGTTCCAGCTGGACGAGGCGCTGGCCTTGCGGCCCTGCCTGTCCCGCCGCTCCGACGCGGCGATGGCCTATGTCGATGGCGCGGCTTACAACGCCAGCCCCCGGATCACCCCGCGCGGCAGCGAGATCGTGATCAACGACCGGCGCGCGATGCTGCTCAGCCCCGAAGCGACGATGCTGGCGATCAACGACGTGGTGCCGGACGACGAAGCCCTGGGCTCCCGCCGGTACGTGCTCTCCCGCCAGATCACCGCGGTCGTCAGGGTGGACCGGATGGGCAGCGTGCCGAACCTGCGGGAATTCATCAGGGAAATCACTTCCCCCGCGGCGGCGGGGCCGCGCGGCTACCTCGCGGTTGCCGGCCTCGATCCACTGCCGCGACACGCCCTCAGCGAGAGCGCGCTGGCCGCAACCCTCACCCGGCCTGCGGCGCCACCGCGGGATGACAAGCCGGCGCCCCGCTGAGCGCGGGCCCAGCCGCCACCGGCGGCGGCCGTTAAGGCAGAGCGCCGCAAGGCGGAACCACCGGAAAGGGTGGATCTGCCTTGCAAACAAGGGGCTGAGGCGACGTGCCGGACCGCGGATTCGGCAGCTCGCCTCAGTCGATGAAACCGTCCTGCCGAAGCCGCACGAGCACCGCCGCGACGGAAGCGGCCGCGTCCTGTTCGCCGGTGCGCAGGTGGAGGTCCGGCGCCTCCGGCGCCTCGTAGGGGCTGTCGATGCCGGTGAAGCTGGGGATCAGGCCCGCCATCGCCTTGGCATACAGCCCCTTGGGGTCGCGCGCCGCGCAGACATCCAGCGGCGCATCGACGAAGACCTCGAGGAACTCGCCCGGTTCGAGCATGTCGCGCACGAGTTGCCGCTCACCGCGGAACGGCGAGATGAAGGAGCAGAGCACGATCAGCCCGGCATCCACCATCAGCTTCGCCACCTCGCCGGCACGGCGGATGTTCTCCACCCGGTCCTCGGCGGTGAAGCCGAGGTCGCGGCAGAGGCCGTGGCGCAGGTTGTCGCCATCCAGGCTGTAGGTATGCCTCCCGGCCTCGTGCAGTTCCTGCTCGACGCGCTTGGCAATGGTCGACTTGCCCGACCCCGACAGGCCGGTGAACCAGATGACCGCCGGCCGCTGCCCGGCGAGCGTCGCCCGCGCCGGCTTGTCGACCAGGAAGGTCTCGCGCCGGATGTTGTCGTCGCGGCGCAGCGGATGGGCGATCAGCCCGGCGGCGGCGGTGCGGTGGCTCGTCTGGTCGACCAGGATGAAGCTGCCGGTCGCGCGGTTCTCGGCATAGGGGTCGAACGGGACCGGCTCGGTCGTCGCCAGGTGGCAGAGCCCGATCTCGTTCATCGCCAGGCGCCGGGCCGGATGCTGCCCGCCGGTGACGACGTCCAGCCGATGGCGGATCGAGGTGATGGAGGCCGCGGTCCAGAAATGCCCGATCCGCAGCGCATAGCGGCGGCCGGGCAGCAGCGGTGCCTCATCCAGCGCGACCAGGCGGGCGGCGAATTGCGCGGCGACGGCCGGACGCTGGTCGGGCGCGACCAGCAGGTCGCCGCGGCCGACATCGATCGGGTCGTCCAGGCACAGCATGACCGCCTGGCCGGCCGTGGCCTCGGCCAGGTCGCCGCGCGGGGCGACGATCCGTGCCACCCGGCTGGTCAGCCCGGACCCGGCCACCGCAACCGGATCGCCCGGCGCGACGCGCCCCGAGGCGACGGTGCCCGCCATCCCGCGGAATTCCGAATCGGGCCGCATGATGCCCTGCACCTGGATGCGCAGCGGCAGGTCGGTCAGCGCCTCCGCCGACGCGGCGTCCTCCAGCGCGCCGAGCAGCGTCGGCCCGTCATGCCAGGACAACGCCGCCGCCGGCCGCGTGACGTTCTCGCCCTTCCGCGCCACCAGTGGCAGCGCGACGATGCGCCGCAGCCCGAGCGGCGCGGCGAAGGCGCGGAACTCGTCGGCGATGGCCGTGAAGGCGGCCTCGTCGTAGCCCACGGCATCCATCTTGTTGACCGCGAGCACCAGGTCGGGGATGCCGAACAGGGCGCAGATCAGCGCGTGGCGCCGGGTCTGGTCCTGCAGCCCCTGCCGCGCGTCGACCAGCAGCACCGCGAGCGATGCCGAGGCGGCGCCGGAGGCCATGTTGCGGGTGTATTGCAGGTGGCCCGGCGCGTCGGCGACGATGAAGCGCCGGCACGACGTGGAGAAGTAGCGCCAGGCGACGTCGACCGTGATTCCCTGTTCCCGCTCGGCCTCCAGGCCGTCGAGCAGGAGTGCGTAGTCGGGCTCCTCGCCCGTCGTCCCGTAGCGCTTGCTGTCGCGCACCAGCGCGGCCAGCTCGTCCTCCCGCACATTGCCGGTCTCGAAGAGCAGCCGGCCGATCAGCGTGGATTTGCCGCTGTCCACCGCGCCGCACGCCAGGAAGCGCAGCAGGTCGCGGGCACCGTCGGGCGCGCCGTCCGGCATCAGAAATACCCCTCGCGCTTGCGGAATTCCATCGACGCTTCGCCCTCGCCGTCGATCAGCCGCCCGGCCCGCTCGCTGGCCTGGCTCAGCCGCAACTCCTCGACGATGTCGGACACCGTGGCGGCGCGGCTTTCGATCGCCCCGGTCAGTGGCCAGCAGCCGAGCGTGCGGAAGCGGATGGTGCGGATCTCCGGCGTCTCGCCGGGCGCCAGCGGCATGCGGTCGTCGTCAAGCATCACAAGCGTGCCGCCACGGCGCAGCACCGGGCGCGGCGCGGCGAAATACAGCGGCACCAGCGGGATCTCTTCCGCCAGGATGTAGTCCCAGATGTCGCGCTCGGTCCAATCGGACACCGGGAAGACCCGGAGGGTCTCGCCCTCGCCGAGCCGGGTGTTCCACAGCGCCCAGAGCTCCGGCCGCTGGTCGCGCGGGTTCCAGCTGTGCCCCGGCCCGCGCAGGCTGAAGACGCGTTCCTTGGCGCGGCTCTTTTCCTCGTCGCGCCGGGCGCCGCCGATGATGGCATCGAACCCGTGGAGGTCGAGCGCCTGGCGGAGGGCCTCGGTCTTCATCACCTGGGTATGCAGCGCCGCGCCGGAGGCCAGCGGCGAGATGCCGCGGCGGATGCCGTCCTGGTTCTGGTAGACCAGCAACTCGACCCCCGGCTGCCGCCCGAGCTCGGCGCGGTATTCCAGCATGGCGCGGAATTTCCAGCCGGTATCGACATGCATCAGCGGGTAGGGCAGCCGCCCGGGGAAGAAGGCCTTCCGCGCGAGGTGGAGGACGACCGCGGAATCCTTGCCGAGGCTGGTCAGCAGCACGGGACGGCGGGCGCTGAAGCCGACCTCCCGCAGGATGCCGATCGCTTCCGCTTCCAGCTTGGCGAGATGCGGGGAGAGGGCGCCGGTCATCGCCAAGTCGCCAGCTGGCGGCGACGTGGGGCGGGACCTGCCACGGCCGGTCCGGCCATGGTCCGCGCGCATCGAAGGACCATGTCGGACGAAACGGGTCGCCGGGATGGATCGGCGCACCGCTCCCGGGCGGACCGGGATTGACCCATTGAGATGTCCATCATGCCTTCGCGCAAAAGATGATTTATGGCGGTCGCTCTCGCCTTCGGGGCGACCTAAAACCACATGGGCCTTGGCTGCACAAGACGAAGTTGGTGTCTTGTCCCTTGGACTCTTCCACCGATCCGGCGCATTGCGTGCGTGACGGACCCGCGGAAACGGCCCCGCCCGTGCCGCAGCCTGATATGACGCAGCTCGGTTGCAACTGCCGGATGCAGGCAGCGACCTCCGGTACAGGATTGCACGTGGCATGCACGGATGCCGCGATGCCTGTCCGCCGGTTCGCGCGGGCATGGCTGCCGGGCATCCCGCAATCCGGCATGCCGCCGCGGACCCCCTCCCGGGTCGCGTCCGCCAAGGCGCGGATGTATCAACCACAAGAGTAGCCATCTTGACTAAGGTGTTCGCTTTCAAGTAGATTATTCACGCCGCTTTTGTGTAAAACGAAAGCTATTGAACAGCCTTGCAAGGGTGCCGCAGCCGTGGAGAAGGGTTATTTCACGGGCGCGGAGATGGCGAGCCTGCCGCTCGACCAGGCCGTTCATCTCGGTCTCCAGCAGGGCCGCGCCGCGGGCAGCCGCATCTCCGACGGCCAGCACGAAATCTCCTATGCCGAGCTTGAGACGCTGATCGCGGCGACGGCCGGGCGGCTTGCCACCCGCGGCGTCGGACCGCAGGACTGCCTCTCGGTGGAGACCGGCAATTCGGTGGCCGGGATCATCCTGCTGCTCGCCCTGATGCGCAGCGGGACGAGCTTCGTCCTGGTGCCCCCCACCACCGGGACCGACATCAAGCCCCTGCCGCTGTTCTGCCGCTGGCAGATCCAGCTGGAACCCGGCGACCCGCGGGCGCTGCCCGATACCCTGGCGCCCGTGGCCAATCCCGAATGGAACGGCCTGGCGATGCCGACGGGCCGCCTGATGCTGCGCACCTCCGGCAGCATGGGCACGTCGAAGATCGTCGTGCACCGCCACGCGGCCATGGTCGGCAATGCCTGGAACTGCGTGCGCAAATATCCCTTCCGCCCCGACAGCCGCTGTTCGATCCCGGTGCCGATCGCCCACATGTATGGCGGCGGCGCGGCGCTGCTGCCCGCGATCCTCGCCGGCGCCTCGGTCGACGTGATCGACAAGGCGAACGTGCTCAAGCTGCTCGATCAGGAACGGCGCTTCCGCCCGACGATCGCCTTCGTCACGCCGACGATCTGCGACATGCTGATCAAGGTCTACAAGACGCCGCGCGACACCTTCGAGGCTGTCATCACCTCCGGCCAGCGGATCGGCGACGAGACCTTCGTCGCCTTCGACCGGGCGATCGGCGGCCGGCTGGTCAACCAGTACGGCAGCACCGAAATGGGCGCGACCGCGGCGTGCCGCCCGGACGATGAATTCGAGCTCCGCCGCCGCAGCATCGGCGAACCGATGGGCGACGTGGTGCTGGAGATCGGCGAAGGCGCCCCTGGTGAGCTGCTGGTGCGGCATCCCTTCGGCTATGAGGGCTATGTCGACGATGCCGGCACCTGGCTGCGCCGCCACCAGCCGGACGACCTGTTCTCCACCGGCGATCTCGCCGAGCGCGGCGCGGACGGCGCCATCCGGATCATCGGCCGCACCGGCAGCAGCATCAACCGCGACGGCTACCTCATCGTCCTTGAAGATATCGAGCGGCTGATGGAAACCCTGCCCGGCGTCGCCCAGGCGGTCGTCACCGCGGTCGGCGGTGATTCGGCGCGCGGGCCACGCCTGGCGGCCTTCTGCATCGCGCGGGAGGGCAGCGCGCAGGATGCGGCCGCGATCCGCGCGCAGTGCTTCGACATCATGCCGCGCTACGCACTGCCCGACGAGGTCCACCTGGTGGACACGCTTCCCCTGCTTCCCAGCGGCAAGGTCGATCGCCGGGCACTCGCGGCACGCATCGCTCAATCGGAACCATAGGGAAAAAGCCATGGTCGACCGCGTCATCGAACACCTGCGCTCGCTGATCGTCGAGAAGCTCGACGTCAATCTTTCGGTCGACAAGATCGACCCGGACGTGTCGCTGCTGGATGACGGGCTGGGGCTGGATTCCCTGGCGATCGTCGAGCTGATCTCGCTCAGCGAAGCCTTCTTCGGCGTCGAGTTCGGCGAGACGGAGCTGAACATGGAAACCTTCGCCAGCCTGCGGGCGCTCGCCATCGTGGTCAAACGGCTGCATGGCGAAGTCGTGCAGGTCGAATCCTAGGACGGTCGGTAGCGCGACCGGGCAGGCGGCATGCAGGACTCCCGCTCCGCAGCGAAGGCCGATGCGGCGGCGCGCATCCTGGCCGACACGATGCTGCCGGATGACATCGGCTTCGAAGCGCCCATCAACCCGCACGCCCTGGCGCCGCGCGCGGTCTGCCTCACCGGCGCGACCGGCTTCCTCGGCGGATATCTCCTGCACGGGGTGATGACCCGCACCGAGGCGGATGCCTATTGCCTCATTCGCGGCGCCGACATGGAAGCGGCGAAGGCGCGGCTCGTCCAGCACCTGGTCGGCTACGGGCTCTGGGATCGCGCCTTCGCGTCGCGCATCCACGCGGTACCGGTGAGCAACCTCGGCGACCGGCAATTCGGCCTGAATCGCCGCGACTACCACGACCTCGCCGCGAAGGTGGATGTGATCTACCACTCCGCCGGCTCGCTCAACATGGCCTCGCAGTATGACCGGCTGCGGCGGACCAACGTGCTGGGCACGCTGGAAGTGGTCCGGCTGGCGAGCACCGGAACGCTCAAGCCGCTGCATTTCCTCTCCAGCCTCGTCGTCTTCTTCTCCGATGCCCATACCGGTGACACGCTGCTGCGCGAGGCCGACGCGCCGCGCTACGACGACAGCCTGAAGGGCGGCTACAGCAAGTCCAAATGGGTCGCCGACCGCCTGGTCGCCGCCGCCGGGGAGCGCGGCCTGCCGGTGACGATCCATCGTCCGGTGCGCGTCATGGGCTCGGCCGCGACCGGCGCGATGATCGACCTGTCGGACATCCTGCCGCTGCTGATCAAGGCCTGCGTGCTGCTGGGCCGGTATCCGGATTTCGACGTGCCGGTGACGATGGTGCCGGTCGATTGCGTCACCGACGCGATGGTGCACCTGGCCGGCACCGCCGCCGCCTTCGGCCGCGCCTTCCACTATTTCCATCCGAACCCGATCCCATGGCGCGCGCTGATGGGGCTGATCCGCGACCTCGGCTATCCGATGCAGGAGATGCCGTTCGCCGACTGGCAGCGCACGCTCAAGACCGCCGCATCCGTCAGGGGCGACCGGCCCGAGTACCGGGAATACTTCGCCAACGCCTTCCTGGCGGTGATGGCGCCGCATTTCCTGCTCTACCCGCGCCCGCCACTCGATGCCGCTAACCTGGAGGCAGCGCACCGTGCATCCGGCACCTCCTACCCGCCGATCGATCGGACGCTGATCGGCACGTATTTCGATTACTGGCGCGCGATCGGCTTCGTCCCCGATCCGCCCGGCATGGCGTAGGCACCACGACGATGCTGGTTTCCCACTCCCACCGCTTCATCTTCATCCATGTCGGCAAGACCGCCGGGATGAGCATCCGGAACACGCTCGAGCCGTATGCCACCGAGCCGGAGCGCTTCAAGATCCGCCGGCCGGCGCGGCTGAAGGACGGCAAGCCGAACCCGCTCTACCCGATGTGGGAGACGCTGCTGCTGCACCCGACGGCACGCGACGTGCGCCGTGAGATCCCAGCGGAGATCTTCGACGGTTATCTCAAGTTCGCCTTCGTCCGCAATCCCTGGGACTTCCTGGTCTCGACCTACACCTTCATGCTGCGCGACCCGGACATCCCCCGGCATGCCGAGGTCAAGGCGCTGGGCAGCTTCGATGCCTTCCTGCGCTGGGCGATCGCCGAGAAATCGCCCTTTCCCAAGGGCATCACCAAGCTCCAATCGGACATGCTGACGGACGAAGCCGGCAATCTTCTGGTGGATGTCATCGGGCGATATGAGTCGCTCAACGCGGATTTCGCCGGCATCTGCCAGCGGGTCGGCATAGAGGCAGCGCTGCCGCACCTCAACCGCTCCCGCCATGCCGACTACCGCGCTGCCTACACGGCGGAGACCCGGGCGCTGGTGGCCGAACACTTCCGCCAGGATATCGACAATTTCAACTACACCTTCGATGGGTTGAAGGGGCGCGCCGCATGACGTCGCACGTGCACACGGTCTTTGCCGCGCAAAGCACCACCGAGCTCGCCGCGGGATACGACGCCTGGGCGCAGTCCTATGAATCCGACATGGGCGATCACGCCGGCCCGGCCGAGGTGGTGGAGACCCTGGCCCGCCTCGCCCCGCCGACGGCGCGCGTGCTGGATGCCGGCTGCGGTACCGGCCTGGCGGGCGTGATGCTGGCCGGGCGCGGGTTCGGGACCATCGATGGCCTCGACCTCTCGCCCGGCATGCTGCGCCAGGCCGAGGCCAAGGGCTGCTACCGCGCGCTGTTCGAAGGCGCGATGGGCGACGGCACGCTGAACCTGGAGGCGGACGGCTACGATGCGATCCTCTGCATCGGCGTCTTCGTGCGCAGCCACGCGCCCGCCGCCTCGCTGCGTGAGTTGCTTGCCGCGACGCGGCCCGGCGGCCTGCTAATCTTCACGCTGCGGCCGGAATTCCACGAGGGCACCGATTTCAAGCAGACCATGGAAGCGCTCTCGGCGGAGGGTGCCTGGACGCATGTCGAGACCTCCGCGCCCTTCCCCGGTCGCTATCGGGAATTCCCCGAGATCAATCTGCAGGTCTGGGTCTTCCGCCGCGCCGCCGTGATGCCGGACCCGGCCTGGAACGAGACCGCGGGCGCCCTGCCCGAAGGCGCAGGCGTCCATTCGCTGTTCGAGGAACAGGCCGCGCGCGACCCGGATGCGGTGGCGATCCGCCATGACCGGACCGCGCTCTCCTATGCCGAGGTGAACCGGCGCGCCAATCGGCTGGCGCACCACATGATCGCCCTGGGCGTCACCCCGGGGGCGCGGGTCGGGCTGTGGGTCGGCCGCAGCCCGGATATGGTGATCGGCATGCTGGCAGTGCTGAAGGCCGGCGCGGCCTTCGTGCCGATCGATCCGGTCTATCCGCGCGGCCGGCAGGACATGATGATCGCCGATTCCGGCCTGACGCTGATCCTGACCCAGTCGGACCTGCTGCAGACCATGCGCGCCCCCGCGGTTCCGCTGCTCTGCCTGGATCGCCCGGACCCGGCGCTGGATGCGGCCCCGGCCGGCAATCCCGGCCTGCCGGTGGCGCCGCACGACCTGTTCTGCATGTTCTACACCTCCGGCTCCACCGGCCGCCCGAAGGCGGTGATGGACCATCATGCCGGCGTGCTGAACTACATCGTCTGGATGCGTGGCGTGCTGCCGGCGGCGGCCTGTGCCGGCTTCGCCGTCACCTCCTCGATGTGCTTCGACGTCTCGCTGATGGAGATCTTCGCGCCGCTCTGCAACGGCGGCGCGATCATCCTCGCCGAGAATCTGCTGGCCCTGCCCGAACTCCCGGCGCGCGAGACGACCACCTGCGTCAACGCCGTACCCTCCGCACTCGGCACCCTGCTGCGCATCGGCGGCCTGCCCCGCTCGGTCCGCCACGTCATCCTCATCGGGGAGGCGCTGCCGAACCGCCTGGTGCAGGATCTCTACGCGCTCGACCACATCGAAGGCGTGCATAACTGGTGGGGGCCGACCGAGACCTCGATCGCCTCCTCCTACTATCTTTGCGAACGGGGCGCCGAGCGCAACCCGCCGATCGGCAAGCCCATCCTCAACACCCAGCTCTACATCCTGGACGCGGCGCGGACGCAGCTGCCGGTGGGCGTGGCGGGCGAAATCTGCGTCGGCGGCAGCGGCGTGACGCTGGGCTACTGGCAGCGGCCGGACCTGACCGAGGATCGCTTCATCCCCAACCCCTTCGGCGCGGGCAGGCTCTACCGCACCGGCGATCTTGGCCGCGTGCTGCCGGAGGGCAACCACGAATTCCTCGGCCGCATGGATTTCCAGGTGAAGGTGCGCGGCCACCGCATCGAACTCGGGGAGGTGGAGGCCGCGCTCGAGCGGCATCCGGCGATCGAGCAGGCGGTTGTGATGGCGCAGCCGGACAGCACCGGCGAGACCCGCCTCGTCGGCTATGTGCTGGCCAGCCCCGCCGAGCTCGACCGCCTGGCGGAGCAGGCGCCCGACGATGCCGGCGCCGCCGCCTGGGGCAGCATCTACGAGGAGGTCTACCGCCAGGGCCAGGACCTCGCCGACCCGACCTTCAACATCAACGGCTGGATCAGCTCCTATACCGGGACGCCGATCCCGGAAGCCGACATGCGCGAATGGGTCGCCGGCACCGTCGACCGCATCCTCGCCTTCAAGCCGCGCCGCGTGCTGGAACTGGGCTGCGGCACCGGCCTCTTCGTCGCGCGCATCGCCCCGCATTGCGAGGCCTATGTCGGGCTCGACCCGGCGGCGACAGGGCTGGAGAACATCCGCCGCCTGCAGGCCGTCCGCCCCGAGCTGGCACATGTCACGCTGCATGAGCGCTTCGCCGACCAGATCGACGATTTCGCGCCGGGCAGCTTCGACACGGTGATCATCAACTCGGTGATCCAGATGTTCCCCGACCTCGGCTACCTGCAGAACGTCGTCACCAAGGTGCTGACGCTGCTGGCACCGGGCGGGCGCTTCATCATCGGCGACTGCGTCAACTTCGCCATGCTGGAGACGCTGCAGACCTCGCTCCAGCTGCATCGCGCGGCGGATGAGGCGCCGGCGCAGGCCGTGCTCGCCCGCATCCGGCAGGAGGTGGGCAAGGAGCGCGACCTAGCCGTTGGGCCCGGGCTGTTCGTCGCGCTCGCCCGCCAGCATGACACGGTAGGCCATGTCCAGGTGCTGCCGCGGCGCGGCAGGCTCCGCAATGAGCTGTCCCGCTTCCGCTACGACGCCATCCTGCATGTCGGCCCCGTCGCGCCGGTGCGGGCCCCGGCGCGGGTGCTCGACTGGCAGCGCGATGGCCTCAGCCTGGACGGCCTGCGCCGGATCCTCGACAAGGAACGGCCGGAGACGCTCGGCATCGGCAACATCCCCAATGCGCGCGTCGCCGAGGAGATCGCCGCGATCGGCTGGCTGCGCGATGCGCCGGCCTCCGCCACCCTCGGCGAATTGCGCGCCCGGCTCGGCGGCGCGGCGCATGATGGCGTGGAGCCGGACGACCTGCTGGAGCTGACCGAGTTCGGCTATCGCGCCGAACTCAGCTGGATCGGCCTCGATGCCAGCGGGGCGATGAGCCTGGCGCTGGTCCGGGATGACCAGCCCGCCGGCTTCGCCGGCTTCGCCTGGCTCCAGCCGGGCTCGCCCCGCGCCGAGGACCATTGCAACCACCCGCGCCGGGCCAAGGCGCACCGCGTCCTCATCCCGCAGCTGCGGGCCTTCCTGCGCGAGCAGGTGCCGCACTACATGGTCCCCTCGGCCTTCTCGGTGCTCGACCGCTTCCCGACAACGCCGAACCAGAAGATCGATCGCAACGCGCTGGCCCGGTTCCCCGTCACCATCGCCCGCGATTCGGAGGGCGGCGCGCCGCAGACCAGCGATCCGCTGGCGCTGGCGCTGCTGGAAGGCTTCGCCGATGTGCTCGATCTCGGCCAGCTTGGGCTCGACGATGATTTCTTCGAGCTCGGCGGCGATTCGCTGAAGGCGGCGCTGTTGATGCACCGGCTGCAGAAGCGGCTGGACCGCAGCATCCGGCCCGCCGTCCTGATGCAGGCGCCGACCGTGGCGAAGCTCGCGGCCTGGCTGCGTGCCGAGGCGCCGGCCGCGGTCGAGGACGGTGAGATCTGAGATGGCGGAGCCGCACCGCCTGGCTGGCCTGCTCACCGACCTGGCCGCCGCCGGCATCGCGTTGCGGGTCGAAGGCGAAGCGCTGCGCTTCACCGCCCCCGCCGGGGCGATGACCGACGCCCTGCGGGCCCGCCTGCAGGCGGCCAAGCCGGAGCTGATCGCCCAGCTGCGCGCGGCGCCGACCGATGTGCTGCCTGCCTCGCTCACCCAGGCCCGCTTCTGGAAGCTCCAGCAACTCGACCCCGACTGGTCGTTCTACAATGTCGGCTTCCTGTTCCGCATCGCCGGTCCGCTCGACGCCGACCGCCTGCGCCATGCCGCCGAGGCCGTCATCGCCCGGCACGACAGCCTGCGGACGACGCTGCATGAATCCGATGGCCGGCTCGTGCAGCGCATTGCCACGCAGGGTTGCGTCGACTGGCTGGCGCAGGACCAGCGCGGTGCCGGCGAGGCCGCGATCCGCGACACCCTGCAACGCGAATTGCTGCGGCGGTTCGACCTTGCGCAGGGGCCGATGCTGCGGCTGACCCTGGTGCGCACCGAGGACCAGGCCTGGATGCTGCAGGTCTGCCTGCACAACGTCGTCTTCGACATGGCGTCGCTGCTGGTCATCCTCGACGAGCTTGGGCGCCATTATGCCGGCGACGCGCAAAGCCTGCCCCGGCCGGACCAATATGCCGGCTACGTCGCCTGGCAGCGCTTGCGGACCGCCACCGGCATGGACCGCAGGCGGGACTACTGGACCGCCTGGCTGGCGCAAGGCGAGCCGCCGCCCTGGTCCTGGCCGCCCTGCACGCCGCAGGCCCCGGGTGGCTTCCGCGCCATCCCGACCTGGACGCGGCTGAGCGCCGAACGCACCGCCCGGCTCCAGGCCTTCAGCCGCGCGCATGGCGTCACGCCCTACATCGCGGTGCTCACCGCCTATTTCCGTGCCGTGCGCAGCTTCACCGGTTGCGACGACCTGACGATCGGCACCACCTATTCGGACCGCGACGACCACCGCTTCGCCGCCATGGTCGGGGCCAGCATCGGCGTGCCGGCGATCCGGGTCGACATGCGGGACGATCCGCCGACCGGCACCCTGCTGCACCGGGTGCGCGACAGCGTCTCGGCCGCGGTCACCCACCAGGACCTGCCGATCGAGGAGGTCCTGCCGCGCGACTCCTCCGGCCCGCTGTTCCGCATGGTATGCACGCATTTCCCGGAGACGCCGCACGGCCGGCTCCGCCTGCCCGGGATGCACGTGACCTGGGAGGAGGAATGGCTGAACCCGATCTCCCGCCCGCAGCTCTATCTGGTGATGTGGGGCACCCCGACACCCGCCGGGCCGCGGCTGACCTGCCACATGATGCACCGCGAGGATGTCTGGGACCGCGACCTGGCCGCGCGCATGATGGCCGGCTTCGAAGCCCGCATCGCGGAGATGGTGCCGTGAGCCGCACCGGCGGGGCCAACCCCATCCCTTCGACCGCGATCCAGGTGCGGAGCTAACCGGCCATGCTGTTCAGCACCCTCCTCATCTCCGCGACCGTCGGCCTGCTGGCCGACAAGAACGGCCGGGCGCCGCCGCGGCGGCGCTTCAACCCGCGCGCCAAGGCGCTGGCCGTGCCGGCTGGGGGCGCCCTCGGCGCACCCGAGGTCAACCAGATCGTGACGCCGGAGGAGAAGAACACCGAGGTCGTCGCCAAGGTGAACAAGCACCTGCGCGCCGCGGGGATGATCGGCGGCACGCTCGCCGCGGCCGCGGTGGTTCCGGCCGCGATCGTCGCGGTGCCCGCGCTGGTGGTCTGGGCCAGCATGCCGGTGGTCCGCAGCGCGCGGGAATACTGGGTCAAGAACGGCAAGCCGGACGTCTACACCCTCGGCGTGACCCGCGTCGGCATGCTGCTGCTCTCGCAGAGCTACTACTCGCTCTTCGTCGGCACGCTGATGCGGTGGTGCCATGGCCGGCTCTACCTCCGCACCAAGGACCATTCGCGGCGGATGATCTCGGAGCTGTTCGGCAAGCAGTCGGACACCGCCTGGCTGGTGACCGACGGCGTCGAGACCGCGGTGCCGATCCGCGACCTGAAGGTCGGCGATATCGTGGCGGTGCAGGCCGGCGACCTGATCCCGGTCGATGGCACGGTCGTCGGCGGCGCTGCCCGCGTCGACCAGCAGATGCTGACCGGCGAGGAGCGTCCCGTCGAACTCGTCGAGGGCGAGCAGGGCTTCGCCGGCACCCAGCTGATCAGCGGACGGGTGATGATCCGCGCCGAGCGCACCGGGGCGGAGACCACCACCGGCCGCATCGTCGCGGTGCTGAACCAAACGACGGAATACCGGCTGGGCACCGAGATCCGCGCCAAGCAGATCGCCGACAGAGCGGTGCCGCTGAACCTGACGATCGGCGCGCTGGCGCTGCCCTTCATCGGGCTGTACCGCACCGCCGGCCTGCTGCTGGCGCTGCCGACCGCCGAGGTGCTGCTGTTCACCGGACCGATCGGCATGCTCAACACGCTCTCCCGGGCGGCCGCGCATGGCATCGTCATCATGGATGGCCGCACGCTGGAGATGCTGCCCGAGGTCGACACCGTCGTCTTCGACAAGACCGGCACGCTCACCGACCCGGTGCCGATGGTGGACCGCCTGGTCTGCGAGGACGGGGTGGAGGAGAACGACCTGCTGGCCTGGGCGGCCGCGGCCGAGGCGCGGCAGACCCATCCGGTGGCGCTGGCCGTCCGCGCCGAGGCGGAGCGGCGTGGGCTGGAGGTGCCGGAGCCGCTCGAGTCCGACTACGTGCCGTCGAACGGCATCCAGGCCCGCATCGCCGACGGGCTCATCCAGATCGGCTCCGGGCGCTACATGGACCGCGTCGGCGTGCCGATCTCCGACCGCGCGCGCGAGGCGGAGGCGGCGGCGCGCGAGCGCGGGCTGCCCTTCGTCTTCGTCGCGCGCGACGGGCAGATCGCCGGCACCATCGTGCTGCGGACTCAGCTGCGGCCGGAAGCGCGCAGCGTGGTCCGGGCGCTGCAGGCACGCGGCCTGCACGTGCGCATCCTGTCCGGCGATGGCCGCGCCCAGACCGAGGCGGCGGCGCTGGAGCTGGGCGTCGACGGCTTCGACGCGGAGGTGCTGCCGCACGAGAAGGCGCAGGTCGTGCAGAAGCTGCGCAGCGAGGGGCGCTTCGTCTGCTTCATCGGCGACGGCATCAACGACCTCGTCGCCATGCGCGCCGCCCAGGTCTCCGTCGCGGTCGCCGGCGCCACCACCGCGGCGAATGCCGTCGCCGGCGTGATGATCTACGACGGCGATCTCAACCACGTCGTCGACATGCTGAAGATCGGCCAGATCTTCCGCGACCGGATGACCGAATCGATCATGGTCTCCATCGTGCCGGACTCCGTCTCGGTCGGCATGATCCTGTTCGGTGGCGGCGGCTTCATGACGGCGGTCGCGCTGGGCTGGTTCTCGGTCGGCAGCAGCCTGCTGACCTTCATGCGCCCCTGGCCGGAGGAGCTGCGGGTGCGCGGCCGGCGCAGCAGGAAGCCGGCGCTTGCGGTCGGGAAATGGCGCCACCCCTTCGCGCTGCACCGCCGCAGCGGGCGGCCCACCGCCATCCGGCCGATCATCGACGGCCGCCGGATCGAGGGCACGGACGGCGAGCCGGCGCGGCCAGCGCCGCGCCGATGATCGGGGGCGCCCGGCGGTCGATGTGCCGCGCGGCAGCCGGGGCCGGAGGCCTGCCATGCGGGTGCTGAGCCTCGCCTTCGGGCCGGAGCGCAGACGCCTGGCGGGGATCGCGCTGCTCACCGCCGCGCTGATGGCGAGCTTCGGGTTCGAGGGCCCGATCGTCGCCAACAGCGTGGCCGCCGCGGAGCTCGGCCAGACCAGGCCGGGCCTGGCGCTGGCGCTGCTGGCGATCGCCGCGGTCTATGTCTGGACCGGGATCGTGACGGTGCGGCGGGTGACGGACAACCTGCTCGCCGCCGTGGCGCGGGCCCGCTGGCGGCTGATCGAGGCGACGGTGCGCGCCGACCTTTCGACGGTGGAGCAGGCCGGCGCCGAGAACCTGCTCGCCGCCCTGACCGTCGCCCCCAACGACGTGCTGGCCGCCGCGCCGCTGCTGGCCCGCGCGATGCGCACCGGCTGCTACATCGCCGGCACGCTGATCGTGCTCGCGCTGCTCGACTGGCAGCTCCTGGCGCTCATGGTCGGGATCCTGGTCGTGGTCTTCGCCACGGTCGCCGCCAACCAGGGCGTGGTGATGCGCGCCCTCGGCGAGGCGGCCGAGCTGGAGATCCGCACGCGGCAGGACCTGCGCGCGATGGTGCTGGGCTTCAAGGAGCTGCGCCTGAACGAGGGGCGGCAGGCGGGGCTGCTGGCGCAATTGCAGGCCCGCACGGAAGTGGCGCTGGCCGCGCTCGCCCGCGCCGGCCGGCTCGAAGCCCTGGGCTTCGTGTTGCAGGCGAGCTCGATGCTGGTGGCGAGCGGGATCTGCATCTTCGTGCTGCCGAAGCTCGTGCCCGGCCTCGCCACCATGCCGTTGATCGCGGCCGCGGTGCTGATGTCCAATATCTCGCTGGCCCTGGTGCGCGACGTGCCGCTGCTGAACCGCGGCGAGGCGGCGGTGGAGGGCATGGAGCGGCTGTTCGGCGCGCTGCGCCCGGAACCGCGGCCGGAGCCACCCGCTACACCACCGGACGCCCCGGCAGACGCACCGTCGGACGATTCCGGTCTCTGCCTCGATGGCGTCTGCTACCAGTATCCGGGGATGGAGGATGAGGCGCGGTTCGCCTTCGGGCCGATCAGCGCGCGCTTCGGCCCGGGCACCATCACCTTCATCCGCGGCGGCAACAGCGGCGGCAAGACCACGCTGGTCAAGCTCCTGGCCGGGGTCTACACGCCGGAATTCGGCAGCATCAGCCTGGCTGGCCAGCCGATGCCGCCGCAGGGCCTGCGCGAGGAGGTCTCGGCCATCTTCGCCGATCCCTACCTGTTCGAGCGGCTCTACGGCTGGCCCGGGGCGGACCCGGCGATGGTGAACGACCTGCTGGACCAGATGGGGATCGGCGCCCGCACCCGCTTCGTCGATGGCCGCTTCACCAATACCGGCCTGTCCACCGGCCAGCGCAAGCGCCTCGCCTGGGTGGTGGCGATGATCGAGGGCCGGCCGATCCTGCTGCTCGACGAATGGGCCGCCGACCAGGATCCGGAATTCCGCGAACACTTCTACCGCGTGATGCTGCCCGGGCTGCGGGCCGCGGGCCGGACGGTGATCGCGGTGACCAATGACGACCGCTACTACGACGTGGCCGACCAGCTGCTCCGCATCGAAGACGGCATGCTGGTGGCATGAGCAGGATCGCCGCCGGTTCGGTCCGCGCCGGCGCCGGCAGCATCCGGCTGCTGCTGCGGAGCGCCGGCCCCCTGGCCTGGCTGGCGGTGCCGCTGACGGTGGCGGCCGGGCTCAGCCATGCGCTCGTCGCCGTCGGGATCGGCCTCGGCGCGGAGGCGCTCGAGGAGTCCTCGCTGAGCTGGTCCTCGGCCGCCTTGTTCGGCCTGGCGCTGGCGGTGATGGCGATCGTGTCCGTCGCGGCGCAGCTGCTCGGGCAGCGCGTGCTGGAGCGCATGGCCGCCACCGCGACGACGCGGATCGCCGAATGCATCGGCGGCAGCGAGCTGGCGACGATCGAGGCCCTGGGCGGGCTGCGCATCGTCGACAGCGTGTCCCGCAACGTCGCCGCCTTGCGGCGCGGCGTGCATGCGACGCTGGGCCTGATCTATTCGATCGCCCAGCTGGCCGGTCTGCTCGGCGCCCTGGCGCTCTACGCGACCCCGACGATGCTCCTGCTGACCGTCGTCGTGCTCATCGGCTTCCAGGTGCAGAACCGGCTGCGCGCGCGCTATGTCGGCGTCGCGCAGCAGGCCGAGGCCGCCGACGCCAGGGTCGCGCACCTGTCGCGCCACCTGGTGGGCGGCTTCCGCGAATTGCTGACCAGCCAAAGGCGCCGGCAGGATTTCATCGCCAACGACCTGGAACCGGCGGCGAAGGAGCTGGGCCCGCAGCGCAGCCTGGCACAGGCCACCGCGATCCAGGCCGGCGTCGCCACCGCCGTCGCCCTGGCGCTGGTCCTGGTCGCCGCCTTCGTCGCGCCGCTGATCGGGCTGACCAGCGGCATCGCCCTCGCCGTCTTCGTCTCCACCCATGCCTATGATGCCCTGCAGGGCGTCGTCACCTACCTGCCGATGATCGGCACCGCCGGCGAGGCGATCGTCCAGCTCGATGCCCTGTCCGCCGATCTCAAGCCGCACCGGCGCGGCGCGGCCCGCGGGCGGCCGATGCGGGATTTCCGCAGCATCGCCTTCCAGGGCGTCGCCTACCGCTACGCCGGCGAGGATGCGCCGACGCTGGGCCCGTTCGACCTGGCGCTGCGGCGCGGCGAAATCGTCTTCGTCACCGGCGGCAATGGCAGCGGCAAATCGACCTTGATGAAGCTGCTGACCGGCCTCTATCTGCCCTCCGCGGGGCTGGTGCTGATCGACGGCAGCGCCTGGCATATCGAGGACCAGCGCGGGCTGTTCGCCTCGGTCTTCACCGACTACTTCCTGTTCGACGGCGTCGCCGACAGCACAGCCTTCGACCCGGACCGCGCCGCGGCGCTGCTGGCCAGGCTGCAATTGGCCGCGCATGTCCGGGTGACCGAGGGCGGCTTCGTGGCGGCCCCGCTCTCGGCCGGCCGGCGCAAGCGCCTCGCCCTGGTGCAGGCCATCCTGGAGGACCGGCCGGTCCTGGTCCTCGACGAATGGACCGCCGACCAGGACGCCGATTTCCGCGCCGAGTTCTTCGACCGCCTGCTGCCCGAGCTGAGGGCGCAGGGGATGACCATCATCGCGGTGACCCACGACGAGCGGTTCTTCGACCGCTGCGACCGCCTGCTGCGGGTCGCCGATGGCCGCATCCTCGAGGAGCGGATCCTGACCGGTGCCTGGTCGGCCTCGGGGACCGGCGCCTGAGGCCGGCCCCGACCGCAGGATGCGGTCAGGCCACCGTCGGGCGGCGATCGGAGGCCATGATGAGGAGCACGCCGATGATCGGCGTCAGCAGGATGCTGCCGAAGAAGTAGCCCCAGGCGCCGAATTTCCGCCGACGGCCGATGAAGCCCACGAGGGCCGCGACAGAAACATATAAAATCACTAACAGAACGATCGGAAGCATGGCAGGTCTCCGGGGACGGCCAGTTTGCTACCGTTGATTAGCCCAGCATCATGGTCTTTGCACCCCCGGCGCGCAGGTCGGGGCGCCGCAGGACAGCGCGTCCCATCGGCCGGGCCGCAAGGGCAGGCGGAGGACGGCACGCCGGCGACCCTGGCGCCGCGCCGAACGGTCGATCGTCGCGGGAGGACGACGGCACGCCCCACCGGGCCGGCAGGCAACAATCGGCGATAACGTTTCTCATGCGTAAAGCAGGGTAAATCTCTCGTAATCATGAAGGAAAATCCGCGCGTTATGACGCTTTCGTGATGTTCGGCCGCAACTTGCGGGGCCGTTGGAGTGACTCGGCACACACTAACAAGTGTGTTACGTGTTGCCACAGGCGGGAATCGGGAGAGGTGCCGGGGTGCCGGAGCAAACCAAGTCGATGGCGGGCAGAGTCGCGGGCGGCAGCACAGCCATACCCTCGGAGACCCCCGTCACCGTCGTCACCGGCTTCCTCGGGAGCGGCAAGACCACGCTCATCGCCAGGCTGCTGCGACAGCCCGGCCTCACCAACACCGCCGTCATCGTCAACGAGTTCGGCGAGGTCGGCCTCGACCACATGCTGATGGAACGATTGGACGGCGACGTGGTCCTGCTGCCGCAGGGCTGCGTCTGCTGCATGGTCGATGGAACCATCGCCGGGACGCTGGAAGGACTCGATGTCCGCCGCGTCATGGGCGAGATCCCGATGTTCGACCGCGTCATCATCGAGACCACCGGCCTCGCCAACCCCTCCCCGGTGCTGCAGGCCCTGCTGGGGCGCGACGTGATGCTGCGCGGCTACACCCCCGGCCTCATCGTCACCACGGTGGACGCGGCGCATGGCGCCGAGACGCTGCTGCGTCACCCGGAAGCGGTGCAGCAGGTGTCGATCGCCGACCGGCTGCTGCTGACCAAGCCCGACCTGGAACATGGGTCGCAGCTGCGCGACACGCTGGCGGCGCTCAATCCGCGCGCGCCCATCCTGCCCGTCCTGCACGGCGACATCGATCCGCGCCAGCTCACCGAGCCCTCGGCCACCGACCTCGCCTCGCTGCGCGTCAATGCCCGGATCGGCCGCTTCGCCGCGACGGCCGGGCATACCAGCCGGATCACCACGCTCAGCCTGACCCTCGCCGAGGAGGTCGAATTCGTCGACCTCGCGGATTTCCTCGGCACGCTGGCCGCCGAACACGGCGCAGCGTTGCTGCGGGCCAAGGGCATCGTGCGCATCCGCGGCGAGGAGCGGCCGCTGGCCGTGCACGGCGTGCAGCATGTGTTCCACCCGCCGACGCGGATGGCCGAATGGCCGCCCGGCCTGGCGCACCCGACCCTGGTGCTGATCCTCGACAACGTGGAGGCGCAGCTCGTGCAGGCCATGGCCGAGGAGTTCGGCCTGCTCCCCCTTCCTGTTGCAGTCTAGGAGAACTTAGGATGGAGAATGAACAGAACCGCGGCGTGACCCGTCGCCGCATGGTCGGCGCCGGTGCGGCGCTGATCGGCTGGGCCGCGATCCCGCAGGCCGAGGCGGCCAATGCGCCGGCGAAGGTCACGCCGGCGGCGGGCGACATCGTGGTGACGCTGATCGGCACCGGCTCGGTGGTGCCGAACGACGTGCGCTACGGCAATTGCACGATGATCCAGGCCGGTGGCCTGACCCTGCTGATCGATGCCGGCCGCGGCTGCGCCGTGCGCCTGACCCAGGTCGGCATGGCGATGGGCAAGATCGATGCGTTCTTCCTGACGCATTTCCATTCGGACCACGTCATCGGCCTGCCCGACCTCTGGATGACCGGCTACCTGAAGCCCGATTTCGGCCTGCGCAAGAGCTCGATGCTGATCAATGGCCCGGTCGGCACCGTGCATCTCGCCAACACGATGCGGGACGCCTTCAAGGACGACGTGCGCATCCGCATGGCGGACGAGAAGCTGGCGGACGACGCCACCCGCGTCACCGGCAATGAGTTCTCCACCGACGGCGTCATCTTCAACCGCAACGGCGTCACCGTCACCGGCTTCGAGGTCGACCACGGCCCGCTGATCAAGCCGGCCGTTGGCTACCGCGTCGACTACAACGGCCTCGCCGTGCTCGTCTCGGGCGACACCCGCTTCTCCGAGAACCTGATCAAGCACGGCGCCGGCTGCGACGTCATCGTGCACGAGGTGGCCGTCGCCTCCGAGAAGATGGAAGAGCGCGACCAGCTGGTGATGAACCACCACACCTCGCCGGAGGAAGTGGGCACGGTCTTCACCCGCACCAAGCCGCGGCTCGGCGTGTACAGCCACATCGTCGATCTGCTGAGCGATCAGCGCGACGCCGTCGGCGTGCGCGAGATCCTGCGCCGCACGCGCAAGACCTGGAACGGCAAGGCGATGGTCGGTGACGACCTGACCCGGATCATCGTCAGCAAGCCGGCGATCACCGTGCAGAAGTTCAACCACGCCAAGGGCGGCTACGCCTGATCACGCCGCAGCGGCCCTCGCCCCGGCGACGGGGCGGGGCCGACCCACTGCGGATCCCTGCGTTTGACCAGACAGGATGAAAGAGGAGTCTCATGAAGCTGACCAAGGCATATGCCGCGGCCTTCGCCGTGGCGTTGTTCGCCACCCACGACGTGTCCGCGCAGAATGTCCGCGCGGCCTCGCCGGTCGACACCACGCCGCCCGTGGAGGAGCTGAACCCCTACAGCCGTGACACGCAGGTGTGGTACCGCGTCCAGCCCTTCTCGAAGGAGCCGGGCATCAACAATCCCAGCAACCCGAAGCAGGGCAAGGACATCACCAAGCAGCTCCTGCACTTCGAGCACATCGACACCGGCGGCCTGATCTACAACAGCATCAGCGTCACCGCGCTGTTCTCGAACAGCGCCGATCCCAACAAGGGCGGCGCTTCGGGTGCCCAGGAAATCTACGCCACCTACCGCGGTGACATCAGCGCCGCGAATTTCGGCTACCAGCGGATCAGCTTCCCCGGCGTCAAGGACGTGCAGTTCGAGTTCGGTGGTGACCTGAACGCGAAGAACACCGCCTACGCCCCGGGCCGCCGTTTCCTGCTGGTCGGCCCGAACTTCGTGTTCGACGTGCGTGGCTCGGTCAACCTGGCCATCCACTTCGCCAAGGAATGGAACAACAACGGCTACCTGGGCAGGACGGACAGCTACAATCCGACCTTGAACACCGAGCTGTCCTACACCCAGCCGCTGGAATTCACTGGCCTGCCGCTCCGCCTCGAGGGCGTGTTCAACGTCACGCTGCCGAAGGGCACGGACGTCGCCGGGAACAAGACGCGCACCGAGTACTACAGCTACAACAGCTTCATCATCGATCTGGGCGAGCTGGTGAAGTGGCGTCCGCACACGCTTGACCTGTTCACCGGCGTTCAGCTGTGGGTGAACAAGTTCGGCCTGTCGCAGAAGAATGACGGCGGCGCCTTCGAAGTCGCCCCGTATGTCGGCATCGGCATCCACTTCTGAGCCCATACCGCGGGCGCCCGGCCAGTCCGGGCGCCCGCTTTTCCATGCGTCTCCCCGCGGCCCTGCGGCCGCGGCGTTCACTCAGGCCGTGCCGATGAGGGCGCAGCCCGGGCCGCCGGTCACTGACACGCCAGGCATTCTTCGTAATCCGTGCTCGCGCCCGCCTTCGCCAGGATCGCCTCCGGCCGCACCTGCGGCACATGCGCCGCCATCACGTCGCCCTGCCCCACCACCTTCTCGCTGATCGTGTCGGCCCGCTGGATCGACAGGCTGCGGCAGTAGTACAGCGACTTCACGCCGCGCTTCCACGCCATGACATGGATCTGGTGCAGGTCGCGCTTGTGCACGTTGGCCGGCAGGAACAGGTTCACCGACTGGCTCTGGCAGATGTAGGGCGTGCGGTCGGCCGCATGCTCGATCACCCAGCGCTGGTCGAGCTCGAAGGCGGTGCGGAAGGTCGCCTTCTCCTGCTCGGTCAGGAAGTCCAGGTGCTGGACGCTGCCCTTGCTGACCGTGATCGTGGTCCAGGTGTCGGCATCGTCGCGGCCGTGCTTCGCCAGCACCTTCTTCAGGTACGGGTTGCGGACGATGTAGCTGCCCGACAGCGTCTTGTGGTTGTAGACATTGGCGGCGATCGGCTCGATCCCCGGGCTCGCGCCGCCGCAGATGATGCTGATCGACGCGGTCGGCGCGATCGCCATCTTGTTCGAGAACCGCTCCATGAAGCCGTATTCGGCGGCATCCGGGCAGGGCCCGCGCTCTTCCGCCAGGATGCGGCTGGCCACATCGGCCTGTTCGCGGATGTGCTTGAACATCCGCTTGTTCCAGACCTTCGCCACCACGCTCTCGAACGGCACGTTCAGCGCCTGCAGGAAGCTGTGGAAGCCCATCACGCCCAAGCCCACCGAGCGTTCGCGCATGGCAGAATACTTCGCCTTCGCCATGCTGTCCGGCGCGGTGTCGATGAACTCCTGCAGCACGTTGTCGAGGAAGCGCATCACGTCGGGGATGAAGCGCGGATTGTCCTTCCACTCGAACCAGGTCTCGAGGTTGAGGGAGGACAGGCAACACACCGCGGTGCGGTCGCGGCCATGCTGGTCGCGCCCGGTCGGCAGGGTGATCTCGGAGCAGAGGTTGGAGGTCTTGACCTCGAGCCCCGCCAGCTTGTGGTGCGCCGGCATCGCCCGGTTCACCTGGTCGGAGAAGATCAGGTAGGGCTCGCCGGTCTCGATCCGCGCCGTCAGGATGCGGATCCACAGCGCGCGGGCCGAGATCTTCTTGACCAGCGCGCCATCCTTCGGGCTGGTCAGCGCCCAGTCCTCATCGGCCTCGACCGCGCGCATGAAGGCATCCGGCAGCAGGATACCGTGGTGCAGGTTCAGCGCCTTGCGGTTCGGGTCGCCGCCGGTGGGGCGGCGGATCTCGATGAATTCCTCGATCTCGGGGTGGGAGACCGGCAGGTAGCAGGCCGCCGAGCCGCGCCGCAGCGAGCCCTGAGAGATCGCCAGGGTCAGCGAATCCATCACCCGGATGAAGGGCACGACGCCGGAGGTCTTGCCGTTGCGGCCGACCTTCTCGCCGATGCCGCGCAGATTGCCCCAGTAGCTGCCGATGCCGCCGCCCTTGGCCGCCAGCCAGACATTCTCGTTCCACAGGCCGACGATACCGTCCAGGCTGTCGGAGGCCTCGTTCAGGAAGCAGGAGATCGGCAGGCCCCGCGTCGTACCGCCGTTCGAGAGCACCGGCGTCGCCGGCATGAACCACAGCTTGCTGATGTAGTCGTAGATCCGCTGCGCATGCGCCGCATCGTCGCCGAAGGCGCTGGCGACGCGGGCGAACAGATCCTGGTAGCTCTCACCCGGCAGCAGGTAGCGGTCATCCAGCGTCGCCTTGCCGAAATCGGTCAGCAGCGAGTCGCGTGCCCTGTCCACCTGAACCTGATGATGCCCCGCCAATTGCACCGCATCGAACACGGTCACATCCCCCTCAATCCCCCGGACCGGAGCATGCATGTTGGACGGTTCCTACACAAGATATTGGAGCGAGAGAGCCAGTCTAACACCATATCGGGTGTCCGGTTGCAAAAAATCGCAGCGGTAGAAGTCCAGGAAAACGGCCGTTGTTCTTTATATGTTCGCCTATAGGGCCGTGATCGCCGGCCGGCCGTCAAGCCTTTCCTGGGCGCCTTCGGGGGGAGGATTCGCGCCGCCGCGGGGGGACGACGCGGGCCGGTCAGCCGGGATTCGCCGCCGGCCGCGGCGGTTTGGCGGCGCAGCCGGCCGTCCCGGCCGTGCAGGGCGCCGGGCGGCGCGGCCTGGGCGGCGGGGCTTCCGCCTTGACGGCACCCTTGCCCTGGCTCCAGCTCCGCACCTCGGCCCAGATATCCCCTGGCTCGGTCTGCAACGGCGCCAGGCCCGGCGTGCCGGCGCGGGCAGTCGGCCGCGCCGCCGCGCCGCCCGGTGCGGCAGGCGCC
>JBMOJU010000242.1:0-8288 GCA_049315625.1 Paracraurococcus sp.
ACGAAGGGCTGATCACCATCGCGCTCGTCGAGGCCGACGACGTGGAGCGGGAGAAGCGCCGCACGACGATGGGCGAGCCCTACCGCACGCTGCTCGGGCATTTCCGGCACGAGAGCGGGCATCATTACTGGGACCTGCTGGTGCGCGACGGCGGCAGGCTGGAGGCCTGCCGGGCAGTGTTCGGCGACGACAGCCAGGATTACGAAGCGGCGTTGCAGCGCCACTACAAGCAGGGCCCGCCGGCCGACTGGCAGGCCTCCTTCGTCAGCGCCTATGCGACGACCCACCCGTGGGAGGATTTCGCCGAGACCTGGGCGCATTACCTGCACATCGTCGACACGCTGGAGATGGCAGACGCCTTCGGCCTGCGCGTCTCCCCGAAGGTGGCGAAGACCGACGACCTCGATGCCGCGATCGACTTCGACCCCTATGCGCAGGAGTCGATCCAGCCGCTGGTGGAGGCCTGGCTGCCGCTGACCTTCGCGGTGAACAGCCTGAACCGCTGCATGGGCTCGCCGGACCTCTACCCCTTCGTGCTGTCGCCGCCGGCGATCACCAAGCTGGACTTCGTGCACCGGCTGATCCGGGAGGTGAGCCGGGATCGGGCGACGCCCTGATCCCGGACGCGCTTCATGCAAGCGCCCCTGAACGTCGACACGTTCAGTGGCCCCTCAGACGCCGGGCGCAAACCTCCGGTTTGCTTGGCTTCGCGCCGTGAGGCGCGCCTGGCGGCACGACGCGCGGCGCCCAGTCGGGCGCTCGGACCGGTCAAGCGACCGGTCCGTCGTCATCAGGCGGTGGCCAGCCAGCTCCGCGCCTCGCCGGCATAGGCCGGGCCAGGATTGCCGCTGACCGTGGTCCGCCACATCACCCGCGCCTCCCGCGCCGCGTCGAACCAGGTCGCGGCGTGGATGGTGCAGCGGTTGTCCCAGACCACCAGGTCGCCCGGCGTCCATTCATGCACATGCACGAAGCGCGGCTCGGTGAGGTGCGCCATCAGCGCATCCAGCAGCCGCGCCCCCTCCCCCGCCGGCCCCGGCTCCAGCCCGGCGATCGGGCCTTCCAGCCAATCCATCTGGCCGTGCTCGCACAGGTACAGCGAGCGCCGCCCGGTCGTGGGATGCACGCGCACCAGCGGCTGCCGCACCGGGCGCTGGTGCGGCGCCAGGGGCTTGGGCGGCTCGCCGGCTGCCACGGCCTCCCGCCGCCGCCCGGCGGAGGAGGAGACATGCAGCCCGTCCAGCCCATCGGCCTGCGCCTTCAGCGCCGCTGGCAGGGCTTCGTAGGCAGCGGTGGCGTCGGCGAACAGCGTCTGGCCCTGGCCCTGCGGCACCGGCAGCACCGCGAGGAACAGCGAGATGTCCGGCGGCGGGCGACGGTAGCTCTGGTCGGTGTGCCAGCCGCGGCGGTGCGGGTACTGCACCGGGTACCGCCCCTCCGCGGTCAGCGGCGGGTCGGGCAGCGCCGGCGGCTGGCGACCGACCGGCGGGGTGTTGGAGACGACGAAGATCTCCGGGACGGTCGGGTGCACCATGTTGGGCGCCATCCCGGTCTCGCGGTAATTCTCCACCTCCGCACCGAAGATGCGGCTGAGGCGGAGCAGCAATTCGGGTGCCTCCGCCATCGCCTGCATGCCGTCCAGCACCAGCAGGCCGCCACTGGCGTCGAGCGCGCGGGGCAGCGCCGCCGGCTCCGCCTCGGCCGCCGCGACCAGCGCGGCGGCGCCTGTACTGCCGACCAGGCGGATGCGCCCGCCGAAGCCCGATCCGGGAAGCGGGCTGACGCATTCGAAGCGACCGGCCATGATCCCTGCCCATCCTGCTGCGCGTGACGGGCCAGCCTATCGCGCGCCGGCGCGGGCGGGAAAGCCCGGCTCAGCCGAAGCCGAATTCCCCGGCGATGCCGCCCGCCGCCGCCAGGGCGCCGAGCTTCTTCCAGGTGGCGTCCTCGATCTCGATGCCCTCGCCGCCGCGGGCCTGCTCGGCGCGGTGCTCGACCTCCCCCGGATAGAGCACGCCCTGGCTGCCCTTGGCCGGCGGGGTGTCCTTCAGGTAGTGGGCGAAGTCGGCGACATCCTTGCGGAATGTCAGCAGCGGCCGGAAGGCGTCGACCTTGATGGCGATGAGGAAGCAGCCGTCATTGTGCCGACCGCTGGGCTCCACGCCGAAGCCGAGGCCGGTGAGGATGCCGCAGAAGATCTCCCCCATCGCCGCCAGCGCGGTGCCCTTGTAGCCCTCGGAGCCGCCGAGCGGCATGAGCGCGCCGCCCTTGATCTTGGCCGGATCCGTCGTCAGGTCGCCTTCGCTGTCGACCACCCAGCCGAGCGGGATTTCCTGCCCGCGCGCCTCGGCCAGCTTGATCTTACCCATCGCCACCGACGACGTGGCGAAATCCATGCAGAAGGGCCCGTCGAGATCGGACGGCACCGCCATGGCCCAGGGGTTGGTGCCCAGCCGCGCTTCGCGCCCGCCGAACGGGGCGACGCCCTTGGGGGAGCGGCCGCTATCGGCCCAGGCCATGCCGATCATGCCGGCCTTCGCCGCCATCAGCGGGTAGCTCGCCAGGCGGCCGACATGGCCCTGGCGGAAGACCGTGGTGGCGGCGATGTTGTTGGCCTGCGCCTTCTCGATGGTCAGCGCCATCGCTTTCTCGTTGATGACGTAGCCGAAGCCCCAATTGCCGTCGACGACGGTGGTGGTCGGGCTTTCCTGCACGATGGTGAAGGGCGCGCCGGGCACGATGTGGCCGACCTTCACCCGCTCGATGTAGTTCGGCAGCATGATCATGCCGTGGCTGTCGTGGCCGGCCAGGTTGGCGTTGACCACATGGCGGGCGACGGTTGCGGCCTCATCCTCCGGCACGCCGTTCGCCATCAGCAGCGCGCGACCGAGTGCGCGCAGCTTTTCGGCCTGGATCTTCGGCATGGTGTCCTCCCGTTCTTGGCGGGAGGCAGCGTCGCGCCAAAGGCGCGCGCGGGAAAGGGGGCGGTTGCCCGCCCCGCCTCCGGTTACTCCTTCGCCACCTCGACCAGCACCAGCTCGGCATCCTCGCTGGCGGTGATCTCGAGGGTCGGCTCGTCGACGATGCCGGCACCGTCGCGGGCATGCAAAGCCACGCCGTTCACCGTGACCGCGCCCTTGGCCGGCACCAGGTAGGCGGCGCGGCCCTCGGCGAGCGGCTGGCGCAGGGTCTGGCCGGCCCTCAGCGTCGTCGCCAGCACCGCACCATTGACGTTCAGCGGCAGCGCGCCGGTGCCCTCATCCTGCGGCCGGCCGCTGGCCAGCACCTCGAACCCCGCTTCCCGCGTCGCCTTCGGAAATTCCTTGGCGCCCCAATTCGGCTTGGCGCCGCGGCGGTCGGGGATGATCCAGATCTGGAAGACGCGGGTGGTCTCGCTCTCCAGGTTGTACTCGCTGTGCACCACGCCGGTGCCGGCGGACATGATCTGCACGTCCCCCGCCCCGGTGCGGCCGGTATTGCCCAGGCTGTCCTTGTGGGTGATGGCGCCGTCGCGGACATAGGTGATGATTTCCATGTCGCGGTGCGGGTGCGGGTCGAAGCCGGTGCCGGCGGCGATCTCGTCGTCGTTCCAGACGCGGAGGCGCCCCCAGTTCATCCGGGCGTCGTCATGGTAGCCGGCGAAGGAGAAGTGGTGCTTGGCGTTCAACCAGCCGTGATTGGCACCACCGAGCGTGCCGAAAGGACGGACATCGATCATCTGTTCCTCATGCCGGACGGGTTTGTCGTCCGTTGGGGCGGAAGATGGTCCGCCCCCCGGCGCTGCGCCATGGGGCGCGGGTGATCGCCATCATCAGGGACGGCTATGGGGAAGGAAGGCCGGGGGAAGGTATTCCCCCGGACCCCCATCTACTTCTGGGAGTCGGCACCTGCCGCGCGCCGGGTGCCAACCCACAGAAAGCAAAGGAAGGGTTTGGGGAGGAAATGCTTTTTCCTCCCCAATCTTGCCTTACCCTACCGGCACATCAACACCGGCATGTCGCTGTTCTCCAGGATATGCCGCGTCACGCCGCCCAGGATCAGCTGCCGCAGCCGCGAATGGCTGTAGGCCCCCATGCACAGCAGGTCGGCGCGGAAATCCCGCGCCGCGCCCAGCAGCCCGGCGCCGACATCCTTGGTCAGCGGCTTGAACAGCTTCGGCTCGGCCTCGATCTCGTGCCAGCGCAGGTAGCTGCGGATGCCGTCCACCTGCGGCCCGCGCCGCTGGTATTCATCCGCGTACAGCAGTTGCACCGCATTCGCCCGGTGCAGCCAGGGCAGGCCGGCGGCGATCGCCGCGGCGCTCTCGGCCGAGCCGTTCCAGGCGCAGCAGACCCGCGTGCCGATCGTCGCCGGCGCCTCGCGCGGCGCGATCAGCACCGGCCGGCCGCTGTCGAACAGCACGGCGTGCAGCGCATCGCTCGACGAAACGTCCTCGTCCGCCTCCGGGTGCGGAACCACCGCCATGTCGTAGAGGCGCGACTGTTGCGCGACGACATCCTCCTCGCGCCCGGCGATACTCTCGAAGGACAGCGTGGGGCCGTCGGTCTTCAGCGCGGTCTCGGCGCTGTTGGCCAGCACGACGCCGCCGGCGCCGCCGGTGAAGCGCTCGAACAGGTCGCGCACCCGGTTGGCGCGCTCGCCGCTCTCGCGCTCAGTCGCCGCCATCATCTCCTCGATCATGGCGCCCGACAGGCCCTCGCCGGCCAGCGGCGCGACGTCGCGCGCATCCACCCGGACATGCAGGCAGTGGACATGGGCGTTCCAGATGCGGGCCACGCTGAGCGCGGTGGCAAGGGCTGCCTGGCCGGCGGCAGTACCGGTCAGCGGCAGAAGCAGGCGTCGATAGGCCATGGCGCATCTCCCCAAGGGCGCATTGGCAACATGTCTATCATGGATCGCCCCGGTTCAAGCCCAGGGGGTTAAAGCCCAGGCTGTGGCGCGCCGCCGGCACGGGCTCCCCGGACGCGTCCAGCCGGATCCAGGCGATCGGCCCCGGGTCGCGCGCAGCGGCGGCTTCCAGCACCGCGGCATCGGCATCCGAGGCATCGCCGCGCCGGGCGGTGACACGGGCGCGCAGCACCGCCAGCGGCGCCTCCAGCCAGAGCCCCTGGAAGGGGGCGTCGCCGCGCGCGGCCTCGATCGCGGCGCGTTCCGCCGGCCGCAGGAAGGCGGCGTCGGCGATCACGGCATGGCCAACGCGCAACGCCGCGGCGGCGAGGCTGCCCAGTTCGGCAAGGACCGCCTCGCTCGCCGCCGGCGTGTAGGCCTCGGCCGGCAGGCGCTGCTCCGGCGCCAGCCCGGCCTGCCGCTTCCTGATCTCGTCGCTGCGCAGCACCAGCGCCCCCGGCGCGGCGCCGAGCGCCGGGGCCAGGGCGCGGGCCAGGCGCGATTTTCCGGTCCCCTGCAACCCGCCCACCGCGACCAGACTCGGCGGCGGCGGCGCCAGCATCGCCTCGGCGCGGTCGAGATAGGGCAGGCCCTGCGCCGGTCCCTTCGCCTTCGCCACCGCATGCGCCCGGATCATCGCCCGCAGCGAGAGCCAGAGCGGCAATCCGGCGACCAGCCCGGCATCGCCCGACCGCGCGACATAGCGGTTCAGCACCCGGTTCGCCGCCGCGCGGCCGACCCGGTGGTCGAGGTCCATCAGCAGGAAGGCGAGGTCGTAGCCGGTATCGATGGTCGCCAGCGCCTCGTCGAATTCCAGCGCATCGAAGGGCGTGACGCGGCCGGCCAGCAGGCAGAGGTTCCCCAGATGCAGGTCGCCATGGCAGCGCCGCACGCGGCCCGCCGCCGCGCGGCCAGCCAGCCAGGGCGCCAGGCGCGCGATCCAACCGCGCGTCGCCTCCGCCAGCGCGCGCAACCTTGGCCCGGGCAGGCCGGCGGCCAGCGCGGCGGCAGCGTTACCCTCCAGCACCCGAAGCATCGCGGCTGGCGCATCGACGCCCGGCACCGGCGGCAGGGCGGCATGCAGGCCATGCGCGGCATCGGCGATGGCGTCCAGCAGCGCCGCATCCAGGCCGCCGCGGGCGGCGACGGCGTCGAGGAAGTCGCCCGGCGGCACCGGCGCCATGCGCAGCACCCAGTCCACCGGCTCGCCCGGCCCGCCGAGCGCGAGGCCGCCGTCCCCCGCGCGCACCACCGGCACCACGTCCCGGTAGAGGGTCGGCGCCGCGGGGTAATTGATCTCCAGTTCGCGGCGCAGGAAATGCTCGCGCGCGGCCAGCGTCGAGAAATCGAGGAAGCCGAGGGCGACCGCCTTCTTCAGCTTCCAGGCGGTATCCGGCCCGACGAAGACGGCGGAGATATGCGTCTCCACCGGATCGGCGCCGGCGAGGCGGCGCAGCAGCGCCGCGACCTCAGCCTGCGCCGCTGGAACGTTCACGGATAAAGCGCTTCGATCCGCCAGCCCGCGCCGTCCCGATGGAACACCTGCCGCTCATGCAGGCGGAAGGGCATGTCGCGCCAGAATTCGATCCGCTGCGGCAGGACGCGGAAGCCGGACCAGAAATCGGGGCGGGGGATCTCGCCGATGCCGAATTTCATGGTGTATTCCGCCACTGCCTTCTCCAGCGCGAAGCGTCCCTCCAGCGGGCGGGACTGCTTGCTGGCCCAGGCGCCGATGCGCGAGCCCCGCGCGCGGGAGGCATAGTAGGCATCCGCCTCGGCGTCGGCGACGCGCTCGACCGCGCCTTCCACACGGACGCTGCGCTGCAGGGTCTTCCAGTGGAAGCAGAGCGCAGCGAAGGGGTTGCCCAGCAACTCGCCGCCCTTGCGGCTTTCGAGGTTGGTGTAGAAGACGAAGCCCCGCGGATCGACGCCCTTGAGCAGCACCATGCGGGCGGAGGGCCGGCCTTCCGGCGTGCAGGTGGCCAGGCAGACGGCGTTCGGATCGTTCGGCTCGGATTTCGCGGCTTCCGCCATCCAGGCCTCGAAATGGGCGATCGGGTCGGCGGCGCTGCTGTCCATGACGGAAATCCCTTGTAACCAGGGGTGCGGCTGGCGCCCCTTGCCCGGCGACCGGGGGTGTGCCACCACGCCTGCCCAATCGCAACAAGCTGGTCACTCCCCCGCATGTCAGACGTGCCCCTCGCAGACGCCCCCACCGGCACGCTGATGGCCGGGAAGCGGGGCCTCATCATGGGCGTCGCGAATGACCGTTCCATCGCCTGGGGCATCGCCCGGGCGCTGGCGGCGCAGGGGGCGGAGGTCGCCTTCACCTACCAGGGGGAGGCGCTGGAGAAGCGCGTCCGCCCGCTGGCGGAGAGCCTGGGGTCCCGCCTGGTGCTGCCCTGCGACGTGACCGATGATGCCAGCGTGGACGCGGCCTTCGGCGCCATCCGGGAAAGCTGGGGCGGGATGGACTTCCTGGTGCATGCCATCGGCTTCGCCAACAAGGAATATCTCCGCGGCCGCTACCTGGATACGCCGCGCGACGTCTTCCTGCAGGCGCTCGATATCTCCGCCTTCTCGTTCGTCTCGGTCTGCCAGCGCGCGGTCCCGCTGATGAAGCCGGGCGGGTCGCTGCTGACGATGAGCTACCTGGGCGCCGAGCGCGTCACGCCGCACTACAACGTGATGGGTGTGGCCAAGGCGGCGCTGGAGGCCAGCGTGCGTTACCTGGCCGTCGATCTCGGCGGCATCGGCATCCGGGTCAATGCGATCTCGGCCGGGCCGATCCGGACGCTGGCGGCCAGCGGCATCGGCGATTTCCGCTACATCCTCAAATGGAACCAGTACAACGCGCCGCTGAAGCGCAACGTGACGATCGAGGAGGTCGGCGGCGCCGGGCTGTACCTGCTGAGCGACCTCTCGGCCGGCGTGACCGGGGAGGTGCACCATGTGGATAGCGGCTTCCACGTGGTCGGCATGAAGGCGGTGGATGCGCCGGACATCAGCACGGTCTGATCGCCGCGCAGCCCGAGGCACGCCCCATGTCCCATAACAGCTTCGGCCATCTGTTCCGCGTCACCACCTGGGGCGAGTCCCACGGGCCGGCCATCGGCTGCGTCGTCGATGGCTGCCCGCCGCGCCTCGCGCTGACCGAGGCCGACATCCAGCCCTTCCTCGACCGCCGCCGCCCCGGCCAGTCGAAATTCGTGACGCAGCGGCAGGAGGCCGACACGGTCCGCATCCTGTCGGGCGTCTTCGAGGGCGCCACCACCGGCACCCCGATCGCCCTGGTCATCGAGAACACCGACCAGCGCAGCAAGGATTACGGCGAGATCAAGGACCGCTACCGCCCCGGCCATGCGGACCTGACCTACGACCTGAAATACGGCATCCGCGAC
>JBMOJU010000643.1:0-1879 GCA_049315625.1 Paracraurococcus sp.
CGCATTTCGTCAGGTGGATCACCGCGTTCTTCGCCACCGAATAGGAGGTTGCGGTCGAGCCCGGCACGAGGCCGGCGACGCTGGCGGTGGAGACGATGGCGCCGCCCCCCTGCCGCTTCATGATCGGCACCGCATGCTTGATGCCGAGCATGACGGAGCGCACCAGCACCGCGAAATCCGCATCCCACCGCTCGGCCGGCATGGTCTCGACCGGGTTCGGGTCGCCCGGGCGGCCGGCATTGTTGAACATCACGTCCAGCCGGCCCCAGGAGGCATCGGCCAGCGCCACGGCGGCCGCGATGTCGGCCTCCTGCGTCACGTCGCAATGGATGTAGCGGGCGGCGGCGCCGAGCGTCTCCGCCAGCCGCATCCCTGCGGCATCCTGGATGTCGGCGATGATGGCGCGGCCGCCTTCCTCCAGGAACCGCTCCACCGTCCGCTTGCCGAGGCCCGAGCTGCCGCCGGTGATGACGGCGACCTTGTCCTGCATGCGCATTGTCGTTTCCCCCGATTATGCGGGGGAGTCTGCCGCCGACCGGCGCCGCGCGCTACCGCCAACTATGCCGCGGCGCATAGCCCAGGATGCGCCGCGCCTTGTCGATGCTCAGCAGCGTGCCGTGCTCCGCCAGGTCGCCGCGGATCGGCACGCCGGGGAAATGCTCCGCCATCAGGTCGCGGCTCGGCCGCTGCATCACCGTGTCGGCGGCGGCGATGGTGAAGGCGTCGCACCCCGCCACATCCACTTCCAGCGCCAGCCGCGCCGCCTGCGCCACGTCCCGCGCATCCACCCAGGACCACATGTTCCAGCGCCGCAGCGTGGCATCCGCCTGGAAGCCGGGGATCAGCGCGTAGTCCGGTTCCTCCAGGATGTTGGAGATGCGGAAGGCGGTGAAGCGCGTGCCGGGGTTCCAGCGGTGCATCTCCTCCGCCATCCGCTCGCACAGCACCTTGGCCAGCGCGTAGCCGCTTTCCGGCACCAGCGGGTGGTCCTCCGTCACCGGGGCAAACAGCGGCGGGTTGCGGGTCAGCGGCAGGCCGTAGGTGGTCTCCGACGACGCCCAGACCACCCGCTCCACCCCCGCCAGGGTGGCGGCGGAGAAGATGTTGTAGGTGGTCATGAAATTGTTCTGCACGGTCGCCGCATCCGGCGCGAGGCCCGGCGCCGGGATGCCCGCCATGTGCACCACGGCAAACGGTTTTGCGAGTGGATCGCGCCGGCGGTCGAGCGTGCCGGCCATCCGCTGCACGCACTCCACCGCCTCGCCGAACGAATTCAGGTCGGCCTTCATGAAATGGCAGAGCGGTTCCGGCGGCGGCGCGGTATCCACGTTCAGCACCGCATAGCCATGCGCCAGCAGCTCGCGAATGATGGCGCGGCCGGCCTTGCCGCTGCCGCCGGTAACGAGGACGCTGCGGGTCATCAGTGGCGCTCCAGGAAGGCGAGGACCGCAGCATCGAAGGCCGGGGCGTTGTCCTGGCTCATCGCATGCGCCGCGTTCGGGATCTTCACCCGCTCGGCGCCCCGGATGTGCCGCTCCAGCGCGTCCGCGTTCGCCACGAAATTCGGCAGCGTCTGGCCACCCACCACCAGCAGCGTCGGCGCGGTGATCGCCTCGGCCGCCGCGCGCGAATAGGGCCGGCGCTGCTCATGCCGCTGGCCCAGCAGGGTGCGGGCATTGGCGCGGGCGACCTCCTTCCGGGTCTCGCTGCGCTTCTCCCAGGCGCCCGGCCCGCCGGTGTGCTCGGCGATGCGCCGCAGCCCGCCCTCGATGTCGCCGGCCTCGACCAGCGCCGCGCCCTCGGCGAAGGCGCCCGCCTGGGCCGCCGCGGCGGGCTTGCCGCCCAGGCTCTCGTCCAGCTCGCCGCCCGGCTCGGCCAG
>JBMOJU010000243.1:0-8275 GCA_049315625.1 Paracraurococcus sp.
GCGGCGACCGCCCCAGGTGATGCCGAGGATGGCGACGGGGTCGGCCGCCGAGCGGTAGCCGACGGTGAAGGTCAGGTGGCGGGTCGGGCCGGGGACGGTCAGCAGCAACAGGCCCGGCCGATGGCCGGGGCGGCCGAGGCGGGGGAAGGTCTGCAGGCGCCCGATCCCGGCCAGCAGGCGGGCGAGGGCGGCATCGGCCAGATGCTCCCCGGCCAGGGGGCCGTCCGGGTGGTGCGCCACGATGGCATCCCGGGCACGCTCGAGATCGGCCAGGGCGATGGGTGTGAAGCGAAGCCGGATCACGCCTTCGCGGCGCGGGGGCGGAAGGCGGCGGCGACCGCGGCCTCATCGGCGAAGGCGCCGGCTTCGGCCTGGCGGAGGCTTTCGTCGAGATGGGCGGCCCAGCCGGCCTGATCGGCGAGGTACTGGGCGAGGGCTTCGTTGACGAGGGTGGCGGCGTCCGTGTGCTGCGCCTGGGCGAGGGCGTCCAGCGCGGCGGCGCGGTCGGCGGGGACGGGGACGGCGAGGGTGGTGACGGGGGCTGCGGGCATCATCGGGTCCCGGTGAGACATCTGAGCATGGCCGGAAGCGGGCCATAATCCCAGCGTCCGATAGATGGTCACGCCGTTCGCCGGTTCCACCGGTCCCGCCCGCCAGGTGTGCTTGCGATCGGGATTTTGTTCATGATATGTTCGCGGCTCCAGCAAGGAGGCCGGCGATGCCCCACGCGCCCCGCCCGGTCCACGCACCTCCCGCCACCGCCCAAACCCCCTGGGCTACCATCCCGGGCCGGGCTCGACCTTTGTCCGGTTTCGCGCATCGATCGTCCCACCTGTCCCAACCCGAGGGTTCCAAGGGCCTTTCGGCCTTTGGCAGGATGGTCCGGAGGGGCAGCGCCCCTCCGGTCTCCCGCCCCCGCTTTGTCCAGAAGCGCGGTCTCCGCACCCCCGGCCCGCCTATTTGTCCGGAACCTGCACACCCATTCCGCTTGCACCGCACCATACAAAAGCGCATATCCCCAGCGCTGGCGCCTCGACGCACCAGCGGTGCCCGGCCGCGTGAGCGGCCCGCGGATGCGGCGAAAGCCCCCGCGGTTAAATGCCGAACTGCCGGCGCACGCGACGAATCCCCACCGGACCGGCCCAGCCACGCGGGGTCTCCACCTGAAACCCGCGGCGCGCCGTCCCCTCGAAGGGGCCGCGTCCGGCGCCGCGCGACCGGAAGTACCCATACACGTGACTCAGTTCAACGAACTCGGCCTTGCCGCGCCCCTGCTGCGGGCGCTCGACGATGCCGGCTACACCACGCCCACCCCCATCCAGGCCCAGGCCATCCCCACCGTCCTGTCCGGCCGCGACCTGCTGGGCATCGCCCAGACCGGCACCGGCAAGACCGCCGCCTTCGCCCTGCCCATCCTGCACCGGCTGAACGAGAAGGGCGGCCGCCCGCCGCGCGGCGGCTGCCGCGCCCTGGTGCTGTCCCCGACGCGGGAGCTGTCCTCGCAGATCGCCGACAGCTTCAAGGCCTATGGCGCGCATCTCGGCCTCTCGGTCGCCATCATCTTCGGCGGCGTGCCGCACGGCCCGCAGCGCCGCGCGCTCGCCGGCGGCGTCGACATCATCGTCGCCACCCCGGGCCGGCTGCAGGACCACCTGGATGCCGGCACCGCCCGGCTCGACCGGGTCGAGGTGCTGGTGCTGGATGAGGCCGACCAGATGCTGGACAAGGGCTTCCTGCCCGCCATCCGCCGCCTGGTGAAGGCCCTGCCCACCGCGCGGCAGACCCTGTTCTTCTCCGCCACCATGCCGCAGGAGATCGGCCGCCTGGCCGGCGAGCTGCTGAGCAACCCCGCCCGGGTCGAGGTCGCGCCGGTGGCGAGCACGGCGGAGCGCGTGGCGCAGCGCGTCATCCACCTGGAGACGGCGCGCAAGCGCCCGATCCTGGCCGAGCTGCTGCGCGGCGAGGGGGTCGGCCGCGCGCTGGTCTTCTCCCGCACCAAGCACGGCGCCGACCGGGTGGTGAAGCAGCTCGAGGCCGATGGCCTGGCGGCGAACGCCATCCACGGCAACAAGAGCCAGGGCCAGCGCGAGCGCGCTTTGGCCGAGTTCAAGGACGGCTCGGCGCCGATCCTGGTCGCCACCGACATCGCCGCCCGCGGCATCGATGTCGATGGCGTCACCCACGTGGTCCAGTACGACCTGCCGGAGGTGCCGGAGACCTATGTCCACCGCATCGGCCGCACCGCGCGTGCGGGCGCGAGCGGTGAGGCGGTGGCGCTGGTCTGCCACGAGGATCTCGACAAGCTCTTCGCAATCGAGAAGCTGATCCGCCAGGTCATCCCGGCCGAGGACCGGCGGGAGGACAAGACGAAGTCGCTGGCCAAGCCCGGCGTGCTGCAGAAGCCGGCGCGCGGTGGCGGCCAGGGGCGCGGGCACGGCGGCGGCGGTGGCCGCGGTGCGCCGGGCGGCAACCGTGGTGGCCAGGGCGCCCCGCGCGGCGCGCAGGGCCAAGTCGCGCCTCGCGGCGCGCAGGGCCAGCCCTCCCGGCCGCAGCAGGCCGCGCCGAAGCCGGCCCAGCCGGGCGGCGACACCACCCGCCGGCGGCCCGCCGCGGCGGCCGGGGCCGAGGCGCCGCGCCGCGACCGCGACAGCTTCCGCAACGGCGACTTCCGCGACGCCGCGCCGGCCTTCCTGACCCGCGGGCGGTAGGCTGTGCGGCCGCGGCGGTGAGGGCCGTCGCGGCCAGGCCTACGGCCATACTCGCGTCTCAGGCAGATGCGAGGGCACGTTCAGGGCACGCCCCCGGCGCCATGGTTCAGTAGGTCCAGGGCATGGCCAACGGCGCGGCGGGCGGCGACGTGCTGAAGTTCACCGGCTTCGACCTGGCGACCGCCTACCTCACCTTCCTCGGCACCTCGGCCTATGTATCGACCCTGCAATACGACCTGTCGGGCGATGCGGTGCATGGTCAGGTGACGAAGCTGGCCGTGCAGGTGGATGCCAGCGCCAGCGCCAGCGGCAGCGCCAGCGCCACCGGTACCGCGGTGGCCGGGGACTACCTGTTCGCCTGAGCGGGCACGGGCGGCGCCCGCCGCCGCCCCAACCAACAGGGTGGCGGCGGCCGGGCGCCGGGCTATCGTGCCGCCACCGTGTTCACCGCCACCATCGACATCCTGCAATGGCTCGGCATCGGGCAGTGCCTCTTCGCCGCGGCGCTGCTCGGCCTCTCGCCGCGCCATGCCGAGCCGACCGACCGCTGGCTGGCGGTGGCGCTGCTCGCGGTGACCATCAGCGACATCCTGGGCGTGGCGGAGCGCGCCCTGCCGCAGGCCGCGCCGCTGCTGCGCGCCGCCAACCTGCTGGATTTCGCCGCCATCGCCCCGGCGATCTGGATGCACCTCTGGCACCTGCTCGGCCCGGCGCCGGGCGAGCATCCCGGCCGGTGGCGGCACGCCGCCGTGCTGGCCCCGACCTTGCCGCTCGTTGCCCTGAGCGCCACGGGCTGGGGGCCGGCGACGCCCATCCTCTACCTCATGCTCCAGGGCCAGCAGGGGCTCTACCTCGCGGCCGGGCTGCGGCGGGTGCGGCGGCGCGCCGCGCTGCCCGGCGGCGACCCCATCCGGGTCCGCTGGACCCTATCCGTCATGGCCGTGCTGGCGGTGGTCTGGGCGCTGAACCTGGCCGAGTTCGGGCTGCGCCGCGCTGGCCTGGACTGGCCCGGCCTCGGGCCGCTGATGGAGTTGCCGCCCATCATCGGCTTCTTCCTGGTCTCCCTGCTGGCCTTCGAACGGCCGCGCGAGGCCCTGGCGCGGGTGGAGGCGCGCATCGCCCCGCCGGACCCCGAGGCCGGCAAGTACAGCCGGTCCGGCCTGCAGCCGGAGGCGCGGGACCGCCTCGCCCGGCGCCTGACCCGGGCGCTGGCGGATGAGGCGGTGCTGACCGACCCGGCGATGACCCTGGCGCGCATGGCCCGCGCGCTCAACGCCTCGGAGAACGATGTCTCGCAGGTGGCGAACCAGGTGCTGGGGCGACGCTTCCCGGAACTGCTGGCCGCCGCCCGCATCCGCCTCGCCATGGCCCGGCTGCGCGACCCGGCCCATGCCGGGCGGACGGTGCTGGAGGTGGCGCTCGACGTCGGTTTCAATTCCAAATCCACCTTCAACGCCGCCTTCAAGCGGGAGGCGGGGGTGACCCCGACCGCCTGGCGCGACGAAGCGCCGCCAGCCGCGCCGCGGCGGCCGCAGCCCGCGGCACGGGACGCCGCGGAGACCTGGCGCCCGCACGCCTGAGCCGGCGCCCCGGCCACGCCCATCCGGCGTTGTCGCCGCGGCGCCTTCCGCGCGGCGGTTCCGTCCCGGGTTCGTCCGTCGCGTCCGGCCGTCCGGGCGTGACGGCCCGGACGCCAGGACGCGTCCTTCCCGGCATCCCTGGGCCATGGCGCCGATACCCTGTCGGCGCCGCCTGCCCAGGGAAACCGCATGCTCAGCCTCGACCCCCTTGCCCTGACCGCGGCGCTGGATGCCGCCGCCACCGCCGTGCAGCAGGCCGCCGGCGCGCCGGCCGGCCTTGCCTATGTTGCCCGCGGTGGCGTGACCGTCACCGCTGCCACGGGCGTGGCCGACCTGGCGACCGGCGCCGCGGCCCGGGCCGACCAGGCCTTCGAGATCGGCTCGCAGACCAAGATGATGACCGCCGCGACCGTGCTGAGCCTGGTCGCCGAGGGGCGGATCGACCTCGACGCCCGGGCCGCCGGCTATCTGCCCGCCGCCACCATCGCCGGCATCGCCAATGCCGAGACCGCGACGCTGCGCCAACTGCTGACCCACAGCGCCGGGATCGTCGATTGCGACCGCGTGCTCGGGCAGAGCGGCCTGCCGGTCTATGTCGAGCAGGTGCTGGCGGCGCCGGACCAGGTCTTTTCCGTCGATCGCTTCCTCGACATCGTCCGCGGGCTGCCGGCCGAGTTCCCCGCCGGCGCGGCCTCCGGCTATTCCAACACCGGCTTCCTGCTGCTGCAGAAGATCATCGAGCAGGTGACCGGCCAGCCGCTGGCCGCGGTGATGCAGGCGCGCATCTTCGGCCCCGCCGGCATGGCCGATACGCGGTTGGATGATTTCCTGCCGCACGGGCCGCGCTGGGCCTCCTACGCCCAGGCGCCGGACGGGTCGGTGGTGGATGTCACCCCGTTGCGGGTGGATTCGGGGGGCGATGGCGGGGTGGTCTCCACCGCCGCCGACCTGGCGCGCTTTTTCGATGCGCTGCTGGTGCGGAAGACGTTGCTGCCCGACGCCCGGCTTGCGGCGATGCTGACGCCTTTCCTGGCCCCCGGCGAAACCCCCGGTCCCAGCGGCTACGGGCTCGGGATCGATCTGGAGGACGTCACCGGGGTCCCGCCCTATGCCGCGCTCGGGCCGCTCGCCGGCCATACCGGCGGCACGCTGGGCACGGTGACGCTGAGCTTCGCCGGGACCGAAACCGGCATCGCCTTCGGCGCGGCGGCGAATGGCCGGCTGGGGGATCAGGGCGCCTACAGCGCGCTCGCCTTCCAGGCGGTTGCCGGCACCGCGGCGGCCCTGCTGGAGGCCGGCGCCCTGCGGGACCCGACGCCCGGCCCGCTGACGCAGCTCGGCTTCGCCAGCGGCAGCGCCGCGGACCTGCGGCTGGTCGCGGCACTCCACGCCAGCGAGCTGGCGCTCTTCGGGGTGACGGTGCGGCTGGACCAGGACCTCGCCGCCATCGCCGATGGCGACGTGCGCTTCGCCGATGGCTCCGTCCTGCTGGTAGGCGACGGCACGACCGGCACGGTGGCGGATGCGCTCGACAACCGGCTCGACATCCTGCTGCACGCCCCGGCCGCGGCGCTGCGCGACAACCAATTGCTCGGCCTCGACGGCAACGACACCCTGGCCGGTGGCCAGGGCCGCGACCTGCTGCTGGGCGGGGAGGGGCGGGACAGCCTGCTCGGCCGCGGCGGCGGCGACACGCTGGATGGCGGCGCCGGGGCCGACACCATGGCGGGCGGCGCCGGCAACGACACCTATGGGGTGGACGACGCGGGCGACCGGGTGATTGAGGCGCCCGGCGGCGGCATCGACACGGTCCGCGCCAGTGTCAGCGTCACGCTCTGGGCCAATGTCGAGAACCTGGTCCTGACCGGCAGCGCCACCCTGCGCGGCGCCGGGAATGCGCTGGACAACAGGCTCACCGCCAATGACGCAGGCGACCAGCTGGCCGGCTATGACGGGCGCGACACGCTGCTGGGCGGCGCGGGCAATGATTCGCTGAACGGCGGCGCCGGGGCCGACAGCATGGCCGGCGGCGCCGGCAACGACAGCTACGTCGTCGACAATGCCGGCGACCTCGTGGCCGAGCGGCCGGGCGAGGGCACCGACCTCGTGCAAGCCAGCATCGGCTACAGGCTCGGCGCCGATGTGGAAAACCTCGTCCTGACCGGCACGGCGGCCATCGACGGCACCGGCAATGCGCTGGCCAACCTGATCCGCGGCAATGACGGCGCCAACCGGCTGTCCGGCGGGGCCGGCGCGGATTCGATCAATGGCGGCGCCGGCGACGACACGCTGCTCGGCGGCGGCGGCAACGACCTGCTGACCGGCGGCGCCGGGCGGGACCTGTTCCGCTTCGATGCGCCGGGGGAGGGCGGCGACCGCATCCTGGATTTTACCGCGGGCGTCGATCGCATCGGCCTCTCGGCGGCGGGCTTCGGGATCGGCGGTGGCCTGGTGCTGAGCCAGGACCACGCCACCGGCGGCGCGGCGCAGCTGGTCTACCGCCAGGCGAGCGGCGCGTTGTCCTGGGATGCGGATGGCGCCGGCGCCGGCAGCGCGGTGCTGCTCGCCTGGATTATCGGGAAGCCGGCGCTGATGGCGGCGGATTTCCTCCTGTCCTGAACCAGGCCGGCGCTTCTATCCTCCCGCGCAAGAATCGCCCGGGAGGCACCGCCCATGACACCCCTTTCGCGCCGCGCGGCGCTCGGCCTCACCCTCGCCGCCGGCACTGCCCGGGCGCAGCCGGCGCCCTGGCCGGACCGGCCGCTGCGCATCGTCGCGCCCTATCCGCCGGGCGGGCAGACCGACCTCGTCTCCCGCTGGATGGCGGAGCAGTTGCGGCCACTGCTCGGCCAGCCGGTGCTGGTGGAAAATCGTGCCGGGGCGCAGGGGATGATCGGCACCCAGGCGGCGCTGGCGGCGCCGGCCGACGGCACCACGCTGCTCTACGTCAATGCCTCCCTCACGCTGATCAATCCGGTGATCCATGCCAGCCCGGGCTACGACACCTTCCGCGACATGCAGCCGCTGGTGCAGTTCGGCACCGCGGCGCTGGTCCTGGCGGTGCGGCCGGATCGTGGCATCCGCAGCCTGGCCGAGCTGCTGGCCGAGGCGCGGCGGCGGCCGGGCGAACTCAGCTATGCGAGCTTCGGCATCGGCTCCGCCAGCCACCTGTATGGCGCCATGCTGGAACAGGTGGCCGATGTGCGGATGGTCCATGTGCCCTATCGCGGCTCCTCCCCCGCGGTGCTGGACGTGGTGGCGGGCAATGCCTTCCTGTCGATCAACGACGAGGCGGTGACGGTGCCGCAGGTGCGTGACGGCCGGCTGCTGCCGCTGGCGGTGACCGGCCCGGCGCGGATCGACACGCTGCCCGAGGTGCCGACCTTCGTGGAGCTGGGCTATCGCGGCGGGCTGGAATTGCTCGGCTACAACGGCCTCGTGCTGCGCGCGGGCACGCCGCCGGCGCTGGTCGAACGGCTCGCGGGGGCGATCCTGCCGGTGCTGCGCACGGCGGAGGGGCGGGCGAAGATCCGCGAGCTGGGGCTGGTGCCGACGGCGCTGGGGCCGGCCGAATTCGCCGCGCAGATGCGGGCGGATGCGCCGGTCTGGGCCGCCGCGGCGCGCGCGAGCGGGGCGCGGGTGGAGTAGCGCGCGGCGCATGCTATCCCCGGCGCAACCCCGCCGGAGGAAACCGCATGCGCCGCCGCCACCTGCTCGCCGCCCCCGCCTTGCTCGTGGCGCCGGCCCTGGCCCAATCCTGGCCGGAGCGTCCGGTCACCATGGTGGTGCCCTTCGCGCCCGGCGGCACGCCCGACATCGCCGCCCGGCTGGTCGCGCCGAAGATGACCCAGGTGCTCGGCCAGCCGGTGGTGACCGAGAACCGCGCCGGCGCGGGTTCGACCATCGGCACGCGGTCCGTCCTGCAGGCGCGGCCGGATGGCCACACGGTGCTGATGGGCAGCATCAGCTTTATGATGGCGCCGCTGA
>JBMOJU010000244.1:0-8259 GCA_049315625.1 Paracraurococcus sp.
CATCGTCGCCCTGGTCGACCAGTTCCTGGCGGTGCTGGACCAGGCGCGGCGGGTGCGGCTGGAGTTGGCCGCCGATTGGCTGGTGATGGCGGCCTGGCTGGCCTGGCTGAAATCCCGCCTGCTGGTGCCCGAGGACCCGGCGCGGGAGGAAGATGCCGAGGCGCTGGCGCTGGCCCTGACCGACCGGCTCGCGGAACTGGCGCGGATGCGGGCGGCGGCGGCCTGGCTCGGCGCCCGGCCGCAATTGGGCCGGGAGGTCTTCGGCCGCGGCGAGCCGGAATCGCTGAAGGTCAAGGACCGGTCCGGGATCGCGGCCGAGTTGCCCGCCCTGCTGCAGGCCTACGCCGCGGCCCGGCGGCGGGCGCTGGCGCGGCGGCCCTATGTGCCGAAACACAGGAAATTGTGGACGGTGCAGGAGGCGCTGGCCCGGCTCGGAAGGCTGGTCGGCGCGCTGCCCGACTGGGCCATGCTGCAGCGCTTCCTGCCGGACGGGCTGACCGACCCGGTGGAGCAGCGCGCGGCGCTGGCCAGCACGCTCATCGCGGCGCTGGAGACCGCCCGCGGCGGCGGGATCGAGTTGCGGCAGGAGCAGAGCTTCGGCCCCATCCTCATCCGCCGCCGCGCCGCATCCGGGGGAATGCCCGATGTCCGAGCCGCCTGAGGCCGGCGAGGCGCTGCCCGACCCGGCGCTGTTTGCCCATGCGCTGCGGCTGGCCGAGGCGCTGGTCTTCGCCAGCGACCGGCCGGTGGCGCCGGCCCGGTTGCAGCAGGCGTTGCCGCCCGGGGTGGATGCCCGCGCCGTGCTGACCGCGCTGGCGGCGCATTGCGCCGACCGGCCGGTGCAGCTGGTGGAGGTCGGCGGCGGCTTCGCCTTCCGCACCGCGCCGGAACTGGCCCCGGCGCTGACCCGGGTGGTGGAGGTGCCGCGACGCCTGCCGCGGGCGGCGATGGAGACCTTGGCGATCATCGCCTACCACCAGCCGGTCACGCGCGCCGAGGTGGAGGAGATCCGCGGCGCCAGCCTGTCGCAGACCACGCTCGAGTCACTGCTGGAGATGGGGCTGGTCGCCCCGCGTGGCCGGAAGGAGGTGCCGGGGCGGCCCAGCCTCTGGGGCACCACGCCCAAATTCCTGGAGCAATTCGGCCTGCGCGCGCTGTCCGACCTGCCGCGGCGGGAGGAGCTGGTGAACGAGCCGGGCAGCGGGCTGCTGGCCCCGCTCGACGCCGCCGCGCCGCCGCCGTCGATCGAAGCCGCGGCGCCGCCGCGATGAGCCTGCGCCTGACCGGCATCCGCCACGCCTATGGCGGGCGGGAGGTGATCCGCGGCGTCGACCTGCATGTCCGCCCGGGCGAGATTCTCTGCCTGCTCGGCCCCTCCGGCGACGGCAAGACCACGCTGCTGCGGCTGGTGGCGGGGCTGGAGCCCCTGCAGGCCGGACGGATCGAGCTGGGCGGGGTGGTGGTGGGCGAGCCGGGCCGGGAGGTGCCGCCGGAGCAGCGCCATGTCGGCTTCGTGTTCCAGGATTATGCGCTCTTCCCGCACCTGACGGTGGCGGAGAACGTCGCCTTCGGCCTGACCCGCATCCCGCGCGGCGAACGCAGCTGGGCGGTGACCGAGGCGCTGGCCCGGGTCGGGCTGGAGACCTACGCCAATGCCTGGCCGCACATGCTCTCGGGCGGGCAGCAGCAGCGCGTGGCGCTGGCCCGGGCGCTCGCCCCACGGCCGCAGGTGGTGCTGCTGGACGAAGCCTTCGCCAGCCTGGATGCCCGCCTGCGGGAGCAGGTGCGGGACGACACGCTCCATGTGCTGCAGACGGCCGGCATCCCGGCGATGATCGTCACCCACGATGCGGAGGAGGCGATGTTCCTGGCCGATCGGATCGCCCTGATGCGGGAAGGGCGGATCATCCAGCTCGGCCGGCCGGAGGAGCTGTACCTGACCCCCGCCGACCCCTTCGTCGCCACGTTCCTGGGCGAGGTGAACCGGCTGCCGGCCATGGTCCGCGCCGGGCGGGCGGAAACCGCGATCGGTGGGCTGGCGCTGGCGCCCGGGGCGGACCTGGCGGAAGGCCCGGCCGAATTGCTGCTGCGGCCGGAGGGGCTGCTGGTGCAGGCGGAGGGCGGCGCCCCGGCCGAGGTCGAGGCCTGCCGGCTGCTCGGCCCCACCACTTTGGTGCATCTGGCGGTGGCGGATGGGGCCGGGGGGGTGCTGCACCTGCACGCCAGGCTGCCGCCCGGCATCCGGCTGGCCCGTGGCCAGCGGGTGACGGTTGCGATGGACCCGGAGCGCGCCTTCGTATTCCCGCCTCCCGCTCCCTAGATACGGGTCCGCAGATTGTTGGAGCCATGGGTTCCTGCTAACGGAGGCGACCTTGCGACGCCGGGGCCCGGGCGCCCCGCATCGCCGTCGGAGACGTCATGTTCGACCTAGCCTGGTCCGAGATTGCGCTGATCGGCGTCGTGGCGCTTGTCGTCATCGGCCCCAAGGACCTGCCGGAGGCCATCCGTGGCCTCGCGCGCGGGGTGCAGAAGCTGCGCCGCATGGCCGGCGAGTTCCAGGGCCAGGCCGATGAGCTGGTGCGCGAGGCCAACCTGGACGAGGTGCGGAACTCGATCAACGAGATCCGCAACTTCAATGTCCGCGACACCCTGGAGAAGGCGGTGGATTCGGATGGCAGCATCCGCAAGACCTTCACCGAGGACCCGCTGAAGACCGACTACGAGTCGCTTCACATGCCGCCGGCGGTGTCCGAGCCGCCGCCGGAGGCGATGGAGGGTGCCTCCGCCGCGCCCGGCAGCGCCGATGAGCCCCCCGCGGCACCGGCCTTCATCCCGCCGGCCTATACGCCGTCGGCGCCCGCCCAGGTCGCCGCGGCCGAGCCGCCGGCGGCCCCCGAATTCGTTCCGCCGGCCGAGACGCCGGCGCCGACCCAGAAGAGCTGAGCAGCAAAGCCCGTGGCGCGCGAACCGGAAGACACCATCGACGACAAGCCGATGCCCCTGCTCGACCACCTGATGGAGCTGCGCACGCGGCTGCTCTGGTCGGTCGGTGCCTTCGGCATCGCCTTCGCCGTCTGCTACTACTTCTCCGCCCAGGTCTACGGCTTCCTGGCGCAGCCGCTGGCCGACATCCTGCAGGAGCAGGGCGGCGGCGAACGGCGGATGATCTTCACCGCGCTGTACGAGGCGTTCTTCACCTACCTGAAGGTGGCGTTCTTCGGCGCGGTCTTCTTCAGCTTCCCGATGTGGGCCACGCAGCTCTGGCTGTTCATCGCGCCCGGCCTGTACCGGAGCGAGAAGAACGCGGTCTACCCCTTCATCATCGCCTCGCCCTTCCTGTTCGTCATGGGCGCGGCGCTTGCGTACTACTTCATCTTCCCGCTGGCCTGGCGGTTCTTTATCACCTTCGAGACGCCGCCGGGCACGGGCTCGCTGCCGATCCAGCTGGAAGCCAAGGTCAGCGAATACCTGTCGCTGGTCATGCAGATGATCCTGGCCTTCGGCGTGGCGTTCCAGCTGCCGGTGTTGCTGACCTTGCTGTGCCGCGTCGGCATCCTGGACGTGGCGACCCTGAAGAAGGGGCGGCGCTACGCGATCGTGGGGATGTTCGTGGTGGCGGCGGTGCTGACGCCGCCGGACGTCATCAGCCAGATCGGGTTGGCGGTGCCGCTGCTGCTGCTCTACGAGATCTCGATCCTGGCGGCGACCTGGATGGCGCGGAAGAAGAAGGACGACGACAAGAAGACCTGATCGCCGGAGGCGGATGGTGCGTTGGCCGATCGAACAGGGTTGGATGGCGACATGGCGACGGTTCTGGACGCGCCGGCGGCGTTGCCGGCGCTGGACGACGAGATCTTCGAGATGGTCAACCTGCCCCGCAAGGATACCGGCGTGGACGGCATCATCCATGTCTCGACGGCGCAGGGGCCGCATGGGCCACGGGTGACGTGGTATCCTGACCGGCCGGGGCGCGACGCGCCCTGCCTGACGGTGACGCTGGAGGCGTCGCCGCGTGTCATCAACCACGGCCTGCCGAACCGGCAGGCCGAAGGCGTCGCGCCGCAGGTCCTGGCCTGGGTGGAACTCAATCGCCCGGCGCTGGTGACCTTCTGGCAGGACGGCATCGCTTGGACGCGCGACGAGGTCAGCGCCTTCATCGATGGTCTGGCCAAGCGGCCGTAAGAACCCGGCCGTTCGCGGCGAAGCGGAATTGGTGATTGCGACATGCATGATATTCGGGCGGTACGGGCCGATCCGGCGGCCTTCGATGCGGCGATGGCGCGGCGCGGGTTGCCGCCGGTGGCCGACGAGATCCTGCGCATCGATGCCGAGCACCGTGATCTCACGACCAGAGTGCAGGAACGGCAGAGCCGCCGGAACGAAATCGGCAAGCTAATCGGACAGCGCAAGCGGCAGGGTGGGGACACGGCCGACCTCGAGATGGAAGGCACTGCCATTCGCGGTGTGCTCGAAGTCAATGAGCGGACACTCGAAGGGTATGACCGCGCCCGCCATGACCTGCTGGATGGTCTACCCAACATCCTCGATGCCGACGTCCCCGACGGCGCCGACGAATCCGCCAACGTCGTCCTGCACCAGCATGGCGAGCCGCCGCGCCCGAACTTCACCCCGAAGCAGCATTTCGAGCTCGGCGAGGCGCTCGGCCTGATGGATTTCGCCGGCGCGGCGAAGCTCGCCGGCGCCCGCTTCACTGTCCTCCGCGGCGCGCTGGCCCGGCTGGAACGCGCGCTCGGCCAATGGATGCTGACGCTGCACACCGAACAGCACGGCTACACCGAAACCGCGGTGCCCTACCTGGTCAATGCGGCGACCATGTACGGCACCGGGCAGCTGCCGAAATTCGAGGAAGACCTCTTCAAGACCGGCGACGGCCGCTACCTGATCCCGACCGCCGAGGTGCCGCTGACCAACCTGGTGCGCGACGACATCATCGCCGAAGCCGCGCTGCCCTTCCGCTTCACCGCGCTGTCGCCCTGCTTCCGGAGCGAGGCCGGCAGCGCCGGGCGCGACACCCGCGGCATGCTGCGGCAGCACCAGTTCCAGAAGGTGGAGATGGTCTCCATCACCCGCCCGCAGGACAGCGCGGCGGAGCATGAGCGGATGACCGCATGCGCCGAGCGGGTCTTGACCGAGTTGGGCCTGGTGTGGCGCCGCATCGTGCTCTGCGCCGGCGATACCGGCTTCGGCGCGGCCAAGACCTACGACCTGGAGGTCTGGCTGCCGGGGCAGGGGGCGTGGCGGGAGATTTCCTCCTGCTCCAATTGCCGGGACTTCCAGGCGCGGCGGATGAACGCCCGCATGAAGCCCGCCGAGGGCAAGAGCAACGTCTTCGTCCACACGCTGAACGGCAGCGGCGTCGCCGTCGGCCGGGCGCTGATCGCGGTGCTGGAGACGCACCAGCAGGCCGATGGCAGCGTGCTGGTGCCTGAGGTGCTGCGGCCCTGGATGGGCGGGCTGGAGCGGATCGGCGCCTGAGGGATCCGCTGCGCGGGATGCGGTCAGCCGCGCAATAACCTGTTATGCAAGGTGCGGTTGAAACCGAGCCTTGCATGCGCTATCCAGACGTTCACTCGGCCATCCTCTGCACGGCATCCGATGCCGGCTATTTCGGCCTGCTCCGCGGCCTCGTGCTCTCGCTGGCGGCGCTGCCGCTGGCCGGCCGCCTGCCGCTCGGTGTGCTCGATCTGGGGCTGGCAGCCGACCAGCGGGCCTGGCTCGAAGCCCGTGGGGCGCGGCTGATCGAGCCGGGCTGGGACGTGGCGATCCCCTGGCAGGCCGAGGTGCCGTCCAACTACCGGGCGATGAGCGGCCGGCCGCATCTGCCGCACTACTTCCCGGGGTACGATCTGTATCTCTGGATCGATGCCGATACCTGGGTGCAGGAGGACGGCGTCATCGGCCTGCTGCTGCAGACCGCGGCCCGCGGGATGCTGGCGATCGTGCCGGAACTCGACCGTGGCTACTGGACCAGCTTCAAGCCGCCCAAGCCCTGGGGGCAGAACCAGAAGGCGTTTGCCTGGGCCTTCGGGCTGCGCGCCGGGCACCGCCTTGGCCGCAACCCGATCCTGAACAGCGGCGTCTTCGCCCTGCGCGCCGACGCACCGCACTGGGCGCTCTGGGCGGAGGCGCATCGCCGTGCCGTCACCCGGCCGCGCCTGTTCGGGCGCAGCGCGCGCGACTTCGGCTTCCAGCTCAGCGAGCAGACCGCGCTGAACTACGTCGCCTTCGCCGAGCGCCAGCCGCTCGGGCTGCTGCCGGCGACGGCCAATTGGTTCTGCGGCAAGGGCACGCCGATGTGGGACGAGGAGCGGATGCTGCTGGTCGAGCCGCACCCGCCCTTCGCGCCGCTCGGCATCGTCCATCTGGCCGGCCGCGGGATGAAGGAGCGCATCTGGGACCTGCCGGTGCTGCAGGGCGGCACCCTGCGCACGCGGCTGCGCTGGGAGGACATCGCCGCCCTGACCGGCGCCGCCGCGCAGGCGGCGTGATCGGCGCAGGCTTCAGCCGGCGGCGATGCCGAGTCGCCCGGTGAGGTCCTGGATGAACTGCCACGCGACCCGGCCGGACCGGCCGCCGCGCGTGACCGACCACTCATTCGCCTGCCGCCGCAACTCCTCCCCGGACAGGTCGATGCCGAGCGCCGCGGCATAGCCCTCGACCATGGCGAAATAGGTCGGCTGGTCGCAATTGTGGAAGCCGATCCACAGCCCGAAGCGGTCGGAGAGGCTGACCTTCTCCTCCACCGCCTCGTTCGGGTTGATCGCCGTGCTGCGCTCATTCTCGATCATGTCGCGCGACATCAGGTGGCGGCGGTTCGAGGTCGCGTAGAACAGCACGTTCGGCGGCCGGCCCTCGATGCCGCCATCCAGCACGCTCTTCAGCGCCTTGTAGTCGGCATCCTCCTTCTCGAAGGACAGGTCGTCGCAGAAGACCAGCGCGCGGCGCGCCTGTCCGCGGAGGATGTTCAGCAGGTCGGGCAGGCTGCGGATATCCTCGCGGTGGATCTCGATCAGCGCGACGCTGCCCGGGCGCTCGGCATTCGCCGCCGCATGCGCCGCCTTCACCAGCGAGGACTTGCCCATCCCGCGGGCGCCCCAGAGCATCACGTTGTTCGCCGGGAAGCCGTGCGCGAAGCGGAGCGTATTGGCCAACAGCAGGTCCTTCTGCCGGTCCACTCCCTGCAGCAGCGCGATCTCCACCCGGGACACGCGCGGCACCGGGACCAAGTGCGGATGCGGCAGCGGGTGCCAGACGAAGGCATCCGCGCCCTCCAGCCGGGGGGCGGCCGGCGGCGGCGGCGCCAGGCGCTCCAGCGCCTCCACGAGGCGGGTGATCAGGGCGATATCCATGGGCGTTTCCGAAGGTTGGGCCGCACTTGACGGGAAGGGGCCGGAAGCTAGTTTGCCGGCGCCTCTCACGGCAAGAGCCGGAACCAAAAGGACATCGCCCGGATGCTCATCTCCCCCGCCTATGCGCAGGATTCCCTCGGTGGCGGCCTGGCGATGGTCACGCAGATCGCGCCCCTGCTGCTGATCTTCGGCGTCTTCTACTTCCTGCTGATCCGCCCGCAGCAGAAGAAGCAGAAGGAACACAAGGCGCTGCTGTCCGCGCTGAAGCGCGGCGACCGCGTGCTGACCGCCGGCGGCATCTTCGGCAAGGTGATGGTGGTGAAGGACGGCGTCGACGAGGTCGAGATCGAGATCGCGCCGAATGTCCGCGTCAGCGTCCTGCGCCAGACCATCGGCGACGTGCTGAAGCCGGTCGGCGCCAACGATTCCGGCGCGAAAAGCTGAGACCCACCCGCGCCGCGCTGGGGCTGCTGCTGGCCGGGTTGCTGCCTGGGCCGGCTGTCGCCGCCTCGCCCGAGGCCGCGGCGACGCGGGAGGCGGCGGGCGGCACGCTGGTGCAACTGGCGGCGCAGCCCGCGGTCGCCAGCCTGCTGCGCGGCGCCGCGCGGGGCCGGCAGCAGACGGTGTATGAAGGCCTGCGCCTGCCGGGGCCCCCGGTCGCCCTGGTGCAGGATCGCTGGCTGGTCGGCTGGGGTTGCGGCGACCCGGAACCGCGCACCGGCTGCACCGGGCGCGGCCTGTTCATGGCCTTCGATGCGGGCAGCGAGCGGCTGTTCCTGATGCTGCTGGAGAATGGCGGCGCGACCTACCTGGCACCGCCCCGCACCGGGCATTGGCCGGCGCTGCTGGCCGAGGCCTTCGCCGGCTTCGCGCCGGGCCTGGCGCGCGG
>JBMOJU010000245.1:0-8218 GCA_049315625.1 Paracraurococcus sp.
CGCCGACAGGGGCGGCCGGGTCGCGGCCCCGGCGCCGGGCATGAGGGCTGGCGCGCCGGTACGGCGTGTTGTGCGGGTTTCGGACAAAGGGTCCGGCCGGTGCGGCGGGGACAGGGCCTTGCAGGGTTCGGACAGATCGGTCCCCTGCGTGGCGACGCCCTGGAGCGGCGAAGCCCGTGTGGCTGGGTGAGGGTTGAACATCGGCGGGCGCTCCTCGTCCGGGCAACCGGCAAGCCTGGCGGCCGCAGCGGCGGGCGGTCAAGGAAAAATATCCTGTCTCCCGATGAGGTGCCCCCATGCCCGCGCGGCCGGCGTGGTATCGCTGCGGGCCATGGGCAGGGGACGCCGGCGCGGGCGCTCGGCCGATGCGTCAGTCGGTTGGGAACAGCGCCTCGTATCAGAGCGGCAGGAGGCTGAGGGCGGCCACCAGAAGCTGCAGGCCGAGGGCAAGAAAGGGGTTCAGGCCTTGACGCATGGCGTCTCTCACGTCGGGGTCATGGTCCGTCGGGCGGGCCGGCGCGCATGACCCGCCCAAAGGAGCCAAGTCTGCCGAACTCCGCACATGTCGGTCCGATTGCCCTCTTACCGCAGATCGTTAGCGTATCGAATAAACGTGTCGCTGCATGGACAGGATTTCAGAAATCAGGCTGGGAGGGACGGTAGGGTTCCCGACTCGGTGTCAGCGAGGGATCGCCGGCGTCGAGGGCGTCCACGGCCGTTGCCCTGGCCGCGGGGGCAGAGGCATGCTGCCGGCGCAGGGTTCGCCCGGGTCAGCACCGTCCGGCCTTCCGTGCCTCGCGCCTGCACGCGAAGACCCTCCCGCACGTCGTATTGTCGGATCGGGGAAGATCCGGATCGAACCCGGGCGCGTCGTCGACGAGGACGGTGGGGGCTTGGAGGCCCCGGGGGCTGGGTCTGACCGTGATGCAGGGCATAAGCGTCAGCATGACCCACATCTCTTATCTATAGACCCATAAAAGTGGGAAGATCAAGATCGCGGCCACGCGTATTCAGCCTGCTGGCCCAACTGGCATCCCATTTGTCAAGAGTATAATCCGATTTTTTGCCGTTACAGCCCCTGCAGAACCATTTAAGATTATCTGGATCGTTATACAAAGCACGAACCTGATTTATGTCAATCCAAATGTCTGTACCATCAAATTGAACTTCACTTGGATCCACAGTGGCCGCAACAAACTGCCTCCAAGGATTGATGTGATCTAACTGCCAGGCTGATGCCGCCTGTCCACAACCGGGACATATGTCTCCACTCTTAGGTTTTGGTGCAACGCCGATACTTTCCTGAATGCCTTTGCTAAACCAACTAATTCGTTTTCTGGAACTTCTGTTAAGGCTAAACCACGATAAGGCGGACCTGAAGCGAGCGCCAGCAGCGCGCGCGTAATCCATAATTTCTTCTGCGATAGTTTTGTCCATCTGTAGATTCGAGGATTGACGGATGCCGCCGCTATGAAAATGCGGCATTCTGATTGGCGCACATCCAAGTGATTTTCCAGTAGCTTTATTTTGAGATGTGGGAACCCTAACCGGTGTCAAGCTCTTGTCTGATTTAGGCGATAGGGAACAATTTGCAGCGATCCGCCCTAAACGATCAGCCTCCGCTTCAAGCATTCGGTCCTGGACGATTCTTATGCCTTTACCGGGAGATGTATCTACCTGCCCTTTCCGCTGCTGCACCACATGCGCCAGTTCATGCCCCAGCAACTGCCGCCCCTGCAGCGTATCCGGCTGAAAACGGCCCGGCGCGAAGTAGATATCATTCCCTGTGGTGAAGGCGATCGCCCCGATCCGCTCCGCCTGCGGACCGACATGCACGCGTACCGCTGAGAAATCGGCGCCCAGAACCGCCTCCATCGTGCCGCGCACCGCATCGGGCAGCGGCCGCCCGCCGCCGCTGTTCAGCCCCAGCCGCACCGGGTCGACCGCGAAGGCATCGTTGCCGCCGAAGCGCTGCACCGTGGCCGGGCGCGGCGCGAGGACCGGTGCCGGCATCGGCGACCGGCCTGGGCCGGGCTTCGGCTGCACCGCCTGCGGCGCGGGGCTGCGCGCCCATATGGGCGGTCCCGGCGGCCACGGCTGGTGTGCGGCCGACTTCGCCTGCACCGCCTGAGGCACCGCAGGGGCTGCGAACCGCTTCGGCGCACCGCCCGGGAAAAACCCCTGGATCACCCGCCCGGTCATGGCTTCGCGTCCCCTCGTCCACCCGTACCAGCACCCTGTTTGCCGCCCTGGCCCGTACCGCCGGCCGTCCCCTTCGCCTTCGCGTCCACTGCATCAGGCCGCGCCGGCGCCGTCGGGGTCTCGGCCACCCGCCGTTCCCCAAACGTCCCCCGCTGCATCGCCACCCCGCCCATCTGCAGCCGCTGCCAGGGCACGAATTTCTCCTCCGGCAGCCCCGCCTGGGCCCGGAAATCCGCCATCGGCTGGTAGGTCCCGCTGTAGTTGCTCCACCAAACCATCGCGCCGCGCTCGAACCGCGCCGTCCCGGCATAGACCACCGGCCGCCCGGCCGCGATCTGCGCATGCGGCAGCCTGCTGCTCATCAGCACCGGCCGGCTGCGCGGCGCCTCCCCCTCCACGCGGACGAAATTGAAGGTCCCGCTCGGCGGCGCCAGCGTCTGCCGCTCCGGCGCCCGCAGCTGGAACTGGCCGCCGGGGCCGGGCACCAGTTCCTCCGCCACCACGCCGCGCGGCGGCGGCGGGCGCTGCAGCCGGGCCTGGGGGGCAAACACCCGCTCCGCGCTGCGCTGCACCGCGCGCGCGGGCGCGCGCCCGGCAGGGGGCGGAGGCGGCGGGGCGGCAAGCCGGGGTGGTCGCATGCGTCGGACCTGGGGTCGAACCGTTCCGGGCCAGTTTCCCCGATGCGCGCACCGGTTGCAAGCGGAACCTGCCGCCTCACCCGTCCCCCAGCAGCCAGGCGAGCAGCCGCCGCGGCGCCGCCGGCCTTGTCACCTCCCGCGCGCCCAGCGGCCGGTCGGCGGCGAAGGCGGTGCGCGCCACCTCCCGCCCCGCGGCGTCGTATTCCCGCTCCGTCCCCTCCCGCAGCCCGGCGCGGTAGGGGGTGCGGCGCGTCACCCGGCCGGCCTCGTCATGCTCGGTCGCCTCGCCCTCCGCCAGGCCGGCGCGATACTCCTGCCGGCGGAGCAGGCTGCCATCGGGGCGGAACACCTCCTGCGCGCCCTCCAGCCTCCCTTCGGCATAGCGGGAGAGGGCGAGCAGCACCCCGCCCGGGCCGAGGCTGCGCTGCTCCCCATGCAGGCGGCCGGCGCGGAAGCGCAGCTCGGCCAGCAGGCGGCCGTCCTGGTGCAGGGTGGCGGGGCCGTCCGGCAGGCCGTCCCGGAAGGCCATGCGCATCACCGGCGTGCCGTCCGCCTCCCGCGCCTGCAGCGGGCCGTGCAGGCGGCCCTCGGCGAGCGTCGCCTCCAGCACCGGCAGCGGGCCGACGCCGGGGGCGAAGACGGCCAGCGGCCCGTGCGGGATGCCGTCGCGCAGCGCCGCGCGCTCCAGCAGCCGGCCCTGGTCGTCGCGGCGCTCCTCGGTCTCCGTCATGGCTCAGTTGATCTTCACCAGGCCGCCCTTGATCGTCAGCATGCCGCCGCCGTCGAGGGTGCCGCTGGCGCTGCCCTTCACCTCCGCCGTCGTCCCGCCCGAGAGCGACAGCGCGGTGCCGGCGGAGGCGGTGAGGCCGGTGCCCGCCTTCACCGTCAGCGCCGTGCCGGATTGCAGGGTCAGGCTGCCGCCGGCCTTGATGGTGACGTTGCCGTCGACCGAGATGGTGAGGTTGCCGGAGACGGTGTGGGTGAAGTCGGCCTCGTTCTTGCGGGTCTCGGCGCCGGTCACGGTCAGGCTGCGGGTGCCCTTGACGCTGTGGGTCTCCTTCCCCGTGGCGACGGTGACGGTGCGGTCGCCCTGGGAGACAGTGAGGCTCTCGGCGCCCTCGGTCACCGTCACCTTGCGGTCGTTCTTCACCGTCAGCACGTCGTCATGGCCGATGTCCTGGGTGCGGTCGTTCAGCACCTCCGCCTTCAGGTCCTTCTGGGCGTGGAGGTAGAGCTCCTCCTTGTCCTTGGCGTCCTCGAAGCGGATCTCGTTGAAGCCGCCCCCGCCGGGGGAGGAGTTGGTCTTGAAGGTGGTGCGGGTCTGGTTGTCCGGCAGGGTGTAGGGCACCGGGTTGTCGCCGTTGTAGACGCAGCCGGTGATGAGCGGGCGGTCCGGGTCACCCTCCAGGAAGGTGACGACGACCTCCTGCCCCACCCGCGGCAGGGCGAAGGCGCCCCAGTTCACGCCGGACCAGCCCTGCGCCACCCGCACCCAGCAGGAGCTGGTCTCGTCCTTCTTGCCGTAGCGGTCCCAGTGGAATTGTACCTTCACGCGGCCGTACTTGTCGGTCCAGGTCTCCTTGCCGGAGGCGCCGACGACGATGGCGGTCTGCGCGCCGGCGATGCGCGGGACGGGGGTGGTGCGGGCCGGGCGGAAGGGCGCCGTCGCGGGCATGGCGGTGAAGTCGTTGCCGTATTCGCGCCGGCCTGCGCTGTGGCGGACGGAGCGGACGGCCCAGGTCACATTCAGGGCGGCGGTGGGATGGCCCTTCAGGGTGAAAGTGGCGCCTGGCCGCAAGTCGCGCACCGGCGACTGGCCGGAGAGGATGACCGCCTCGGCCTCGATCAGCTCCTGCCGGCGCTTGGCCACGGCATTGCCGGCGTCCAGCTTGTCGTAACCCGCCGGGTATTCGTAGAGCTGCCAAGTGCCGCTGCCGCCCGTGGCCTTCAGGCTGTTGGCGGGCGTGGTGAAGTTGAAGTCGTTGGCGACATAACCATCGGCGACCAGCGCATGCTCCAGCGTCGCCGCGGTGATGCGGTCGTCCAGACGCCAGTCCGCAACGTCGCCGGGGTGGAAGGGCAGCGTACCGTCGCCGGTGCAGGGCTTGAAGGCGCTGGGATCGTCGGTGAGGACGAGGGTATGCGCCTCTGCCGTATGCTCGAAATGGTAGGCGATGCCGGCGGCCTCCATCAGCCGGCTGACGAAGGCGAAGGCGGTCTCCTGGTACTGCACGCAGTAGTCGAGCGGCTGGTAGATCGCGGTCAGCTGCGCGCGGTGATCGACCTGTTTCAGGTCGTCGAAGATCGCGTCCAGGATCTGCGGCACGGTCCTGCCCTGGAAGATCCGGCTGTCGGCGGAAAGCGAGAGCCGCCAGAGCCAGGGCCGCAGTTCGGCGGTCCAGGACGTGCCGGCGCCGGCGAGCCGCGTGACCAACCCGTGCAGATGCCGCGCCCGCCCCTCCGCTCCCTGAAGCACGATATGCGCGGGCTTGCCGATGATGGCGGTGGGGTCCACCTCCTGCAGCGCGCTCATGCGCAGCGTGAAGCGGAAGGGGGCGGAGAGATGTTCTTCGCCCTCGACCGACTCCAGCGCGAAGGCGTCGGGCCCCGCCGCGGTCACCACGCTCAGCGACCAGCGTTGCGCCCCGCTCATGGCCAAAGCGTCACGGTGAAACCGCCCTCCGGACTGAGGCCGAGATGGGCGTCGGCCGAGAGCGTGCCCTGCCCGGCGATGCGGTCCAGGATGCGCTCCGACAGCAGCGGCAGGATGCTGTGGGTGAGGATCGCGTCCACCGTGCGCGCACCGCTCTCGGTCGTGCCGGCACGGGCGGCGATGGCGGCGACCAGCGCCTCGTCCCAGGTCAGGTCGCCGCCATGGGTGGCGGTGAAGCGACCGCGCAGCCGGCCGAGCTTGAGGCGCGCGATGGCCTCGATCTCCTCCGTCCCGAGCGGCTGGTAGGCCACCACCACCAGCCGGCCGAGGAAGGCCGCCGGGAAGTGCCGCAGCAGCAGCGGCCGCAGCGCGTCACCGTCGAGGTCGGGCGCGGCCTCCAGCCGCTCCGCCCCGAGGTTGGACGTGGCGAGGATGACGGTGTTGGAGAAGTCGACCAGCTGGCCCTCGCTGTCCTCCAGCATGCCGCGGTCGAAGACCTGGTAGAACAGCTCCACCACGTCCGGATGCGCCTTCTCGATCTCGTCCAGCAGCAGGACCGAGTAGGGTCGGCGCCGCACTGCCTCGGTCAGTACGCCGCCGCGGCCGTAGCCGACATAGCCCGGCGGCGCGCCCTTGAGGCCGGAGACTGAATGCGCCTCCTGGTACTCCGACATGTTCACCGTGATCAGCGCCTGCGGCCCGCCGAAAAGCAATTCGGCCAGGGTGAGCGCGGTCTCGGTCTTGCCGACGCCGCTCGGCCCGCAGAGCAGGAAGACGCCGGTCGGCTTGCCCGGCTCTCCCAAGCCGGCCTGGAAGGTCTGAATACGGCGGCAGATGGCATCCAGCGCGGCCTCCTGCCCGATCACCCGCTCGCCCAGGCGCTCGCGCAGCGGCCGGGCCTCGGCGCCGGTATTGCCGAGGATCGCGCCGACAGGCACGCCGGTCCAGGCGGCGACGATGCCGGCCACCACCTCCGCATCCACCGCGACCGGCACCAGCGCGCCCTCCTGCTGCAGGGTCGAGAGCTCGAGCCGCAGGGCCGCTAGATCGGCCCGCAGCGCCGGCGTGTCCTCGCCGCCCCGCAGCCGCTGCTCCAGTCCGCGCAGGCGTCCAACCGTGTCGCGTTCCAGGGCCCAGCGGCCGGCCAGGCGCTCGGTCTCCTCGCCCAGCCGGTCCTGCTCCTGCCGCAGCGACTCCAGCCCATCGCGCGGCACGTCGGCGAGGTCGGCCTCCGCCTCCAGTCGGGCGATCTCGACGGACAGCGCCGCGGCGCGGGCGCGCAGATCCTGCAGCGCCGCAGGCTCGTCCGCCTGCGCGACCGCGACGCGCGCGGCCGCGGTGTCCAGCACGCCGATCGCCTTGTCGGGCAGTTGCCGGCCCGTGATGTAACGGTGCGAGAGGCGCGCCGCCGCGGCCAGCGCGGCCTCCTCGATCCGCACGCCGTGATGCGCCTCCAGCCGCGGCACCAAGCCGCGCAGCATCACCACGGTCGCCGCCTCGGACGGCTCGGCCACCCGCACCACCTGGAAACGCCGCGCCAGCGCGGGATCCTTCTCGATGTGGCGCTTGTACTCGCCCCAGGTGGTCGCCGCGATGGTGCGCAGCGCGCCGCGCGCCAGCGCCGGCTTCAGCAGGTTCGCCGCATCGGCCTGGCCGCCCGGGTCGCCGGCGCCGAGCAGCACATGCGCCTCGTCCACGAACAGAACCGTCGGCACCGGCGCGCCGGCGACCTCGTCGATCACGCCGCGCAGGCGCCGCTCGAACTCGCCGCGCATGCCCGCGCCGGCCTGCAGCAGGCCGAGGTCGAGGCTGCGGACCGCGATGCCGCGCAGCGGCGGCGGCACGCTGCCCGCTGCCACGCGCTGCGCGAAACCCTCCACCACCGCGGTCTTCCCGACGCCCGCCTCGCCGGTCAGGATCGGGTTGTTCTGCCGGCGCCGCAGCAGGATGTCGATCACCTGCCGTATCTCGGCATCGCGGCCGAGGATGGGGTCGAGCCGCCCGGCGCGTGCTTCCGCCGTCAGGTCGAGCGTGTAGGCGTCGAGATTGGGCGTTGCGCCGGCCGCGGCACGCGCTGGCGCGGCGTGCGGCTGCTGCTCCGGGCTGCGCGCCAACAGCGCCGGCAGCTCCGCCACCAGGCGGTCCCGCGGAAGCAGTGCGAGCGCGGGCGCAGATGCGACCAGCAGCGCCCGCGTCGCCTCTCGTGCGAAGACCGCCCGCAGAAGCAGGGCGGAGCGGATCTGCGGCAGGCCGAGATCGACCGATGCGAGCGTCCAGGCATCGGCGATCACCTCGACGAGGCTCTCGGCAAGCGCCGGGGTGCGCTGGTTGCCGCCGCGCATCCGGGCGATCGCCTGATCGAGGTCGGTCGCCACCGCCTCCCTCGTCAGGCCGAACATCGCCATAGCCTCGGCGACATCCGTGCCATCCTGCTGCACCAACTCGAGCAGCAGGTGCTCAACCTCCACCGCCGTCTGGGAGAGCCGCATGCAGCGCGCCGCGGCGCGTTCCAGGGCCTGGCGGCAGGGCGGGTTCAGCTTGCCCACCAGGGCTCGGATATCGGGCATGGCGCTACACCGCCCCGCCCGGCGAGAGCAGGAGTCGCACCAACCCCGCATTCCGTCGCGGGCGGCTGCCGAGCCAGGCGGTCCGCCCGAGTATCGGCGGTGCCGCGCGGTCGAGCCGGCAGGCGGGGATGGTCTCCGGCCGGACCAGCAGCCGCAAC
>JBMOJU010000246.1:0-8194 GCA_049315625.1 Paracraurococcus sp.
GCGACGCTGGCCGAGACCTGGTCGATGATGACCTCGACGCCCTTGCCCCCGGTCGCCGCCAGCACCTGGTCCGGCCAGGCGGCATCGCCGGTGTCGATCGCCAGGTCGCAGCCGAACTCCGCCAGCTTCGCCCGCCAGGCCGGGTTGCGGGAGGAGCCCAGCACCTGCTTGGCGCCCATCAACTTCGCGATCTGCATCCCCATCAGCCCGACGCCGGAGGACGCGCCCTGGATCAGGATGCTCTCGCCCCGCTGCAGGCCGCCATTGGTGACCACCGCGTCGTGCATGGTCTGCAGCGCGATCGGCAGCGTCGCCGCCTGCACCCAGCCCATATTGGCATCCGGCACCGGAAACACCCGGCCCCAATCGGCCACCGCGTATTCGGCATAGCCGGCGGCGCCGCTGGCCATCACCCGCATGCCCGGGGCGATGCTGCCCGGCACCTCGGCGCCCACGGCCACGACCTCGCCGGCGAACTCCATGCCGACGATGGTCCCCGTGCCGCCGATCGCGCCATGCGCATGCCCGGCGGCGACGGCCAGGTCGGCCCGGTTCAGCCCGGCGGCGCGGACCCGCACCAGCACCTGCTGGGGCCCTGGCTTCGGTTCCGGTGCGTCCAGCACCTGCACGCCGGTCTCGGTGACGATGGCGGCCTTCATGGCAGTCCCTCCGTGATTCGCTCGGACGGGAGTGGACCTCAGAACCGCTTGGTGAACCAGTGGCGGACGACGCCTTCCGGCATGTCGGCGACGCGGCCGGCCTCGGTGAAGCCATGCCGCGGGTAATAGTCCGGCGCCTGGAAGGACCAGGTATGCAGGTGCAGCCCGACCAGCCCCTTGTCCCGGGCGAAGGCCTCGGTGGCGGCCAGCAGGCTCGCGCCCAGGCCCTGCCGCCGCTGCGCCTCCGCCACCCAGAGCCAGTCGATATACAGCCAGTCCCAGGCCTGGTCGCATTTCGCCCCGGCCAGGATTGCGCCGTCCCCATCGCGGATGAAGAACCAGCGCTCCCCGCCGCCGAGCTTCCGCGGATGGCGTTCGCGGTTGTAGGCGCCGAGGCCGCGGCCGATCGCGTCGCGCTCCGCCTTGGTCGGCCGGGCGGTGACGATCACCGCCGGCATCAGAGCGCCTTGCGGAACCAGATCCGCGCATGGCCGCGCGGCATGTGGTCCAACCGGCCGAACTCGGTGTAGCCGTTGCGCGCCCAGAAGCCCGGCGCCTGGAAGTCGAAGGTGTCGGTATAGGCGTCGGTGCAACCGCGCTGCCGGGCGATCGCCTCGGCCCGCGCCAGCAATTCGCTGCCCAGCCCCTGGCCGCGCGCGTCGCGCGCCAGCCAGAGCCAGTCGATGAACAGCCAGTTCCAGTAGGTCAGGCCGAGCAGCCCGCCGCGCACGCTTTCCCCCGCATCGCGGGCCAGCACGGTCACCGGCTCGCGGTCATAGGGGCCGCCCATTTCCTGGTTGAAGGCATGCAGCCCGCGCTGGATGGCGGCGACGGCTTCCATCTCCGGGTAGTCGTCTTCGCTGATCTCGATGCCGGTGACGCTCATGGGTCCCTGGTGTTCCTCGGCCCGGGGCGATCCCGGGCCAGCATGATGCGGGCCGAAGCTTGCCCCATGGTGGACAGGTGGTGGATCAGGTGGAGGGTCAGCCTGGGAAGCGGCCCCAGGCGGCGACGCCGACGGTCAGCAGCCCAAGGCCGAGGTTGGCGATCACCAATTGCCGCACCCGGCCCAGCGCCGCGGCCGCCGCCGGCAGCTCCGCCCGCGCCCGGGCGGCGCGGAATTCCTTCCACGGCCCGGTGACGATGCCGACGAAGACGGCGGCCATGATGATCGCCGCCAGATGCATGACATGGATATGCCAGCCCGCGCCGGCAAAGCCGCCATACCAGCCGAACAGCAAGGCGTAGCCGGTCAGCAGCAGGATCGGCATGACGTGCCAGACGGTCCGGAAGAACCGGGCCAGCGCGCCCTCATGCGCCAGCAGCCGCGGCCCCGGCTCCAGCGCCGCCAGCGCCGGCCGCAGCGCCAGCAGCGCGAAGGCCATGCCGCCGACCCAGAGCACGGCGCCCAGCACGTGCAGCACGTAGAACAGCTTCCCCAGCATCCGTACCTTCCCCCCTCAACCCTGCGCGCCCAGAGTGCTTACCCCCGCCCGCCTAACGCGACGATCTCCGCCGCGACGGCGCGCATCTCGGCCGCGGCCGGGCTGCGCGGCGCTGCCTCGCCCACCGATAGCCCGTCGAGGAAGGCGCTGGCGAATTGCACCCGGTTGCCGATCGCCTGGTCGAGCACCGCGACCCCGCGCTGCGCCAGCGCCGCCAGTACGCGGTCCTTCAGCTTGCCCGTCGCCGGCGCCCGGTTCAGCACCGCGGCGAGCCGCCGCCGCTCATCCTTCGCCAGCTTGAGGGTGGCGTCGGAGGCCCAGAGATCGGCGGGCGACGGCTGCAAGGGCATCAGCACCAGGTCGCAGCTGCGGATCGCCAGGCGCGCCTCGGTCTCGGCATGCGGCGGGGTGTCGAGGATGACGTAATCATGCCCCGGCCGCAGCCGGTCCAGCGTCGCCGGCACCCGCCAGCCGGCGGCGGTGTCGAAATCCAGCTTGCGCGCCAGGCCGCCCCGCTTGACCCGCTGCTCGTGCCAGCGCGCCAGCGAGGCCTGCGGGTCGATGTCCAGCAGCGCCACGCGGTGGCCCAGCGCGGCCAGCGCGGCGGCCAGGTTGGCGGCGACCGTCGACTTGCCGGCCCCGCCCTTCTGCTGCGCCACCGCCACCACGAAGGCCATGCGCCCGACTCCGATACCCATCCTTCAGGGTATCGCGGACGGCGGGGCCGGGATACGCCCGGGGCCGGTCCGGCCCCGGGGGGTGGCCGCTACAGCAGGCCCCAGCTGCCGGACGACAGGGCGACGCCCGCCCCGGCATAGGCCAGCACGAACCCGGCCGCGTAGCCGCCATCCTGCACCTTATACAGGTGCTGGTCGGCATGGCCGGCGATGTCGTGCTGGTAGGTCAGGGTGGTGCCGGCGCCGAAGCCCTTCAGCCAGATGAAGTCGTGGTCCGGCGTCCAGGCCGGGCCGGCGCCGCGGAAATCGGTGACCATGTCGTAGCGGCCGCCATGCGCCGCCGGGTCGGCGATCTCGCCCTTGACGAAGATGAAGGTGTCGAGCCCGCCAGGCCCGCCGGTGACGGTGCCGAGGCCGGGGCCGAAGGTGATGGTGTCCTTGCCGGCGCCGCCGATGACGGTGCCGTCGCCGGCACCGAGGCGCACGCTGCCGCCGCCCGCGCCCATGGTCACCAGCGTGTCGCCCGATCCGGCGGCGAACATGTGGCTGGCGGTGTCGCCGGTGAAGTCGACCGTCGCCGGCGCGGTGCCGCCACCGCCGTAGATGTAGGCCGGCGCCGTCGTCGCCCCGCCGGGGCCGCCGACCGTCACCGCGACCTGCGCCGTGGCGCTGTGGCCGCGGCCGTCATCGGCGGTGTAGGCGAAGCCCGCCGCGCCGACATAGCCGAGATGCGGCGTGAAGGTGACGGTTCCGCCGGAGATCGAGACGGTGCCGTGGCTGGCCGCCGAGACGCCGGTGACGCTCAGCGCATAGCCCGCGCCGCTGCTGTCATTGGCCAACAGCGCCGACGTGTCGATCGCCTTCGCGGTGTTGTAGGCCGCGGTGGTGGCATCGTCGCGGGCGATCAGCGGCGTCGGCGTGACGTGGTAGCCGGCATCGGCGATGGAGAAGAGCGCGCCGAGCAGGTTGGCGCCGCCGCCGGTGACGGTGCCGTAGAGCGTGCCGTTGCCGTCCGCCGTCAGGCTGGCATAGGGGTTTGCGCCCTCCGTGCCGGTGAAGCTGTGCAGCGTGGTCAGCAGGTGGGTCACCGCGTCGATCCGGTACACCGTGCCCTGGTCGAAGCTGCCGCCCTGCGCCGTGGTGCCGAACAGGTTGCCGTCGGCATCGACGATCGGCGCGTTGCGCGGAATGGCGCCGAAGCCGCCATCCGAATGGGTGCCGTCGTTGGCGCCGAAGCTGTGCAGCACCGAATAGGCATGCGTGCCCGCGGCGATCTCGAACACCGTGCCGCCGGCGCCGGGGCCGCTGCCGCCGATCCGCGTCGTGCCGTACAGGTTGCCGGCGGCGTCGATCGTCAGGCTGGGGCCGGGGACGGCGCCGGTGGCGAAGTCGAATTCGTGCAGCACCGACAGCGCGCGCGTGCCGGCGGCCAGTTCGAAGACCACGCCGCGGTTGCTGCCGGCGCCGCCGGCGGCGGCCATTCCGTAGAGGTTGCCGGCCGCGTCAATCACCAGCGCGCCCGTCGGGTCGCTGCCATCGGGCGAGATGGTGATGGAATCATTGCCGCTGAAGCTGTGCAGCACGTGGAAGCTGCCATCGCTGCCGAAGATCTCGAACACCGTGCCGGCGCCGCCCGGGCCGCCCTGGAAGGTGGTGCCGTAGAGGTTGCCGGCCGCGTCGGCGACCAGGTTGCCCTGCGGTCGGCCACCGTCGACCGGGGCGTTGAGGTCATGCATGGTGAACAGGCCGAGCAGGCCGACATAGCCGTAGACCGTGCCGTTCAGGTGTGCGCCGCCGCCATCGGCGGTGCCGAACAGCGCGCCGCCCGGGCCGATGATCACGCCGGCGACCGGCCCCCAGCCATGGTTGCCCGCGGCGGCGCTGAAATCCGCCAGCACGTCGATCGTCTGGGTGGCGATCGTGAACCTGTACAGCGTGCCGGTGCTGCCGGCGCCGAAGGACTGGGTGGTGCCGAACAGGTGGCCCGCCCCGTCATAGGCAAGCGCCCCGAGCGGCGAGGCGCCGAGCGTCGTGCTGAAGGAGGCAAGGGTGGTGAAGACGGGGGAGGCACTCATCCGGGGCGGATCCGATCGGGTCTGGCGGTTGGGCGTCCGGGTGCCCGGCGGATGCCGGCCTCCCGCTGCCGGTCCGACTATTGTCTGCCATCCCCCTCAACCGGCAGTCGCGCCAGGGAGCGCCAACCTTCCCCAGGTTCCGCGGGGTTGCGTGAAACGGGTGCGTGACGCCCGCCGCTACCCCGCCGGCTCCCGCACCAGCGCCGCGGCGAAGAGCGCGCGCAGCAGCCCGATCGCGTCGCGCAGCGCCGCGTGGTGCGGCTCGGCCGCGCGCGTCGTCAGCTCCCGCTCCGGCACGCAGTAGGGGCTGCTGTCGGGCCGGACCAGGATGCCGGGTGCGGCGTCCTGCCCCTCGAAGGCGCCGCGCAGCACGGCCGGCAGCCGCGCCTCCCAGCCCTCGATGTTCAGCCGGTCCACCACCACCCCGGCGATCTCGAAGCGCCGTTCCGAGGCCGCCCAGTCGGGCTCGGCATCGGCCAGCCGCACGGCGATGACCCGGCAGGCCATCGGCCGGTCGATCCTCGGCCCGACCGGGTGCAGCATGACGCCGTCCAGCACCGCCGATTTGCGTTCCGTCCCGGTCAGCATGATGGCGCCGAAGGTGCGGTTGCGCAGCGGCGAGGCATTGACGTTCATCAGCATGTGGCCGGTGACGAAGGCCGGGCCGTAGCGCCCCGGGGTGACGGGACCGGAGGCACCGTTCTGCCAGCGGATCTCGATGCCCGCCGGGCCGCGCCAGACCTCGCCGATGATGCCGCCGATCTGGCCGGCGAAATTCAGGTTCGGCCAGAACATCAGCCAGAGGCCGCAGAAGCGCTCCGTCGCCGCATCCAGCGCATCCGGCGTGGTCCAGGCGGCCGCCTCGGCGAGCAGGGTGGCGAGCGAGCCGCGGCGGTCGCCGACCGCCTCGCGCGCGGTAGGCACCGGCGGCGGCGGCGGCGGCGCGGCGGCGCCGAGCCGGGCGGCGAAGGCGGCCAGCGGCAGGTCCCAGTCCATCCGGCTGAAGCCGGGGATCGCCTGCGCCAGCGCCGCGCTCAGCGCCACCAGCGAATGGTCGGCCACCCGCATCGAGCCGGACAGCCAGCGCGACACCACCGATTTATGGACGCCGAGCGCCTGGGCGACCTGGCCGCGCGACAGGTTGGCGCGGCCGAGCGTGAGCCGCAGCTTGTCGGCGAAATCCTCGATATCCGCTCCGCGCGCCATGGTGTCCGGCTTCACCCCCGCTACCGCATCGCTTATGCAAGGAAACCGGGCCGTGCCTCAACCCTGCGGCGTTGTGCCGCGGGGCCGCCGCATGGGGTGGTTGCTCCCGCCTCCGGAAGCCGCGATGTACAACCTACGATGAGCAGCCCGGTCCGGGTCCGGCCTCCGCCCGGTCCCTGGCCGTGTCCCTGTCCCCGGAGTCGCCGCGCCGCATGCCGATCACCCTGGACCTTGGCGCCATCCTCGCCGTCGGCGCGATCCTTGCCGCCACCGCCGCGATCCTGCTGCTGACCACCTGGCGGACCGCCGGCCGGCCCGCCTACCTGGCCGCCTGGGGCGGCTTCTGCGGCTGCACCGCCGTCGCCTTCGCCCTCTACGCGCTGCGCGGGCGGCTGCCGGACGGGCTCCTGATCCTCCTTGCCTCGCCGCTCTACGCGCTGGCCTGGGCGCTGTTCTGGGCCGGCGCGCGGTGGCTGCGGGGCGCCCGGGTGCGGCCCTGGGCCATCGCCCTGCCCTCCGGCCTCTGGTACCTCGCCTGCGCCGTCCCGGCCTTCCTGGCGGATGCCCAGTTGCGCGGCGCGGTCGGCTCCGTGCTGGTGGGGATCCTCGCCTGCGGCGGGGCGGCGGAGGCGCTGCGCATCGGCGGCAGTGCCGGCCTCCGCCGGGCGGCCCGGCCGCTTGGGCTGCTGATGGCACTCTTTGCCCTCATCATGCTGGTGCGCGCGCTGCTGTTCCTGGCCGGCGTGCCGATCGTCTTCGGCGGCGTCGTCTTCCTGTCCGGCGCGATGCTCTCCGTCATCATCGGCTTCGCGGGCCTCGCCCTGGCCAGCGTCCAGGCGGCCGAGCGCGACGCCGACCGCGTCGCCACCGCGGCGCAGCGGGAAGCCGCGGCGCTGGCGGCCGGGCGGGCGGAGGTCCTGCGGCTGCATGGCGCGCTGCCGGCGCTCATCTTCCTGCGCGACGTCGATGCCGACGGCACGTCCCGCCTGCTCTATCGCGGCGGCGACATGGCGGAGGTGACCGGCTGGTCGCCGGAGGCGCTGGCCGGGCTGCCCGACCTGGAATCGCTGAACGGCCCGGATGCCCCGGCGATGGCCGATTTCCTGCGGGCGACTCTGCGCGACGGCGCCTGGCGCGGGGATCGGCAGATTCGCCGGCCGGACGGGACGCTGCACTGGATGCGCACGCATGCCCGCCGGCTGTCGCAGCGGGCCGATGGCGGCGGCGAGGTGATCGGCACCATCCTCAACGTCGAGGCCGAGCACCGCGCCGCGGCCGCGGCGCAGGCCGCCCTGGCGCGGGAGGCCGCGGCGCTGGCCGCCGGCCGGGCGGAGATCGAACGGCTGCATGCCGGGATGCCGGTCATCATCTTCCACCGCGACTGCGACCCGGACGGCACCAATCGCCTGCTCTACCGCGGCGGCGACTACCTGGGCGTGACCGGCTGGCCGGAGGACGCCCTGCCGTCGCGCGCCGATTTCCGCGCCTTCGCCGGGCCGGAGACGCCATCGTTTACCGACTACATCCGCGCCGTCCTGCGCGACGGCACCGCCTCCATGGACTGGCGCATGCGGCAGCCCGACGGCTCCTGGCGCTGGATGCGCAATTTCAGCCGCCGCCTGACCCGGCGCGCCGATGGCGGCGGCGAGGTGGTGGGCTACGTCGCCGACATCCACGCCGAGCGCATGGCGGCGGCGCAGGCGGTGGCGGCGGCGGCCGACCTCGACCGCACCCTCGGCGTGGCGCCGGTGTTCGTCTCGCGCGGCCGCATCGCCCCGGATGGCGGCTTCACCCGAACCTACCTCAGCCGCGGTGTCGAGCAGGTGACGGGCTGGCCCTGGGAGGAGATCAACGCCCCGGGCGGGTTGCGCGGTATCATCGAACCAGTTCAGCGGGCGCGCGAGCCGGAGCACCTGCGGCGCCTGCTGCGCGAGGGGAGCCTCTCGGAAGACCTCCGGGTCCGTCACGCCGATGGCCGGTGGCTCTGGCTGCGGGCTACGCTGGCGGTGGTCGAGCGGCTGCCGGATGGCGGCGCCGAGATGATCGGCTTTCACGTCGACGTCACCGCCGAGCGGGAGGCCCAGGCGGCGGTGGCGACGCTCGACCGCACGCTCGCCGCCGCGCCGGTCGTG
>JBMOJU010000247.1:0-8182 GCA_049315625.1 Paracraurococcus sp.
CGAGGCGACGGGCAGGGTGTAGTCCAGCGGCAGGGCATCCAGCGCGCCGCGCACCGCCAGCGGCAGCCGGCCACCGTCGCGGGTCCAGAAGCTGGCGCCGGTCGCCGAGAGCGGCTCGGTCACCCGCTTCATCGGGCGCTTCCGCAGGGACGCATCACCGGTCATCACCGCGAAGATCGGGTGGCCGGCCAGCAGGCCGCAGAGCAGCCGGGCGGCGGTGCCGGAATTGCCCATGTCCAGCACGTCGGCGGGTTCCACCAGCCCGCCGACGCCGCGGCCGGAGACGCGCCAGGCGCCGGGGCCGGTCTGCTCGACCTCGGCCCCCAGCGCCCGCATGGCGGCGGCGGTGCGCAGCACGTCCTCGCCTTCCAGCAATCCGCTGATCTCGGTGGTGCCGACCGCGAGTGCGCCGAACATCAGGGCACGGTGGCTGATCGACTTGTCGCCTGGCACGGGAAACCGGCCGGAGAGGCCGCCAGCGGGCGCCGCGGCGCGCAGCGGTTGCAGGGCGTCGGGGTGGGCCATGACGCGGCGTTTGACATGCGCGACCCCGCGTGGCAATGCGCCGCGCTCAATTTTGGCACCCGCCCGCAGCCGCCTTTCGGCCTTTGCGGGCGGACCGCCCTTCCCGAGAGATGAGGCTTCACCGATGGCCAAGCCCGAACTGGGCCTCAAGCGCGTGTGCGTCGCCTGCGGCACGAAGTTCTACGACCTGACCCGCGCCCCGGCGGTCTGCCCGAAATGCGGCACCGAGCAGCCGGCCGAACAGCCGCGCCTGCGCCGCAGCGCCGGCGCCCTGCCGGCCGAGGACAAGGTGAAGAAGCGCGTCGTGGCGCCCGAGGCCGAGGCGGACGAGGTGGAGCTGGAGGATGTCGAGGGCGACGAGGCGGTCGAAGACGCCGAGGAGCTCGAAGACGATGCCGAGACCATCGGCGACGAGCTTGAGGTCGAGGCCGACCGCGACGAGGAGAGCTGAGCCCGGGGCCGGCGGCTGAATGGCGCCGGCACCGACGCTCCGCCTGACCCGGCTTATGCTGCGGGATTTCCGCAGCTGGCCGGCGCTGACGGTCCCGTTCCAGTCCCGCATCGTCCTGGTCGCCGGCCCGAACGGCGCCGGCAAGACCAACCTGCTGGAGGCGATCAGCCTGCTCGGCCCGGGCCGCGGGCTGCGTGGGGCGAAGACGGCCGAGCTCGGCCGGCAGGCGAGCGGGCCGCCGCTGCCCTGGTCCGCCGCCGGCCGCTTCCGCGACGCACTGGACCAGGATTTCGATATCGGCACCGGCACGCCCGACGGCGGCCCGCCCGAGCGGCGCAGTTTCCGGCTGGAGGGCAGCCCGGTCCGCAGCCAGGCCGAGCTGGCCGAGCGGGTCGCCACGATCTGGCTGACCCCGCAGATGGACCGGCTGTTCCAGGACGGCGCCGGCGACCGCCGCCGCTTCCTCGACCGCCTGGTCTGGGCGCTGGAGCCGCACCACGCCCGGGAGGTCGCCGCCTACGACAACGCGATGGCGCAGCGCAACCGCCTGCTGGCGCAGGAGCGGCGGGAGGGGCTGCGGCCCGATCCCGCCTGGCTGGCCGGGCTGGAGGACGCGATGGCCCGGCATGGCGTGGCCGTTGCCGCCTCCCGCCGCGGTCTGGTCGCGCGGCTGAACGCGACCTTGGCGGCCGGCGTCACCGGCGCCTTCCCGGCGGCGCGGCTGGATCTGTCCTGCCCGGTCTCGGCGGCACTGGCCGGCGCGCCGGCGCTGGCGGTGGAAGACGGGTTGCGGGCCGATTGGGCAGCCTGCCGCGGGCGCGACTCGGCGGCCGGGGCGACGCTGACCGGCCCGCACCGGGCCGACCTGCTGTTCACCCATGCGCCGAAGGGCATCCCCGCGGCCCTGTGTTCGACCGGGGAACAGAAGGCCCTGCTGGTCGCCGTGGTGCTGGCGCATGCGACGCTGATCGCCGCGGCGCGCGGCTTCGCCCCGCTGCTGCTGCTGGATGAGGTCGCCGCCCACCTGGACGAAACGCGGCGGGAGGCCCTGTTCGAGGCCCTGGCCACCCTGCCCGCGCAGGTCTTCCTGACCGGGACTGACGCCGGCGTGTTCGCGCCGCTGCGCGGGATCGCGGAGGCGTTCCGGGCCGCCCCCGGGCTACTCGTTCCGGACGCAGATTTTCCCGTGCCTGAGGGCGACTGAATCCCTATATTGCAGCGAGTTTCCCGACGCGATGACCCAAGGAGTTTGCCGCCGGCATGAGTGACCCCGCCGAGCGCGCCGAGCCGACCCCGCCTGACCAAAGCGGGGGCGATTACAACAGCGCATCGATCACCGTCCTCCGTGGCCTCGAAGCCGTGCGCAAGCGCCCCGGCATGTATATCGGCGATACCGATGACGGCTCCGGCCTGCACCACATGGCGTTCGAGATCATCGACAACGCCGTCGACGAGGCCCAGGCCGGCTATGCCAGCAAGGTCGAGGTCACCCTCAACGGCGACGGCAGCGTCACCGTGCGGGACGATGGCCGCGGCATCCCGGTCGACATGCACGAGGAGGAGGGCGTCTCCGCCGCCGAGGTCGTGCTGACCCGGCTGCATGCCGGCGGCAAGTTCAACCAGAACAGCTACAAGGTCTCCGGCGGCCTGCACGGCGTCGGCGCCGCGGTGGTCAATGCCCTGTCCGAATGGATGGAGGTGAAGATCTGGCGCAACGGCCAGGAACACTTCATCCGCTTCGAGCATGGCGACACGGTGCAGCCGCTGACCATCACCGGCAGCTCGACCGAGCACAACGGCACCGAGGTGACCTTCAAGCCGAGCAGCGGCACCTTCACCAAGGTCGAATACGAATTCGCCATCCTGGAACGCCGCCTGCGCGAGCTGGCCTTCCTGAATTCCGGCCTGGCGATCTCCCTGAAGGATGACCGGCACGTGCCGGCGCAGGAGATCTTCTTCCAGTTCCGCGGCGGGTTGACCGCCTTCGTCGAATGGCTGGACCAGGGGAAGGAGCCCCTGTTCAAGCCGCCGATCGCGGTGATGTCGAAGGAGATCGACGGCATCAAGGTCGAGATCGCGATGTGGTGGAACACCACGCCGCGCGAGATGACGCTGTGCTTCACCAACAACATCCCGCAGCGCGACGGCGGCACCCACCAGGCCGGCTTCCGCCAGGCGCTGACCCGCGTGGTGATGAAATACGCCGAGGATCTGGCGAAGAAGGAAAAGGTCGAGCTGGTCGGGGAGGACATGCGGGAAGGCTTGACCGCGGTGCTCTCGGTCAAGGTGCCCGATCCCAAATTCTCCTCCCAGACCAAGGAGAAGCTGGTCAGCTCGGAAGTCCAGCCGGTGGTGCAGATGGCCGTCGCCGACGCCGTCTCCCACTGGTTCGAGACGCATCCGAAGGAAGCCAAGATCGTCATCGAGCAGGTCGTGCTCGCCGGCGCCGCGCGCAAGGCGGCGCAGATGGCGCGGGAGAAGGTCGGGCGGAAGAACGCGCTGGATATCTCCACCCTGCCCGGCAAGCTGGCCGACTGCCAGGAGAAGGACCCCGCCAAGTGCGAGATCTTCCTGGTCGAGGGTGACAGCGCCGGCGGGTCCGCCAAGCAGGGGCGCAACCGCGCCTTCCAGGCGATCCTGCCGCTGAAGGGCAAGATCCTGAACGTCGAGCGGGCGCGGCTCGACAAGATGCTGTCGAGTGCGGAGATCGGCACGCTGATCACCGCGCTCGGCACCGGGATCGGCACCGGGGAGCCGGCCAAGGGCGGCTTCGACCCGAACAAGCTGCGCTACCACCGCATCGTCATCATGACGGATGCCGACGTGGATGGCAGCCATATCCGCACCCTGCTGCTGACCTTCTTCTTCCGGCAGATGCCGGAGCTGATCGAGCGCGGACACCTCTACATCGCCCAGCCGCCGCTCTATCGCGCCAAGCGCGGCAATGACGAGCGCTACCTGAAGGACGACCGGGCGCTGGAGGATTTCCTGCTGGAGAAGGCGCTGGCCGGCGCGACGCTGACGCTCGGCGAGGGCCGGGTCGTCACCGGCGCCGCGCTGAAGGCCGAGGTCGAGCAGCTCCGCCAGATCGCGTCGCGCATCCGCCGCCTGGCGGCGACGGTGCCGGCCGAGATCGTGGAACAGGCCTCCGTCGCCGGCGCGCTGACCCTGGATGCGGACCGGGCAACGGCCGCCGCGGCGGCGCTGGTGGCGCGGCTGAACGCGCTCGCTTTGCCGAGCGAGCGGCACTGGAACGCGACCGCCGGCGGCGAGGCCGGGCTGCAATTGTGGCGCACCGTGCGCGGCGTGACCGAGCGCCATGCGCTGACGCCCGCAGCGCTGCGCAGCGCCGAGGCGCGCTGGCTGGACGAGCGGCACGAGGCGCTGGCGCGCGACTTCGGCGAGGGCGCGCGGCTGGCGCTCGACAGCAACGACGCCGCGGTGCAGGGCCCGGCCATGGCGCTGGACCGCATCCTGGCGCAGGGCCGGCGCGGCCTGACCATCCAGCGCTTCAAGGGGTTGGGGGAGATGAACCCCGAGCAGCTCTGGAAGACCACGCTGGACCCGACGGTGCGCACGCAGCTGCGGGTGCGGGTCGAGGATGTGGAGGATGCGGAGACCGTCTTCTCCACCCTGATGGGCGACGTGGTGGAGCCGCGGCGCGACTTCATCGTCAGCAACGCGCTGAAGGTGGCGAACCTGGACGTCTGACGGCGCGGCTGCGCGGCAGCCGCGCCCGTCCCGCTGCATTCCTGGGCAGCACGGCCCGATTCCCGTGCCGCCGTGATGGTCCGGGATTTGCTCGCATCCGCCCGAACCGCGGAACGGGATGCGGGCCATGGCGGCGAAGCGGCAGATCAGGCTCGGCGTGTCGATGATCGGGCTGGGCTACCATCTGGCAGCCTGGCGGCACCCCGATGCGCCGGCCGGCGGCAACATGGAATTGCAGCATTTCGTCCGCGTCACCCAGGCCGCCGAGCGCGGGCTGTTCGACATGGCCTTCCTCGCCGACGGCGTCGGCATCCGCTTCCACGACGAGCCGGCGGGCGCGCTCTGCCGCACCTCGAAGAACGTGCAATTCGAGCCGCTGACGCTGCTGTCGGCGCTGGCGATGGTCACGCAGCGCGTCGGCCTCGTCGCCACGGCATCGACCACCTACAACGAGCCCTACCATGTCGCGCGGAAATTCGCCTCGCTCGACCATATCAGCGGCGGCCGCGCCGGCTGGAACGTGGTGACCAGCGTCACCGATATGGAGGCGCAGAATTTCAACCGGGACAAGGCGCCCGGCTACGACGTGCGCTACGACCGCGCCGCCGAGTTCGTCGAGGTGGTGCAGAGCCTGTGGGAGAGCTGGGAGGACGACGCCTTCGTCCGCGACAAGGCCAGCGGGCTCAACTACGATCCGGCGAAGCTGCACGTGCTGGACCACCGGGGGCCGCATTTCCAGGTGCGCGGGCCGCTCAACGTCGCCCGCACGCCGCAGGGCGCGCCAGTCATCGTCCAGGCCGGCGCCAGCGAGCAGGGCCGCGAGCTGGCCGCCGCCACCGCCGATGTCGTCTATGCCGCCGCGCAGACGCTGGCGGACGCCCAGGCCTATTACCGCGACGTCAAGCGCCGCATGGCGCGATACGGCCGTGACCCGGACCAGTTGAAGATCATGCCCGGCCTGATGGCGGTGCCCGGCCGCACCCGGCAGGAGGCGCAGGACCGCTACGACATCCTGCAGGAGCGCGTGCATCCGCTGGTCGGCCTCGCCGCCATCGCCAATTACCTCGGCGATCTCTCGGCCCATGACCTGGACGGGCCGGTGCCGGAGCCGACCAACCGCCGCATGCACAGCCGGGCGCAGATCTTCCTCGACATCGCCCGGCGCGGCAACCTGACGATCCGCCAGCTCTACCTCTCGATCGCCGGCGGCAACGGGCACCGGCTGGTCATCGGCACGCCGGCCGACATCGCCGACGCGATGGAGGATTGGTTCCATCAGGATGCGGCGGATGGATTCAACATCCTGCCGCCCTGGCTGCCCGGCGGGCTGGAGGATGTGGTGGACATGGTCGTACCCGAATTGCAGCGCCGCGGCCTCTATCGGACGCAGTACGAGGCGACGACCCTGCGCGGCAACCTCGGCGTGGCGCCGGCGACGCATCGCCGCGCCGGCATCGCCGCCGCCCTGCAGGGCGCCGCACCATGAAGCCGCTGCGCCTCGCCCTCACCCTCGCCCTGGCGTTGCTGGCGATGCCGGCCGGCGCGCAGACGCTGCGCATCGCCTTCAAGGCGGCGGTCGATGCCGCCGACCCGCACCTCACCTTCACGCCGAACCGCAATGTCCAGCTGCATGTCTGGGAAACGCTGGTCAGCCAGGATGCCACGCTGCGGCCGCTGCCCGGCCTCGCCGAAAGCTGGCGCGCGACCGACCCGCTGACCTGGGAATTCCGCCTGCGCGCGGGCGTCACCTTCAGCGACGGCACCCCGCTGACCGCGCAGGACGCCGCCTTCTCCATCCGCCGCGCCCAGGCGGCGCAGGGCCCGCGCACCTATGCCGCCTCGGTCCGCAGCATCACCGCGGTGGAAGTGCCGGACGAGCGCACGCTGATCGTCCGCACCGGCGTGCCGGTGCCGCTGCAGCCCGACCTGCTGGCCGCCATCGCCATCGTCAGCGCCCGCGCCGCGGCGGAGGCCGGCGATGCCGATTTCAACGGCGGCCGCGCCGCCATCGGCAGCGGCCCCTATCGCTGGATCCGCTGGACCCCGGCGCAGGACGTGGTGCTGGATCGCAACCCCGCCTGGCGCGGCCCGGCCGAGCCCTGGCAACGCGTGGTCTTCCGCTTCATCCCGAACGACAGCGCCCGCGTCGCCGCACTGCTGGCCGGCGATGTCGATGCGATCGACACCGTCCCGGCCGGGCTCTACGCCCGGGTGCGGGAGACGCCGGAAACCAGCCTGGTCACCGGCGACTCCATCTTCACCCACTACCTGTACCTGGATGCGATGAGCGCGCGCATCGGCAACGCCACCGGCGCCGATGGCCAGCCGCTGGCGGACAACCCGCTGCGCGATCCGCGGGTGCGGCAGGCGATCTCCCACGCCATCAACCGCGTGGCGCTGGCCGACCGGGTGATGGAAGGCGGCGGCAGCGCCACCGGCCAGGTGGCCGCGCCCGGCTTCATCGGCCATGACCCCGCCATCCCGGTCCCGGCCTATGACCCGCCCCGTGCGCGCCGCCTGCTGGCGGAGGCCGGCCTGGCGCAGGGCTTCGGCCTGACCCTGCACTGCACGCTGGATCGCTTCGCCGGCGACGCCAAGGTCTGCCAGGCCATCGGCCAGATGCTGACCGCCATCGGCCTCCGCGCGACGGTGGAGGCACTGCCGATGCCGGTCTATCTGCGCCGCAGCGCGGCGCTCGGCGCCGATGGTGCGCCCGACCTCAGCGCGCACCTGTCGATGTTCGGCTCCTCCACCGGCATCGCCAGCGAGGGGCTGACGGCGCTGGCCCGCACGCCGAACCTGGCGCGGGCGCAGGGCACCTGGAACCGCACGCGCTATTCCAGCCCGGCACTGGATGCCGCACTCGACCGGGTGGACACGATCTTCGACCCGGCGGCGCGCGAACAGGCCATGCGCGACGCGGTGCGGCTGGCGGTGGAGCAGCCGGCGCTGCTGCCGATCTTCCACGTCAAGGCCTCCTGGGGCCTCAGGCGCCCGCTGACCTTGGCGCCGCGCGGCGATGCCTACACGATGGCCACCGGGATCAGGCCCGCCCCATGAGCAAGCCCCGCACGCTGAACCTCGGCGCCTTCTTCTTCACCCCCGGCAGCCATTCTGCCGGCTGGCGGCATCCGGATGCGGTGCCCGAGACCGACATGTCCTTCGCCCATTACGTCGCGATGGCGCGGACCGCCGAGCGCGGGCTGCTGGACTGCATCTTCTTCCAGGACACCGCGGCAGTGAACGGCAGCGCCGCGCTGGATGGCGGCAGCCCATGGCGCCCGGCGGCAGGCCGGCAGGTCTTCCCCGAGCCGGCGACGCTGATCGCCGCGCTGGCGCCGGTGACCACGCATCTCGGCCTGGTGGCCACCGCGACCACGACCTATGGCGACCCCTACACCCTCGCCCGCCGCTTCGGCACGGTGGACCAGATCAGCGGCGGCCGCGCCGGCTGGAACCTGGTGACCAGCCAGATCGAGGACGAGGCCGGCAATT
>JBMOJU010000248.1:0-8174 GCA_049315625.1 Paracraurococcus sp.
GGGAGGAGAATGTCCGGGATCCTGCCGCGCCGAGCCCTGCTCGTCGGCAGCGCCACGCTGGCGCTGCCCGCGCTCACGCGCGCGCAATCCCCTGCCCCCGCCGCATGGCCAGGCCAGCCGATCCGCCTGGTGGTGCCCTTCGCGCCCGGCGGCACCACGGATCTCGTCGCGCGGCTGCTGGCGCAGGGGCTGCAGGACCAGCTCGGCCAGCCGGTGATCATCGAGAACCGCGCCGGCGCCGGCGGCACCATTGGCAGCCTGGCGGTGGCGCAGGCGGTGCCCGATGGCCACACGCTGCTGGTCTCCAACATCGCCAGCCATGGCGTCGCGCCCAGCCTCTATCGCGGCCTGCGCTACGACGCGGTGCGCGACTTCACCCATCTCGCGCTGGTTGTGGAGAACCCGCTGGTCTTCGTCGCCACGCCGCGCTTCCCGGTGACGACGCTCGCCGACGTTGTGCGGCTGTCGCGGGAGGACGGGCGCGGCATCGACATCGCCTCCTCCGGCTCGGGCTCGACCAATCATCTGCTGATCCTGCAATTCGGCCAGGCGACGGGCGCGCGGGTGAACCACGTGCCCTATCGCGGCGCCGGCCCGGCGATGACGGACACGATCGCCGGCGTGGTGCCGATGATGTCGGACAGCCTGCCCTCCGCCGCCGGGCACATCCGCGGCGGCGCGGTGCGTGCCCTTGCGCTTTCCGCCGGAACACGGCACCCCGCCTTCCCGGCGGTGCCGACCTTCCGGGAACAGGGGCTGGATCTGGTCAGCTCCTCCTGGTTCGGCCTGTCGGGTCCGGCCGGGTTGCCGCCGGCGGTCACGGCACGGCTGGCCGCCGCCGCCGCCGCGGTGCTGGCCCAGCCGGCGCTGCAGTCCCGCTTCGCCGAACTTGGCGGGACGGTCGGTGCGCTCGGGCCGGATGGCTACACGGATTTCGTACGGGCGGAGGTGGCCCGCTGGGCGCCGGTGGTGCTGGCCTCCGGCGCCCGGGTGGAATGAGCCGTTGGAGTGAGCCGGGGCCTGCCCCGGCAGGGTGTCGAGGGAAGACCCCCCGGAACGTCGTTCCGGGGCGCTGGGAGCCGAGAAAGGTCGCTGCATGAAACTGAACGCGAAGGATATCGCCGCAGGCTTGTTCCTGGTCCTGGTGGCCGCGGTCGGCCTCTGGCTCAACCAGGACCATTCGCTGGGCTCGGCCCGGCGCATGGGCCCGGGCTACATGCCGATGCTGGTGTTCTGGATCCAGATGGGCCTGGGCGGGCTGGTGCTCGTGCTCGCGCTCTTCAACGGGCCCGACCCGCTGCAGAAATGGACGGGGCTCGAAAGCAGCACGCTCGCCCTCGGCGTCATCGCCGGGACGCTGGCCTGGAAGATCGCCCCCTTCTTCGGCGAGTTCTTCACCAGCACCTACAACGCCATCGGCTTCGGCCTGCTGGTCGGCTTCCTGGTGATCTGCGCCGCCGCGGGCTGGCGCCTGCTGGGCTTCATCTGCGCCGCCATGTGCGTCTTCGGCCTGCTGCTGGAAAAGGGCGGGCTGATGCTGTCGCTGGTGGCGACGATCTTCATCTCCTCCGCGGCGGAGCCCCAGCATCGTGCCCGCCCGCTCGGCGTGCTGGGGATGACGGTGTTCCTGCTCGCGCTGTGCTGGTGGATCTTCATCAAGCAGCTCGACATCCGCGTGGCCGTCTGGCCGCAGTTCTGAACCAGGCTTCGGCATAAGGAACCGCACGGGCCATGGATATCATCGGCAATCTGGCGCACGGCTTCGCCGTCGCGCTTACCTTCGACAACCTGCTCTTTGCCCTCATCGGCGCGCTGATCGGCACCGCCATCGGCGTGCTGCCGGGCATCGGGCCGGTCGCCACCATCTCGCTGCTGCTGCCGATCACCTTCGGCCAGCCCGCGACGACGGCCATCATCATGCTCGCCGGCATCTACTACGGCGCGCAGTACGGCGGATCGACCACCGCCATCCTGCTGAACCTGCCGGGTGAGATCAGTTCCGTCGTCACCACGCTCGAAGGCTACAAGATGGCCCGGAACGGGCGGGCGGGCGCGGCGCTGGCGACCTCCGCCATCGGCTCGTTCTTCGCCGGCTCGGTGGCCACCGTGCTCGTCGCCGCCTCCGGCCCGCTGCTCACGAAGGTGGCGCTGTCCTTCGGCCCGGCGGACTACTTCTCGCTCATGCTGCTCGGCCTGATCATATCGGCCGTGCTGGCGCAGGGCTCGGTGCTGAAGTCGGTGGCGATGGTGGTGCTCGGCGTGGCACTCGGCCTGGTCGGCACCGACGTGCAGACCGGCCAGCAGCGCTTCACCTTCGGCATCCCGGAACTCTCCGACGGCATCGGCTTCGTCTCCGTCGCCATGGGCATGTTCGGTATCGCCGAGATCATCCTGAACCTGGAAAAGCCGGAAGCCCGCTCGGTCCTCAAGACCAAGGTCGGCAGCCTGTGGCTGACCAAGGAGGAATTCCGCCGGGCGACGCCGTCGGTGCTGCGCGGCACCGTGGTCGGCTCGGTGCTCGGTATCCTGCCCGGCGGCGGCGCGGCGCTGGCCGCCTTCGGCTCCTACATGATGGAGCGGAAGGTCTCTGCCGGCCGGGCGCATTTCGGCAATGGCGCGATCGAGGGCGTGGCCGGTCCGGAAGCGGCGAACAACGCCGCGGCGCAGACCAGCTTCATCCCGCTGCTGACGCTCGGCATCCCGGCCAACGCCGTGATGGCGCTGATGGTCGGCGCGCTGATCATCCAGGGCATCCAGCCGGGGCCGCGGATGGTGGAGGCGCAGCCGGACCTCTTCTGGGGCCTCATCTGCTCCATGTGGATCGGCAATGTCATGCTGCTGATCATCAACCTGCCGCTGATCGGCATGTGGGTGAAGCTGCTGCAGGTGCCCTACAAGTTCCTCTATCCGTCGATCCTGGTGTTCTGCTGCATCGGCGTCTACTCGCTGAACAACAACGTCTTCGACGTCTACATGACGGTGCTGTTCGCGATCTTCGGCTACATGTGCTCCAAGCTGAAGATGGAGCCGGCGCCGCTGCTGATCGGCTTCGTGCTCGGCCCGATGATGGAGGAGCACCTGCGCCGCGCCATGCTGCTGAGCCGCGGCGACCCGATGGTGTTCCTGCAGCGCCCGATCAGCGCCGTGCTGCTCTCGGTCGGCGCCATCGCGCTGATCGCGATGATGCTGCCCAACCTGCGCAAGGGCAAGGAAGCGGCGATGGCGGGCTGACCGCCCGCCCCTGCCCCCGACGACGCCGCCCCGGGCAACCGGGGCGGCTTTTCTTTTGCGCCCCGCCGGCGCAGGTTTCGCCCAGCCGGAGGAGTCCGCCATGTTCATCGCCATGAACCGCTTCAAGGTCGCCCCGGGCGCCGAGGCGGAGTTCGAGACCCTCTGGAAGTCGCGCGACAGCCACCTGCACACGGTGCCGGGCTTCGTCGAATTCCACCTGCTGAAGGGCCCGGCGAAGGAAGGCCACGTGCTCTATTCCTCCCACACCACCTGGGCCTCGAAGGCGGAGTTCGAGGCCTGGACCAGGTCGGAGGCGTTCCGTGCGGCGCACCGCAATGCCGGGACGACGAAGCCGCTTTATCTCGGCCCACCGGAATTCGAGGGGTTCGAGGCGGTGCAGACGCTGGTGAAGACCAAGGCAGCGTAACGGCCGCCCCGGCTTGCGCCAGGGCAAGGCGCCGGCGGGCACCATCGGGGCAGGCTGGCCCCGCGCATGGGGGACCGGAGGATGTGGGCAAGGCTGGTGCTGGCGGCATCGGGGACGATCACCGCGGTCTTCGTCGCCCGCGACGCGCCGAATTTCGACGTGGTGGAGGGCATGGTCGGTATCGCGCTGATCGCCGCCGTCGTCGTGGCGATGGTGCTGCTGTCCTGGCGGCGGAAGGGCTGAGCCGCCCTACCCTTCCAACTTCTCCAGCTTCCGCAACTCCGGGAACAGCCGCATCCACAGCGCGGCGACCAGCAGCGTGCCCAGCCCGCCCAGCACCGCCGCCGGCACCGCGCCCAGCAGCGCCGCCACCGACCCGGCGCGGAAATCGCCGAGCTGGTTGGAGGCGCCGACGAACAGCGAATTCACCGCCGAGACCCGCCCGCGCATCTCATCCGGCGTGCGCAGCTGCACCAGGGACGACCGCACCACCACGCTGACCACATCCGCCGCACCCACCACGGCCAGCGCCAGGCAGGACAGCAGCAGGCTCTCCGACAGCGCGAAGACCACCGTCGCCACGCCGAAGGTGCCGAGCGCGGCGAACATCCGTGGCCCGACCGGCGCCCGCAGCGGCCGGTTGGCCAGCCAGACCGAGGTCAACAGCGCCCCCACCGCCGGCGCCGCGCGCAGCATCCCGAGTCCTGCCGGCCCGGTGCCCAGGATGTCCCGGGCAAAGATCGGCATCAGCGCCACCGCCCCGCCCAGCAGCACGGCGAACAGGTCGAGCGAGATCGCCCCGAGCACGATCCGGTGCCGCAGCACGAAGCGGAAACCCGACAGCAGCCCGGCCAGCCCCGGCCGCTCCGCGCCGGGAATGCGCCGCGGCGCCCGGATCGCCACCGCGGCGGCGCAGCCGACCAGCAGCAGCGCCGCCGCCGTGCCATAGGCCGCCTGCGGCCCCAGCGCATACAGCAGCCCGCCCAGCGCCGGGCCGAGGATCTGCGCCGTCTGCGTGGCGCTCGCCGACCAGGCCGCGGCGCGGGGGAACAGCGCGCGCGGCACCAGGCCGGGCAGCAGGGAGGCCATGTTGGGTGCCTCCACCGCGCGGGCGCAGCCGATCAGGCCAATCAGGGCGAACATCGCCTCCCGCCCCAGCCAGCCCTGCACGGTACCCACCGCCAGCAGCGCGGCCAGCACCGCGACGCTGCCCTGGCAGCAGGCGACGATCAGCCGCCGGTCGCCGCGATCCGCCAGGTACCCGGCCGGCAGGGTCAGCACCAGGACCGGGATGAACTGCACCAGCCCGACCAGGCCGAGATCCATCGCCCGCCCGGTCAGCGCATAGAGCTGCCAGCCCACCGCCACGGCCAGCATCTGGAAACACAGGGTGGAGAGGACGCGGGACGTCCAGAACAGCAGAAAGGGCCGGTGCCGCAGTATCGACGGCACCTCCCCGGACGCGTCCGACACCGGCGATTCCCCCAGGATGCGGATTCATCCTAACGGTGATTTGCCTCCCGCGTCAGCGCGGTGAATCGTCCCGCGTCAGCCGCGCTCGGCCGGCACCACGCGAAGGCGCCGCGGATCGCCGCGGCGCAGCAGCAGCACCGCCGCCGCCTCCCCCACCCGCTCCGCGGTCAGCCAGCGCAGCAGCGCATCGACACCGGTGACCGGCACGCCATCGAAGGTCAGCAGCAGGTCGCCGCGCTCGATCCCCGCCCGCGCCGCCGGCCCGCCCGGCTGCACCGCGGCGACCAGCACGCCGGTCGCCTGCTCGACGCCCAAGGGCCGGGCGAAGCGGCGCGGCACCGCCTCCCGCTGCCCGGTCAGGCCCAGCGCGGCGCGGCGCACCCGGCCGAAGCGCACCAGCTGGCCGAGCACGAGCTGCGCCGTGTTCGACGCCACCGCGAAGCAGAGCCCCTGTGCGCCGGCGATGATCGCGGTGTTGATGCCGATGACGCGGCCGGCGGCATCCACCAGCGCGCCGCCGGAATTGCCCGGATTCAGCGCCGCGTCGGTCTGCACCAGATCCTCGATCGGCCGGCCGCCGCGCCCGGCGAGGCTGCGGCCCAGCGCGCTGACCACGCCGGCGGTCACCGTCGAGGAGAAGCCGAGCGGGTTGCCGATGGCGACCGCAAGCTGCCCGACCCGCAGCGCCGCGCTGTCGCCGAGTTCCGCGGCCGGCAGCGCCACCGCGCTCTCGGCCCGCAGCAGGGCCAGGTCGGTGTCGGGGTCGGCGCCCAGCAGCCGCGCCGCGAAGGGCCGCCCCTCGGCCGCGGTGACCTGCACCGCATCGGCGCCGCCGACGACATGCGCGTTGGTCAGGATCAGCCCGTCGGGGGAGACGACGACGCCAGACCCCGCCCCGCCACGCACCGCCACATGCACCACCGCCGGCCCGACGCGGTCCACCGCGGCGGTCACCGCGCGCGAATAGGCATCCAGCAGCAGGCCATCATCGGGAGGAAGCGGCGCATCGAGCATGCTGCCGAGGTGGTCGGCCGCCGCCGCCGCCGCCACCTGGCCGTTCGGGCAGGTGAGGTGCGCGGCCGCCCGAAGCATCGTAGGAACGCGGCATGGACCTCGTCGAAGCGCTCCTGGCCCTGGTCGCCGCCTGCATCGGCTTCGCGCTGCTCGCCCGCCGGCTGGCGGTGCCCTATGCGGTGATGCTGGTGGTCGGCGGCATGGTGCTGGCCTTCATCCCCGGCCTGCCGGAAATCCGGCTGAACCCCGACCTGGCACTGGCCTTCTTCCTGCCGCCCCTGCTGCAGGCCAGCGCCTGGCGGACCGATTGGCGCGCCTTCCGCCGCAATTTGCGGCCGATCCTGGCGCTGGCGATCGGCGCCGTGCTGTTCACCGCCTTCTGCGTCGCCGCGGTGCTGCGGCTGCTGCTGCCGGAGATCCCCTGGTCGGTGGCGCTGGCGCTGGGTGCCATCGTCGCCCCGCCGGATGCGGTGGCGGCGGAGGCAGTGCTGGCCCGGCTGCGGCTGCCGAAGCGCATCGTCACCGTGCTGCAGGGCGAGAGCCTGGTGAACGATGCCTCGGCCCTCGTGCTCTACAAGCTGGCGGTCGCCGCCGCGGTCGCCAGCACCAGCGTCGCGCCGGCCGAGGGCGCGCTCTCGTTCCTGGCGCTCGGGGCGGGCGGCATCGCCATCGGCTGGGTGGTCGGCAAGCTGACGCTGGAGGCCTTCCGCCGGCTCGAGGACCCGATGCTGGAGGTGACGACCAGCTTCCTCGCCGCCTATGCCGCCTACCTGGCCGGGGAGGCCCTCGGCGTCTCCGGCGTGCTGGCGGTGGTCACCGCCGGGCTGCTGATGGGGCAGGCGCAGCACACGCTGCTGTCCTCGCGCAGCCGGATGGGGGCGCAGGCGGTCTGGCAATTCGTCGAGTTCATCCTGAACAGCCTGGTGTTCAGCCTGATCGGCCTGCAGCTCAACCACGTGCTGGACCGCATCGCCGATCGCGGCGTGGCGCAGCTTGTCATGCTCGGCCTGGCGCTGGCGGCGACGGTGGTGGTGGCGCGCTTCGTCTGGGTCTACCCCGCCACCTGGCTGCCGCGACTGCTGCCGGCGATCCGCCGGGCCGATCCGCATCCCGGCTGGCGCGCCACCGCCATCATCTCCTGGGCCGGCATGCGCGGGGTGGTGAGCCTGGCCGCGGCGCTGGCCCTGCCGTTCGAGGTGCCGGAGCGCGACCTGCTGGTCTACCTGGCCTTCGTCGCCATCCTGGCGACCCTGGTGCTGCAGGGGACGACGCTGGAATGGCTGATCCGCCGGCTCGGCGTCGAGTTGGTCTAGCCGACCGGCACGACCTCGCCCTGGGCGTCGAGCAGCTCCACCGAGATCGGCGCGAGCTCGCGCTGCACGAACAGCCCGACGAAGATCGGCTCGTCCCCCATCTGCACGAGCGGCACGTCCACCGGCGCGGCGTCGCCGACCGTCACCCGCATGACGCGTACCGGGCTCGGCCATTGCGCCGTCGCGGCGATCACATCGACATCGACGTCCGCGTACCGGCGCACGGCAGCACCGTCGGAGATCCGCACCGGGGTGCCCCAGCCGCCATTGCCGGTCTGGATCCAGAAGTAGGTCGCCGCGAACGAGCTCGTCCACTCGGTGCCATCGGAGAACGTGCCCTGCAGAGACGCCGAGGGTGACGGGCCGGCCTCATCGAAGCTGATGCCCCGTTGGCTCTGCTCGATCAGGTCGACCCACTCGTCGGGCTCTGCCCGCCGCACCGACGCGAGCGTCGCGAGCACCGTCGTCACATCGACGTCGTACGAACTGATGGTGACCGCCTCGTCGCCGTCGATCCACGTCGCGAAGAGCCACTGCTCGTCGTCGGTGGTGCCCACCGTGTACACGGTGGCGGGCCTCCCCACCGCCTCCATCTGCTGCGCGACCTCGGCCGGCAGCGGCACCTCCCGCAGCAGGATCGGCATGAGGGCCAGCAGCGTGGTGTCGACGGGGCGGGGCTCGATCCATATCCCGCTGCCGTCGGCCGGCCCGTAGAA
>JBMOJU010000644.1:0-1854 GCA_049315625.1 Paracraurococcus sp.
AGCATAGCCAAGGAGAAGGCCCATGGTCCTGAAACTGATCTGCGCCCAGGTGATGTTGACGAAGCTTGCGGTGCGCGGGGCCTTCACCCTGGGCGCCGTCGCCGGTACGGCCGGTGTCCTCGGGCTTTGCGCCCTGCGCAAGGCGGCGAAGGAGAAGCGCGAGAGCGCCGCCTAGACCGCGATGCGTTCGCTTGCGCTCACGCTCTTGGACTAGAGCGGGATGTGATCGGGTTGAGTCGAATTTGCTTCCCGACGTGGGGCGGTATCGGATTCAACGTAGGTGCTGGTGAGGGGGCCAGCATCGATGGCGGCACCGTATTCGTTGGATTTGCGTGAGCGCGTTGTGGACGCGGTTGAGCGGGGCGGGATGTCTCGTAACGCGGCGGCCCGTCGGTATGGCGTGGCGATTAGCACGGCGATCAATTGGGTGAAGCTGTTCCAGGCGAGCGGTAGCGTGGCGCCGGGCCAGATGGGTGGCCACAAGCCCCGACGGATTATTGGGGACTACCGGACCTGGCTGGTAGAGCGCTGCCAGTCCAAGGACTTCACGCTGCGCGGCTTGGTGGCGGAATTGGCGGCGCGCGGTCTGAAGGTGGACTACCGTGCGGTGTGGGATTTCGTACACGCGGAGAAGCTCAGCTTCAAAAAAGACGCTGCACGCGAGCGAACAGGACCGCGCCGACGTCGCCCGCCGGCGCCTGCAGTGGAAGCGTTACCAAGGCCAGGTTGACCGCAAACGGCTGGTTTTCATCGACGAGACCTGGACCAAAGCCAACATGGCGCCGCTCCGCGGCTGGGGGCCGTTGGGGGAGCGCCTGATGGCCAAGGCACCGTTTGGCCACTGGAACACGATGACCTTCGTGGCAGCGCTGCGGCATGACTGCGTTGTCGCACCATGGCTGCTCGACGGCCCGATGAATGGCGAGCGGTTCAGGATCTACGTCGAACAGGTACTCACGCCAACGCTGAAGCCGAACGACCTCGTCGTTATGGACAACCTCAGCAGCCACAAAGGCCAAGCTATCCGCGCCGCCATCCGAAAGGCAGGCGCGAAGCTGTTCCTGCTGCCGAAGTACTCTCCCGACCTCAACCCAATCGAGCAGGTGTTCGCCAAACTCAACCACATGCTTCGAAAAGCCGCCGCCCGAAACAAAGACGCCGTGTGCTCCACCATCGGCACACTCCTCGACACCTACACGCCCGAAGAATGTGCCAACTATATGATCGACTCGGGCTGCAATCGAACCTAAACGCATCATGCTCTAGGGAGGGGCTGCGTGTATTTCGCCAACATGTATTGCTACGGCCATGACAATGACCTGGTCGGCATTACGGGTATCCGCGGCTGCATGGGGCTGATCTATGTCGGCGCGGCCTCCATCTACGCGGTCCATATCCCGCCCAATACGCCGCAGGAGGATGCCGTGGGCGGCAAGACCTTCGCGGATTGGGTCAAGAACCAGGAGGGGGCCACGGGCCCGGGCCACTGCCAACTCTTTGCCTTCTGCAACGGAACGAACCGGTCCGAGGTCAAGAAGGTCAAGAAGGCGCTCAATTCCCCGCCCACCATCCTTTACCGGATCAACAAGCATCTCGGGCCGAAGTCCGGCGGCAACCAGGCCGAAGCCGCGGTGATCATGCTGCAGCGGGTGTATGCGACAGCGCGCGAGCCCACGGGCTGCGTCGTCTGGTATACCTCGCAAAACAAGGTCTCCTGGAAGGCCGGGGGCAAGGCCGAAACCGGCCAATACAAACAAAAGCCCGCCTTTCAGGGCGCGGAAATCCCCAGCGACCTGGAATGCCATTGGTGGATGATGGATGAGATGACAACCTCCTCCACGACGATCTGACCGG